>CALDSS010000076.1 GCA_937924495.1 uncultured Saprospiraceae bacterium
CTGAATTCTATCCAACGTTTTCTGATTACCAAGTAAGCTCAAAAACGCTTCCCTTTCGATATCGAGCAAATATTGCTCACTTACTTTCTGACTAAAAGTCAAATCACCACCACAAAGGACATACGCTACTTTGTTGGCTACCTCCACATCATATTCAGACATGTATTTTCCTAAATAAAATTCATTCACCGCAGTATAAAGTGCAGCCAAACCGCCACGCCCTAACACCTCAATGTCATGTCTCGGAGTAGGTGCTACGTATCCATCTGCAAGGTCAAGCACTTTGTGTTTGGCCAATGATAAATTTCTATTAGTTTTGGCAACGACGGTGTCTCTTTCTTTTAACAAAAGTCCTAAATCAAAAGCCTCGTATGCTGAGGTAGAAACAGATGCAGTTGCAATAGCTTTGAAATGTTCAATCAAGGTTGGCATTTGCACATCACCTTCGAAGAATTTGTCAGAAGCACGAAGTGCTAACTCTTTGGTTCCACCACCGCCTGGAATCAATCCGACGCCAACTTCTACCAAACCGATGTAAGATTCCGCAGCCATGATGGAAGCATCGCAGTGCATTGAAATTTCACAACCACCACCGAACACATATCCTTGTCCAGCTGAAACAACTGGCACCTTGGAGGTGCGGATATACATTCCCAATTGTTGGAAATCGTTTACTGCTTTTCCTAATTTTTCAAAATCCTTCTGCATGGCTACCATTCCGATATTCATCAAATTGGCCCCGACAGAGAAGTTCTTTGCATTGTTGCCAATGACGACTCCTTTCCAACCTTCTGTCTCAGCTTTATGGATGGCTTCTTTGATTCCATTACCAATACCATCGCCGATAGCGTTGCTTTTGGATGTGAATTCTACACACATCACACCGTCACCGATGTCATGCACGGTGCATTCGCTGTTTTTCAAAATTGGTTTTTGAGCAGCACGCAATGCGTCTAAAATGATAACATCATCTCCGCCCGGCATTGCCTCGTAAGCGTTACTTTCTAAACTGAAGTATTTCTTTTTACCATCTTCTAATTTGTAGAAAGTCGTAAATCCTTTTTTCGATGATAAATCTTTAATCCAATCCGCTACTTTTTCACCGTGCGCCTCCATCAATTTGATTCCTTTTTCAAAACCGATGGCATCCCAATATTCGAATGGGCCATACTCCCACATGTAGCCAGCACGCATAGCGTCATCTACTGGGTAGTATTCATCCGAAATTTCAGGAACTCGGTTGGCAGAATAAGCCAGAAGAGATGCGAAATATTCACTCAAAAATTTATTTTCTCTTTCATCGCCATCCAATAAGGTTTCCATTTTCTTATCGAAAAGACCGATGTTTTTGGAGGCAGCAACTACTGCTAATTTTGGTTTGATTGCTGGCTCATATTTCAAAGTTTTTAGATTGAGCGCATTGACCAAACGCTTTCCTTTCTCGTCGCGTTTGTTTGTTTTTTGATAATACCCTTGACCAGATTTATTTCCAAAAAACTTATTTTCTAAAAGGAAATTCATGAACTTCGGTGCATAACCTTCCATTGAATCAATGAACTCATCTTTTCCTTTTACAGCTGATGCAACGAATTTGGTCACTTTTTCACTGGTATCAATTCCTACCAAATCTTGCAACCGATAAGTTGCAGTTCTCGGACGTGCGATGATTGGGCCAGTGATGGCATCCACTTCTTCGATACGCATATCGTATTTCTCGGTGAGTTGTATCATTTTATTACCTGACATCACGCCGATACGGTTGGCGATAAAACCGGGCGTATCTTTACAAAGCACCATCGTTTTACCCAATACTCTTGAGCCAAAATCCATGAAAAAGTCAATCACAGATTGGTCGCTGCCCTCATGAGGAATGACTTCCAAAAGCGGCATGTATCGAGGAGGATTGAAAAAGTGTGTTCCACAAAAATGTTTTTTGAATTCGTCAGAACGACCTTCTACCAACATTTTAATAGGAATACTTGAAGTATTCGAAGTCACCAACGAACCAGCACGGCGGTGTTTTTCTACTTTTTCAAAAATCTGTTGTTTGATGTCCAAACGCTCCACTACCACTTCGATGATCCAATCGGCATCTGCGATTTTTTCGAAGTCATCGGTGAAGTTTCCAGTAGTAATTCGATTAGAAAAACTTTTATGATAAAGGGCGGCAGGTTTAGATTTAAGTGCTTTTTTCATGGCACCATTTACGATACTATTTCGGACAGCAGGATTGTTTTTATCCTTATCGGAAATATCGAATGGAACAATGTCAAGCAACAAAACTTCCATGCCGATATTGGCGAGATGGCAGGCAATACCTGAACCCATCACTCCCGAACCGAGCACTACGGCTTTCTGTAATCGGTAACTCATATTTGTGTCAATATTTTATTCAGCGAAAATTCGCTGCAAGTGTGAGACTATTTTACTAAAATAACTAACGGAAGATTACTTAGTTTGTTAAACTGGGTTAATTTGTAGCGCTCTAAAGGAAAGTACTTAAGAATTTGCCTACTGCAAACTGCCGAGTGACTTTAAACCTTCGCTGACTTTTTATAAGATTTCTTATCAATCACCATTTTGGCAATGATTTCTTTTAAAATCTCAGAAGTACCACCACCGATAGGGCCGAGGCGACTATCACGCCACATTCGAGCCAATGGATATTCTTCCATGTAACCATAACCACCCAAAAATTGTAAGCAGTCATAAATGACTTGATCTGCAACTTTAGTGGATTGTAGTTTGGACATGCAGGCCTCTTTCACCACATATTCACCTTTGTCAAGATTAGCGGCAATTTGGTAGTTGAAAGATTTACACATTTCGACCTCAGTGGCCATTTCTGATACGCGATGACGAAGCGCTTGGAAACGATCAATTGTTTTGCCGAAAGCAGTACGCTCAGACATATATTGCAAGGTATATTCGAGGGCATACTCTGCACGAGCATGTGCGTTTATACCCATGATGAGGCGTTCCAATGCAAAGTGTTGCATCACATAATAGAACCCTTTTCCAGGGTCACCCATAAGATTTGCAGCTGGAATTCTGACATTGTCAAAAGCAATTTCTCCGGTATCAGATGCTCGCCAACCGAGTTTGTCTAATTTGCTGGCACTTACACCGGGCGTATCACGATCAATTAAGAAAACGCCCATGGATTTTGGACTTTCATCCACGTTCATTTTTGCAATTACGATCAAGTAATCAGAATAAACTCCATTGGTGATAAAGGTTTTTGAACCATTTAAGACCCATTCGTCGCCCTCTTTTACAGCAATTGTTCGCATAGCGCCCACATCCGATCCACCAAATGGTTCTGAGATACAAAGGCAACCGACCAATTCGCCAGAGATACTTTTTCTTAAATATTCTTGTTTGTGAACTTCGCTTCCTTCTGCAAGCAAGTGCGTCATCGCAAGATAATTATGAGCCCACATCGCAGCAGCAAAACCACCTGAATTGATGCGCTGCATTTCTTCTAACCATATCACGAGGTAGAAAATATCGAGATTCATTCCACCATATTCTTCTGGATATCTTATTCCGAAATAGCCCATATCTCCGAACTTCTTCCAAATTCCAGGATCTACTTTTCCTTCGGCTTCCCATTTATCAACATGAGGAACAACTTCTTGCTTTAAAAAGTCTCTGAATCCTTCTCTGAATAGATTATGCTCTTCAGTAAAATACTGTTGGTACATTTAATAATAATTTTGAAAAATGAATGGACGGAGAGAGCCGTTGAATTTCAATTTATAAGACGTAAAAACATAGCTTTTGTTCACACTGCAAACGTAAGGTTTTTTTTGGAATGAGTGAATGATTGAATTTTGGAATGAGTGAATGTCGGCTAGAACTAAAATAATTGTTTTTTCTTTATTCGGAAATTTTTATTTCTTTATTCACTCATTCTGTCATTCCATAATTCACTCATTCTTATGCCTTACGACGAATTTACTTCCGAACGTATAAATCGTATTTTGAAAGAAAAGCAGGCCAATTATTTTGAAAAAAAGATGTTTGGTGGGATGTGTTTTATGGTCAATGATAAAATGTGTTGTGGGATACATTATGATAAAAAGAAAGCAACGGATTTATTGATGATTAGGATTGGGCAAGAGGCTTATGAAAAATCAAAAGATAAAACGGGCTGTCATCCGATGGATTTTACTGGAAGACCAATGAGAGATTATGCTTTTATAACGCCAGATGGATATGATTCTGAAGAAGATTTGGAGTATTGGATTCAACTGGCATTGGATTTTAATCCTTTTGCGAAAGCGAGTAAGAAGAGAAAGAAATAAATTAGAATTCGAGAAAACGAGAATTCGGGATTTCGAGAAAACGAGACAAAGTTGGTTCACGAAATCTCGAAATACCGGTTTCTCGATATCAAAAAAAAAATACATGAAAGCAATTATTTGCGAAAAACATGGGCCACCATCTGATTTGGTTTTGAAAGAACTTCCAAGTCCTGAACCGAAAGAAAAAGAAGTGGTCGTGGAATTGAAGGCCTGTGGAATGAATTTTCCTGACACCTTGATCATTCAAGGGAAGTATCAATTCAAACCAGATTTGCCTTTTACACCGGGGAGTGATATTTCTGGAGTAGTGAAAAAAGTAGGTGCTGCGGTAAAACGCCATAAAGTGGGCGATGAAGTTTTTGGTATTATTCCTCACGGTGGATACGCGGAGGAGGTTTGCGTTTCCGCGAAAGCGGTCTTTCCCAAACCACCCAATATGCCGCATGAAATTGCTGCCTCTTTTATGATGGCTTATGGGACTTCTTACCATGCCTTAAAAGATAGAGCGCACTTGAAAGAAGGGGAGACCTTGGTGGTTTTGGGAGCATCAGGTGGAGTAGGGCTGGCTGCGGTTGAATTGGGGAAATTGATGGGGGCCAAAGTCATCGCCTGTGCCTCGACCGATGAAAAATTGGAGCTGTGTAAAAAATATGGAGCTGACCTGACCATCAATTATTCAAACGAAGATTTGAAAAATCGAATCAAAGAATTGACGGATGGAAAAGGAGCGGATGTGATTTATGATCCTGTCGGAGGTGATTACTCGGAAAAAGCGTTTCGAGCGATGAATTGGGATGGTCGATATTTAGTGGTTGGATTTGCGGCAGGTGACATTCCTAAAATTCCATTGAATCTTCCTCTACTGAAAAGTTGTCAAATTGTTGGGGTGTTTTGGGGTGCCTTTACCATGAAGTTTCCGAGCGAGAATATGGCCAATATTATGCAATTGATGCAGTGGTTTGGCACTGGCGAATTGAAGCCGCATATTCATGGCGTGTATCCGCTGGCCGAAACACCAAAAGCTTTGGAAGAAATGATGGCTCGAAAAGTGAGCGGAAAAATTGTAATTAAATGTTCTGAATAACAAGTGAGATTTCGGGAGATCGAAAATTCGAGAAACCGAGAGAAAGACTTATTTTTAGTCTCGAAATCCCGAATTCTCGAATTCCAAAAAAATTGATTGCAATGACCATAAAAAAAGAAGCTTGTGTTGAGACCTTGGAGGAATCTATTTACGCTGAACAAAACGGGGCGGATAGAATTGAACTTTGCTCTGACCTTACTAATGATGGTTTAACTCCTTCCCATGGCTTGTTGATTTCTGTTTTTGAAAAAGTCGAGATTCCAATTCGAGCGATGATTCGTCCTCGGGCAGGCGATTTTCATTACTCGAAGGCCGAAATAGAAACCATGAAGGCATCCATTCTTTTTTGTAAAAAATTGGGAATTGAAGGTGTGGTTTTTGGATTATTAAAGGAAGACAAAACTGTTGATGTTGAAAATACACGTGAATTAGCAAAACTTGCGCAACCCCTCAAAGTGACTTTTCATAAAGCCATTGATGTTACTCCTGATATTTTTGAGGCGATGAATACCCTTTCGGAAATTGAGGAAATTTCGGCAGTTTTAACCTCTGGCCAAAAGGCTACTGCCATGGAGGGCAATGAAGTTTTAAACCAACTCGTCCAAGAATTCGGAAATAAAATCGACATTATCTCTGCTGGAAAAATCACTCCGCACAACCTTCCTGACTTACAAAATTTGATAAAAGGGGAGTGGTATCATGGAAGAAAAATTGTATCTAATTAGTAGAGACAATTCATGAATTGTCTCTACTAATTAGATACTTTTGCATTTCAAAAAATAAACAATGGCCGATAATATCCATCCAATTTTTGATAGATTATTGCAACGAAGCGATAGAGAGAAAAAACTCAATCAACGTAGTAAGGTACTGTGGCTGACGGGACTCTCTGGTTCAGGAAAAAGTACGGTGGCACAAGCATTGGAGCGTCGATTGCACAATGAAGGCTACTTCGCTCAGGTGTTGGACGGCGATAATATTCGCTCAGGCATCAACAGTAATTTGAGTTTTAGCCCAGAAGATAGGTTGGAAAATATTCGCCGAATCGCAGAGATTTCGAAATTATACGTCAATTCAGGTATCATCACGATTAATTCGTTTGTAAGTCCAACCATTGCAATTCGCCAAAAAGCGAAAGAAATAATCGGTGAAGATGATTTTTTAGAAATTTTCATCAATACGCCACTTCATATCTGCGAAGCACGTGATGTGAAAGGGCTTTATAAAAAAGCACGAGCAGGCGAGATTAAAGGCTTCACGGGTATTGATGCCCCTTATGAAGCGCCGCCAAACCCAGACCTCAATGTTCCTACAGAGAATTTATCAATTGAAGAATCAGCCGAGATGATTTATGAGTTTTTGCTTGATAAGGTTAAGTACAAATTGACTTGATATGATTGAAATTCGTTTTTAGAATTAGATGTATTTTTAACCTTTCTTTTTGTTAAAAATTAGTAATCAATCCGTCCTTATCTTTGAATCAAATCAATCACGTTTAAAAAATAAAGATACTATGCCTATTCGAATGGAAGAAGATCCGGAAAATGAACGTCGTAATGATGACTTTGACCGTCAACGGCGAGACCGGAATCAACAAGGTGGTGGAGGTGGAGGCCTCGGCCAATTGTTGCCCTACGCTTTGATGTTTTTATTAAAAAAGCCAAAACTTTTAGTGCCAGCAATTGCGATTTGTGCTGGTCTGTATATGTTTGGTTTTTTTGATGGATGCCTTGCTGGTGGTGGCGGAGGAGGTGGTTTTGCAGATAACAGCAACATCAGCAATACGGAAGAATTTTCCTTTTCAACTGGAGCTGCCTTGAGCCAAGAGCGGTTTGATAAAGCAGAGGTTTTTGAAGCCCTATCAACAAGTTATGGAGCACCAAAACTTCCTCCATCCGCTTCGCTTATGAGGTACGCACCAGACCGATTGCACCAAGGGCAGCAAGGCTCTTGTGTGGGTTGGGCTGCAAGTTATGGCGCTCGAACAATTTTGCACAGTCGAGCTACTGGCCAAAACCCAGATCAAGTTGCCTTTAGTCCTTCCTATTTATATAATCAAATTGCGCTGCGAGGTTGTCAAGGAGCCTACATGAACGATGCGATGGCTTTCCTGAAGCAAAATGGAACTTTGCCGTTTAGAGATTTTAGATATGATGAAAGTACTTGCAGCATCATGCCCGATAGAACTGGAAAAGACAAGGCCAAGGAGTTTAGAACAAAGGGTTATAATCGCTTGACCTACGGTGCCAACAATTATAAAACAGACATCGATGCCATGAAACAGAATATCGCTCAAGGTGCTCCTGTAGTCATTGGGATGATGGTTGGTGGTTCTTTTATGCAAAGTATGAGAGGACAAAAAATGTGGCGGCCTACTCGACGTGATTATTCTCAAAGTGGATTTGGAGGACATGCGATGTGTGTGATTGGTTATGATGATAATATGGAAGGCGGTGCTTTTCAAATTATGAATAGTTGGGGCCCAGAATGGGGGCAAGATGGAATAGCGTGGGTTCGATACAACGACTTCAAAGAGTTCAATAAAGAAGCTTATGGGCTTTACCCAATGGGGAATGCCGAAAATATGGATCCAAATCGCCTTGCGGTAAAATTAGGTTTGGTGGATAATCAATCACAACGATTGATTCCATTGGCTCAAAAAAGTGAGAAATTGTATGGAACACGATCGCCAATTCGAGCAGGCCAGAAATTCAAAGTGGCTGTAACCAATTCTGTAGAATGTTATGTCTATGTTTTTGGGGAAGAAACGGATGGTAGTAGTTATGTTCTTTTTCCATATACGGAAAAGCATTCTCCTTATTGTGGAATTGTTGGAACGCGCCTTTTCCCTCGCGATCATTCTATGGTGGCGGATGATTTAGGAAATAGAGATAGAATAGCAGTAGTTGTCTCCAAAGTGGAACTGCCTTATGATGAATTGAATCAAGCATTGAATGCAAGCAACCAAGGTTCTTATCAAGCAAAATTGACGCAGGTACTTGGTAAGGAACAAATCCGAAATGCAAAATTCAACGCCACTTCAGATGGCGCAATTGAATTTGATGGACGATTGAGTCAAGGACAATATTATGTCGGAGCTGTGATTGAGTTGGATAAATAATGGAATAACTATCGAAAAAATAAGCTCATTCTATTCTTTAACCTAATTCTGTCCAAGCACTTATTAAAAATACATTTTCAATAAACTAAATAGTGGCAAGGCTTTTTCGTCCTGCCACTATTTTTATTTTAAGAAATATGAAATCACTATTTAAATCAGCAGAAGGGAAAAAAGAAATTTTAGCACTTTATGATAAAAAATTAAGTGAGTTGAAAATTGATTTTGCTTACAAAATGGTAGAAACCAGTTTTGGTGAAACCAATATTATCGTAACAGGCAGTCCTTCAAATCCACCATTGATTATCGTTCATGGCTCAAATGGATGCGCACCAATTAGTTTAGAAACTTATCCGAATCTGAGTAGAAAATTTCAAGTATTTGCGGTGGATGTGCCAGCTCAACCCAACAAAAGTGCCGAGACAAGACTGAGTATGAAAAATGATGATTTCGGAAAATGGATGAACGAGGTCATCAATAACTTGAAATTAGAGAACGTAACAATGGTAGGTTTTTCATTGGGCGGGTTGGTGATTTTGAAAACGCTTATCAGTGATGAATCAAAAATAAAAGAAGTGTTTTTGGCGGCCCCGGCTTACATCGTGAATGGAAATCCACTGAAGCTGATGTGGAACGTTTTCATTCCGATGAAGCGATATATGAGTAGCAAAAAGGTCAAGTTTGTTGAGCAATTTTTAAACGAACTATTTACCGATAGAGATGAATTTGCCATTCAATTTCTTTCAAAAGTCTTTTTGCATTTCGATTTAGATTTTTCTCCAGTTCCAACAATTAGTAAATCTGATGCGGAAAAAATTAAAACGCCCATTACTTTAATTGCTGCGAAAAAAGATATCATGTTTCCTGGTGAGAAAATGCTCAAAAGAGCCGATAAAATTTTTCCTTCTTTAAAGAAATCAATACTCTTAAATAATTCAAAGCACGTTCAGAACAGAGCAGATAATAATAGGATTGAGGAGTGGATTTTGGAGAATTAAAATTACCCAACACCCGGCACTTTTGTTGTGGCAAAAAGGCGTTTGATACTATAGCGTTGACTTCCATTAACCACCAATAAAAGTAACCCACCAGCAATTGCCATATTTCTCATAAATAGAATGGATTGAATTCTTCTGATTTCTTCAGGGTCGTTCCACCACGAGTGGACGATTAAGGTGAGCGGAATCCAATATAATAGAAGAAGGGTTGCGCCCAATTTAGAACGATAGCCAAGCAGCACTAATATTCCACCAAAAACCAAAAAAGTAATAGAGAGATAAAGAAAGAATTTAGGATGCCATGTCAGCCCGTATTCATTCATTTTTAGAAGAGTGTCCTTAAAATAAAAAATGGAATCGTAGGCTTCGTAAAAAAATATAAGGCTAATAAAAAAACGACCTAAGAGGTCAAAAATATCTTTCATCAGGTGTTAGTTATGTTGAGTTTATTTGTCTCTTGTAATCAGTATTTCGTCTTTCGCTACTCGTCTCTTGTTTTCCATTTCTCAATTTCGCGTAAAGCGAAAGTATCATCTCTCCAACCCATCATTTGCATCTTTCCTTGGCCCTTATAATTTAGGAACCAATGCTCGACAATCATTCTCACGGCATCGTGCTCAATAATGAATTCTTGAAAATTGTCTGGACTAATTACCTGTTTTGAGGAATCGGCAGGAATAGCAATTAATTTGGTATCAATCTCACCGCCATCCAAAAGCAATAATGCACCAATAGGTTTAACGGGTAACACTTTTCCAGTAGGTTCTGACTCACCAATAACTAAAATATCGAGCGCGTCACCGTCGCCACCTCTTTTTTTATCCATTAAAGTTGAAGGAATAAAACCGTAGTTTCCAGGATAGGGTAAAAATGAAATCACTCTATCTTTGCCGTTCTTAATATCGTTTTTGAAAGAATCGGATGCTGGATCATATTCGATTTTATGATTGGTGCCTGCTGGAATTTCGACAACCATATTTATTCCTTTTTCACTGATGGCTTCGACTTTATAATAATTTGAAGGGCGTTCCACACCATTTTTTTTACAGCAAAAAAAGGAAATCAGTAGGAACAGAAATATGATATTATGCTTTCTCAAAGTAAAAGGGAATTGAACATTTACCGACAAAGGTAGCGAAGGAAGACTGTTTTATCCCTTTTGTCAGGATAAAATTATAATTGATTGAACTATTAAACCTTCAAAGTCTTATTGTAATTCGTACATTTCGCTTTTTTATTAAATAAATGAGAATGGCTGATAAAATATATTTTGATCCAGAAGATTTGAAAAAATTTGGGAACATCACTGAGTGGCAAGAGGAGATGGGTAAGAAGTTCTTCGATTGGTATGGTGAAGTTTTTAAAGAAGGCGCATTGACGGAACGCGAAAAAGCGCTCATTGCATTGGCGGTGGCACATGCGGTGGCTTGTCCGTATTGTATAGATGCTTATTCTTCAACCTGCCTTAAAAAAGGTGCTGACGAAGAACAAATGATGGAAGCAGTACACGTAGCAGCTGCTATCAAAGGGGGCGCAACGCTCGTAAATGGAGTTCAAATGATGAATCACGTGAATAAACTTTCGATGTAAATGGGTATTAAACAAAAATCTAAATCGCTTTCCGTTGTTGGAAATGAACTGGCTGATTCTTTTATTCAGTTGGAGGTGTTGAATGGTAAGAAAATGGTGGATGTGAAGTTTCCTTCTTTTGCTGGGAAACTGAAAGAGAATGGTTTTCCAACATTGGAGCCTTCTCCTCTAGAAATTTTTCAATTGAATATTGGAAAATTGTGTAATCAAACTTGTGCTCATTGCCATGTAGATGCCGGACCAGACAAGAAGGTAGAAAACATGGACAAGGCGACTTTGGACAAATGTCTTGAGATCATAAAATCAATTGATACCATTCATACCGTGGATATCACGGGAGGCGCACCCGAAATGAATGCCCATTTTAGGTGGTTTGTAGAAGAATGTGTTGCTGCTGGAAAAAAGGTGATGAATCGATGTAATCTGACCATCATCGAAGCCAATAAAAAGTACGCAGATTTACCTGAATTTTTCGCGAAGAATAAAGTGCATGTTGTTTCGTCACTTCCTTACTTTAGTAAAAAAAGGACAGATAGCCAACGTGGTGATGGTGTTTTTGAAGATAGTATTTCGGCGCTTCAAAAACTCAATGCGGTAGGTTATGGAAAAGCGGGGAGTGGTCTTCAGTTAGATTTGGTCTATAATCCGAGTGGTGCTTTTTTGCCCGATCGACAAGAGGTTTTAGAGCCAGAATTCAAACGTCAGTTGAAACGTAAATACGAGGTCATATTCAATAATTTATTTTGTATAACGAATATGCCTATCAGTCGGTTTTTAGATTATTTATTACAGTCTGAAAACTATGCCTCTTACATGGAAGAACTAGTTAATGCTTTTAACCCCGGTACGATAATGGGGTTGATGTGTCGAAATACCATTTCTGTTTCATGGGATGGATTTTTGTATGACTGCGATTTCAATCAAATGTTAGATTTAAAAGTAGCAACCAACGGTTCTCAGCACCTTTCTACTTTTGATATTGAAAAATTAAAAAATCGGAAAATTGTTTTGAATCAACATTGCTATGGCTGTACCGCGGGTGCTGGTTCGAGTTGCGGAGGGGAAATAAATTAAGTTGAATAGTTGATTAGTTTTGCAACCTCAATTGACGCATTTGAATTTTTCAGTAACAGTACTTGGTTCTAATTCTGCAATTCCCGCCAACGGGAGATTTCCTTCTGCGCAAGTTGTCAATATTCAAGAACAACTTTTTCTTATTGATTGCGGGGAAGGAACCCAAATTAGAATGTCTGATTTTAAAATCAAAAGAAGTAAGATAAATCAGATATTTATCAGCCATCTTCATGGTGATCATATTTTTGGATTGCCAGGACTATTAAATTCTTTTGCCTTAAATGGAAGAAAAGAAACTTTAGAAATATTTTCCCCAAAGGGATTGGAGAGACTGATAGATTTGATTTTTGAAACAACTGACGCTCATCAGAGTTTTGATATTGTTTTTCACGAAATTGATACGGAACAACACCAACTTATTTTTCAAAATGAAAAAGTAAAAGTTTATTCTATTCCGTTGAATCATCGCATTCCCACTACTGGTTTTCTTTTTAAAGAAAAGCCATTCCCGAAAAAAATTATTCCCGAAAAAATCATTGAGTACGATATTCCTTTCTCTAAAATTAATGAAATAAAGCAAGGAGCCGATTTTACTCGGAATGAAGGTTTGGTAATTCAGAATACTGAACTGGTTTTTGAAGGTAAGCCGCCGAGAAGTTTTGCCTATTGTTCTGATACCTCCTACTTTCAAAAAATTATTCCATTTATAAAAAATGTGGATTTACTTTATCATGAAGCGACCTACATGGAAGACAAGGTAGGTGTGGCAAATGAGAGAGGACATTCTACTGCAAAGGAGGCCGCCAAAATTGCAAAGTTATCAGGAGCAAAACAATTAATGCTTGGTCATTTTTCTAATCGCTATAAAAACTTGAATCCATTACTTAATGAAGCAAAAGAGGTGTTTGAAAATTCAGTTTTAGCAATTGAAGGAAAGACTGTGGCTATAGACTTTAGTTAATAATATCTTATAGATATAAATATGATGTGTGCTCGCAGCAACATTCTAAAAATAATCCTACCTTTGGGCATTCAAAAATGAGGTATGAATCAAAACCCTCTTTTTTTATCCAAAAATATATTAATACTTAATAAGAGTTATGCCGTATTTATTTACATCTGAGTCAGTTTCTGAAGGACACCCGGATAAAGTTTCTGACCAAATTTCTGATGCATTAGTGGATCACTTTATTGCATTCGATCCTAGTTCAAAAGTTGCTTGTGAAACATTAGTTACTACCGGTCAGGTAGTGTGTGCAGGCGAGGTTAAATCAAAGACTTATTTAGACGTACAGCAAATTGCACGTGACGTTATCGAGCGTATCGGATACACCAAATCTGAGTACATGTTCGAAGCAAAATCGTGTGGTGTGATGTCTTCAATTCACGAGCAATCGCCTGATATCAATCAAGGAGTTGAGCGAAAGAAAAAAGAAGATCAAGGTGCCGGTGACCAAGGTATGATGTTTGGTTATGCAACAAACGAGACGGATAATTATATGCCTTTAGCGTTGGATTTGTCTCATAAGATTTTGCAAGTAATGGCTGATATTCGCAAAGCGGGAAAAATCATGACTTACTTGCGTCCTGATAGTAAATCTCAGGTAACGATTGAATATGGAGACGATCACAAACCAGCAAGAATTGATACCATTGTTGTGAGTACGCAGCACGATGATTTTGATGATGACAAAAAAATGTTAGCCAAAATCAAGGAAGACGTAATCAGCATCGTGATTCCTAAAGTGAAAAAAATGTGTAACAGAAAAGTTCAAAAACTTTTCAATGACAAAATTAAATTTCACGTAAACCCAACTGGTAAGTTTGTAATCGGAGGCCCTCACGGTGATACTGGTTTGACTGGTAGAAAAATTATTGTTGATACTTATGGCGGAAAAGGAGCCCACGGTGGTGGTGCATTCTCAGGAAAAGATCCGAGTAAAGTGGATAGATCAGCAGCGTATGCTACTCGTCACATTGCGAAGAACTTAGTGGCAGCAGGTGTTTGCGATGAAGTTTTGGTTCAGGTGAGTTACGCAATTGGTGTAGCAAAACCTACCAATATTTATGTCAATACTTATGGTACTGCAAAAGTGAATATGGACGACGGTAAAATCGCAAAGTTGGTAGATAAGACTTTTGATATGCGTCCGTACGCAATTGAAACGAGATTAAAATTACGTAAACCTATTTACTCTGATTCGGCAGCCTATGGCCACATGGGAAGAACTCCTGAGAAAAAGGAAGTTACTTTCACAAATGGTTCTGGTAAGGTGAAAAAGATGAAAGTAGAAACTTTTACTTGGGAGAAATTGGATTACGTTAGCAAAGTGAAAAAAGCATTCAAAATCAAATAATTGATTTTGAAATAATTAATAACAAAGGTGTTATCTTTCTCGAAAGGTGACACCTTTTCTTTTTTAGAAAACTATTTATCTCTCCTGCATTCCAAAAGTGAAAACGCAAAATACTCGATCATCTGCTCCACTTCGTCGTAGTTTTCATCACTTACTGTTACATCAGTCAGTTTCGGTAAATGTTGTGCAAAATAGATGTGGTTGTTTGCCATCTCGAAAAGATTAGAAGCAAGTGCGTGCGGGTAGGGGAAATCGGGTTTTATTTCCAAAATTTCATCGGATACCTTTTGAGATAACTTTAGATAATTGATGAAAAAACCTTCCGTATTTTCTTTATCGACTGCTTTGGTATGATAGGCTTTAGACCCCTCGGCAATAATAAGACGATGTAAAACACTTTCATTTACATACTCAATTGCTGGGTTTTCTTTTGAGGCGTAAACAAAGGTTTCAATGATAATTTTCAACCTTCTTTTCGGATCCTCGATATTCATGGTATTATAATCAATTAGGTAACTCACCCATTCCCAATACCATGACACCAAATAAATCAACAAAAGGTGCTTGTTTTCAAAATAACGATAAACCGAAGCCTCTGTGGACTCCATTCGTTTTGCTAACTTTTTGAAGTTAAAAGCCTCAAAACCAATCTCATCTAAAAGTAGAATGCTGTGCTTAATGATTTTTTGACCCAATGCAGTTTCTTGCGGATCACGCAAGAATAGCTTTTCATTCAAACTTATCTTTATTCCTATTGCCATAAATAGGTTTTCTTTTTTTTTGCAAAAGTAAAAAATATTTGAACAAGTATTTGAATTGTGTGTTTATGTCTTTGTTTAATCTTTGATAGTATTGCTATTATAAGAAAAAGTTTTATACATTTGCATGCACGTCAGCAATTTGAGGAAAAAGCAAAGTTTTGAAAATAGTGTTTGCTATGTAAGCAGTTGGACAAAATGAATTGTAGAAAAAATATTTGGATAATTTGTTCCAATTGAGGCAATTCTTCTTTGAATAGTCTTAGCTATTGAAATAAAAATTAACGAAGAGTGGCGCTAAAAGAGGCTTGATTTACTTATTAAAATTTTTGGACAATTACTTAAAACAAAATAAGCAATAATTTCAATGGCCTACATAGCGAAATTTTTGTAAAAATAGCCAAGGCATTTGCCTTTGCACTTCTTGTATTCTTAAACAAAAAAATAAAAAAATGAGCCCAATCGAAAAAGATGGAATTTTCAAAAATCTAAAATACGATCTTCCGGCATCTATCGTAGTGTTTTTGGTTGCTGTTCCGCTTTGCCTAGGAATTGCACTTGCCTCAGGTGCGCCCTTATTCTCAGGTATTATTGCAGGAATTGTGGGTGGAATTGTGGTAGGAGCGCTATCTGGTTCTCAATTAGGAGTAAGTGGTCCGGCAGCAGGTTTAGCTGTTATTGTCTTGACTGCAATCCAAGAATTGGGGGCTTTTGAAGTTTTCTTAATGGCGGTCGTTATTGGCGGAATTTTTCAATTGTTACTTGGTTTTGCAAAAGCAGGTATTATTGGTTATTACTTTCCTTCATCCGTAATCAAAGGAATGCTTTCTGGTATCGGAGTGATAATATTTTTAAAGCAAATACCACACGCAGTTGGTTATGACAAAGATTATGAAGGTAGCCTTTCGTTTCAGCAGCCAGATGGTCACAATACATTCTCAGAGTTATACTACATGTTTGAGGCAATTAGCCCAGGCGCGGTAATTATTACTTCTCTTTCCCTATTGATTTTGATTTTATGGGAACAGAAATTCATGAAAAACATAAAGGTATTTCAAATCATACAAGGCCCATTGGTAGTGGTAGCCCTCGGTATCTTTTTAAATTTATTATTCCAAAACATGCCTTCTCTATCACTAAACGGGGAGCAAATTGTTGCGATTCCAGTTGCAGAAAGCATTTCAGGGTTTTTGAGTCAGTTTACGTTCCCTGATTTCAGTTCTATTACCAACCCAGCTGTTTGGATTACAGGTGCAACCATTGCAGTCGTTGCAAGTTTGGAAACACTGCTTTGTTTAGAAGCCACCGATAAACTCGACCCCTTCAAAAGGGTGGCACCTGCCAATCGCGAATTAATCTCACAAGGTGTTGGAAATGTTATTTCTGGATTGATTGGTGGATTACCGATAACTCAGGTGATTGTTCGTAGTTCTACCAATATTCAGTCAGGTGGCCGTACCAAGACGTCTGCTATAATGCATGGTTTTATCTTATTGGGTTGTGCAGCATTGATTCCAGCTGTTTTGAATTTGATTCCATTGTCCAGTTTAGCAGCTATTTTATTTTTAGTAGGATACAAATTAGCAAAACCAGCACTATTCAAGCAAATGTATAATTTGGGTCAGTCCCACTTTGTACCGTTCATGGTTACCATTTTAGGAATCGTTTTCACTGATTTGTTGATGGGGATAGGAATGGGATTAGCGGTTGCTATTTTTTATGTTTTATGGAATAATTACAAGAAGCCGTTCCTTTTCCGTTCGGAAGATCATGTTGACAAAAATACAATTAGATTGGAATTAGCCGAGGATGTAACTTTTCTAAACAAAGCCAGCATACAGAGGACTTTGAACGCTTTGCCAGAAGGTTCTCGTGTAGTGATTGATGCATCCAAAACTATCAATGTTGATCATGACGTAGTTGAGATCATTGAAGATTTTAAAATCAATGCAAAGTTCAAAAATATTGAACTCGATATCATCGAGTTAGAATCTGTTGAGTTGTCAGATCAGATTAAGGAAGTGGAACATGCAATTGCAAATAATTTAATTATTTCAGATAAAAATCTCCAATCTAATGGAGCATTGAAAAAATAAATTTTTAATTAAAATGATAGAAATTCAAGCTATATCGCAAACTGCTGAAACCCAGGCAGCCGTTTCACCTGCAGTAGCTATTGAAATGTTGAAAGAAGGAAATGCTCGTTTCATAGCAGGCCAACCAGCTAAAAGAGATTTGCATCAGCAGATTGCTCAAACGGCAACTGGCCAGTATCCTTTTGCATCTATTGTAAGTTGTATAGATTCTCGTATTCCTACTGAAATTGTTTTTGATCAGGGTATCGGAGATATCTTTAATGCAAGAATTGCTGGAAACTTTATCAACGAGGACATTCTTGGAAGTCTTGAGTTTGCCTGCAAGCTGGCAAAATCTAAAGTAATTGTCGTGATGGGGCACACCTCCTGTGGTGCTGTAAAAGGTGCATGCGATCATGCAAAATTGGGTAACCTGACTCAGATGTTGGAAAAAATAATGCCAGCAGTAGATGCCACAGAGACACCAGATGGAGCGAACAGAAGTTCTGCAAATTTGGAATTTGTAAATCGAGTGGCATTGAAAAATGTCGAATTTGCCATCGAAAATATCAAAACACAAAGCCCCGTTTTGAACGAAATGCTGGAGGCTGGCGAAATTGATATCGTAGGCGCCATGTATGATGTAAAAACAGGTGAGGTCACTTTTAGTGGTCAAAACCTTGCTTAGTACTATATCCTAAATTTTTAGGAAAAGAATCTCTTACATTTCTCCGTTTCCTTCCTGACGCAGGGGAGGAAACGGTTTTTTTTTATCGTCGATGACTTCCTTGTCTGCTTGACTTTCTATTTTTGAAAAACTCCTGTTTACGTCTTGCCTTTTCTTTGTTCCATTCTTTCTTCTCTGCCTCTGTCATTGGTTTATCTGTCTGTGGAAAAGGGTGGTCTTTCACCACAGTGATTTTCTTATTTATCAATTTTTGAATATCTCTTACGTATGCATTCTCTTCTGGCTCGCAGATAGAAATCGCAATGCCTTCTTCTTTTGCACGTCCTGAACGCCCAATCCGATGCACATAAGTTTCTGGCACATTTGGTACATCGAAATTGATGACATATTTCAATTTATCAATATCAATTCCACGCGCGGCAATATCCGTGGCAACTAATACTCGAAGTTTTCCAGCTTTAAAATCCTTCAAAGCAGCTTGTCTCGAATTTTGAGATTTATCTCCATGAATCGCCGCACAGTTAATTTTCTTTTTTCTCAAATCTCGGCAAATTCTATCCGCCCCATGTTTCGTTCTAGAAAAGAGCAGCACCTGTTTAATGTTTCGTTCCTCTAAAATATGGAGCAACAATTTTTTCTTCTCTGGTCGATTGGTGTAATAGATATACTGTTGAATTGTTTCTGCGGTTGAAGAAACAGGATTCACTACAATTTTCGCTGGATTGGTCAGGATCGAAGAAGATAATTTGACAATGTTATCCGGTAGCGTCGCTGAGAAAAACAGCGATTGTCTTTTCTCCGGAAGGAGTTTCAATAACTTCTTAATATCATTGATGAAACCCATGTCCAACATTCTATCTGCCTCATCGAGTACAAATAACTTTACAGATTGGAGACTAATAAGTCCCTGACTTATCAAATCGAGTAAACGACCCGGAGTGGCTACCAAAATGTGAACTCCGCCTTTCAGCCTTGCTACTTGCTTTCCTTGTTTTACGCCACCAAAAATAACGGCATGTTTAATAATGGTATGCTTAGAGTAGTCCCGAATATTTTCATCAATCTGAATGGCCAATTCGCGAGTGGGCGTGACAATCAAAGAGCGAAGAGTAGGTTTATTGTTCTTCTTTTGTTCAATTTGATGAATCAACTGAATAATGGGAATAGCAAAAGCCGCCGTCTTTCCTGTACCCGTTTGGGCAGAGGCCAATACATCTCTTCTTTTTAGTATTTTAGGAATGGCTTGCGCCTGAATGTCGGTGGGTTCAATATAATTTTTTTCCTTGAGAGCCTTTTTTATCGGGTCTATTAAATTCAAATCTTCAAAAGTCATTCGCACGTTTTTGTCCCAATTGTTTCGGGTAACTTAAAAGAGGTGCAAAGGTAGTCTTTTTTTAGAATGTGAGTTTTAAAACCATTTCTCGACCACTTTTATGGAAAAAGGATGCAAAATCAATGCGTTTTTAAAGTCTTCAATCTTTTCCTTTTTGTCCGTTTGTAACTTGACTGATTTATCTTTTAAGACGAACTCAATACTTGGTTTCTTGAAAATGGAAAAGCCATTTTTAATCGTGATTTGCTCCAATTCGCCAAATTCAATTTTTTCAGTATCGTCTCTTTTGGCGTATTCATCGAGGTTTTTTAGTATTTTTTGAACGTTTTTGGCAGATTTACTTTCGCCAAACGATTTGAATGCCTCTGAAACGCTACCTCCAGTCATTTCGCTTGCTAATCCACCCAACATTCCAATTGGCCCTGATATCATTCCGACCAAATCTCCTATTCCCGAAAATATAGATTTTAAGAATTTGCTATAATCGTTTCCTGAGTTGACCAAAAAAACATCATCGAAGGTGAGGATGATTTGGTAATGGTCTAACGCTTTTCGTGATTTGATGTGGTAGAAACCGTCAATTGCAATTATCTGTTTTTTCAATATTCAATTTTTAATTGCTAAAAGATTTATCGTTGGCAGAGGTCAAAGCAAAATTGTTAATCGGTTTCATGGTTTTTAAGGCAATTCAACCATAATTAACTCCCAGATCGCAGCAAAAAATTCATTAAATTGAAATCAATCTGACTTTTTTTATAAAGAAGCCTCCATCACTCCAGTATCCACCAAGTCATGTTTTACCAAATACTCCGCAATCTGAACGGCATTGGTTGCAGCGCCTTTTCGCAAATTATCAGAAACAATCCAGCAATTGAAGGTTTTGGATTGAGTCTCATCGCGCCGAATACGACCGACAAAAACTTCATCGCTGTTGTGCGCATGGATTAACGGCATAGGATAAACCTCTTTAGAAGGATCGTCGAGAACCGTGATACCGTTTGTTTTGGCAAGGATGGAACGCAAGTCAATGAGTTCAAATTCTTGTTCAAATTCAACATTTACGGACTCAGAGTGTCCGCCCATTACTGGGATTCGTACGGCCGTTGCCGTCACCTGAATCGAATCATCACCCATTATTTTTTTAGTTTCATGAACCATTTTCATCTCTTCCTTTGTGTATCCATTGTCCATAAAAATGTCAATATGAGGTAGGGCGTTCATGTCAATTTTATAAGGATAAGCCATTTCTCCTTCAACTCCCTTTCGCTCATTTTCGAGCTGATTTACAGCTTTTACACCTGTACCGGTAACAGACTGATAGGTCGAAACCACCACTCTTTTGATGCCATATTTCTCATGAAGTGGTGCCAGTGCTACCACCATTTGTATGGTTGAGCAATTTGGGTTGGCAATGATTTTATCAGTTTTAGTAAGCGTCTTAGCATTAATTTCTGGAACAACCAATTTTTTGCTTGGGTCCATTCTCCAGGCTGAGGAATTGTCAACTACCGTTGTTCCAACTTCGGCAAATTTTGGCGCCCATTCTTTAGAAACACCACCTCCTGCTGAAAAAATAGCAATGTCTAATTTTTTATCAATCGCCTCTTGCATTCCAATACATGGATATTCCTTTCCATTAAAAGAAACCATTTTTCCTACAGACTTAGCTGAGGCAACGGGGTAAAATTCCGTTACAGGAAAATTTCTTTCTTCTAATACTTCTCTCATTTTGGTGCCAACCAAACCAGTGGCTCCTACAACTGCAATTCGCATAATTTTTTGACTTTTAAATTGAGCGGCAAAGATACCTCCTGACCCTCTAAAGGGGTAATGGAAGAGTTTATTTTTTCATTTTCTTTCACTGAAAATAAATAGCATGTCTAACAATCGAAAAATAGATGTTAAAATGTTCAGGTCAATTTGTGGTTTGACTTGGGATAAAATCAGGTTTCTAATTTTATTTCAAATTTGTGATCCAGTAAAATAATCGCCATTTTTGGATGGTATAAATATTGAAAATGGCCAAAACACCTTCAAAAAAGTTATTCAGATTAGTTAAGTCCCTTTTGGGCTCGGAGCGCCGATACTTCAAATTGGCGGTCAACCCTACTGGTGATAAAAGCAATAAATACACCACACTTTTTGATGGTATTTGGGAACAAGAGGAGTTTAATGATGTCGTTTTGCAATCCTTGGTTTATGGTAGCGAACCAATCGAATCCAGGAAATATTCGGAGTTGAAAAACTACCTCTATGGCCAGATTTTAAAATCCTTGCAGGGCTACGATACCAATGCTTCAGTCATTTATAAAGTCAGAAATTACTTATTGAATGTGAAAGTTCTTTTCAAGCGTTCTTTATTTGCTGATTGCCAAGAAGAATTAAAAAAAGCCGAAAAATTGGCCAATCAATATGAACTCTTTGCGGAGCAATTAGAAATTTTAAGTTGGAAAAAAGAGCTGGCCTATTCACGAACGGACATCACTTTTTTAGATAAAAATTTAGATTTAATTGCTGAAAAGGAAATTCACTTTTTGGAGTGTCAACGCATTTTAGTAGGGCTGAGAAATCTGTTTTTTAGACTGTTGGTAGAATTGCGAAAAGACGTTTCCAGGAATAAAGAACAGCAGAAAAAACTTGAGCAATTTTCCAAAAATCCACTTTTGAAAGAGGCTGAAAAATATGAATATTATTATATTGAAGTAATGCGTCTGCGGTTTATCTCTCTGCTTCATTTTGCAAAATCTGAGATTGATGAGTTTTATGATTCGAGCAAAATATTAGTCAAAAAAATGGAAGGTTACCCACACTTTTTGAGAGAGGATGTTGCGGAGTATATTTCAGCGCTCAATAACCATTTGATTGCCTGTGGAAGAACCAAAAAATACCAAAAAGTAGAGAATTACCTCGGTAAAATGAAGGATATCAAGCCTATAACCAAGGATGATGAGTTGAAAATTCATCGGCAATACTATGTCGTGATGCTTCGGTATTGTATCGAAAAAGGGGATTTTGAAAAGGGGTTGGAGGTGTTGTTGAAGCACAAAAAAGAAGTGGAAAAATTCCCTAAATTTTCGTTTACGAAGAATAGCTTTTTCTTCCAATACTTTAGTATTTATTTTGGGTTGGGAGATTTTGAAGGTGCGTTATTTTATTTGAATGAATGGCTCAATCAGCCCAGAAATGTAGAAAGGCAAGATCTACAATCTTTGGCTCGAATTCTAAATTTACTGACGCACTACGAAATGGGAAATACCATTTTATTACATTCCCTAATTCGCTCAACCAAACGGTTTTTGAAAAAGGAAAATAGAATCTATCAGTTTGAATTGAAGATAATGGATTTTTTTATAGAGATGGGAAAGCCGCTCTCCAAAAAAGAAAAAAAGCAAATCACCAAATTGCTTCAAAAACAGCTTGATGATTTGCTTTTAAATCCAGAAGAAAAACGAATGATGAATTTATTCAACTTTTCTGCTTGGATAGAAAGTAAGGCTTCGGGCGATTCTTTTGCAAAGGTTGTTCAGAATCAGTTTAGAGAAGAATTAGCCACCTAAGATGTCGCTGTTATTTCTTCCACCTCCTCCGAAAACAGAGAATTTTACTCTTCTAACTTCCAAGTCATCCCAAATAGCAGTAACAGTAGTCGTGCTTGGTCTTCGGATGTCTGCATGGCCACCTTTGATTTGATCCGCTTTTTGACTTGAGATTTCTTTTGAAAGAAAATCATTTAAGTTGTGCTTCTTTTTCATATCGAAATAATTTAAGTTTATAAATGATAGTATCAATATAAGAATAAGGTTAGAGTGGTAGTTACCAATATTTCTAAAAAGTCAGGTTTTTAAATTGGAATTATTGGAGCTATCTCAGACTTTTGTTTACTTTTTATGCAAACAAAAAATCAACTCGTTCGCTATTATGACACAAAATTTGATGGCTTCCACTAAATTTTTCATGGTTTTGTTGGCTTTTACTATCGGTAGCTGTGCTCAGAAACGAACAGTCACTCCTGCCTTTTACCATTGGAAAACGGAGCTAAACATCAATTCTGAATTGACTGCTCAATTAAAGGAAATAGGAACTGAAAAGCTTTATATTAAATTTTTTGATATCGATTGGAACAGTATCGAGAAAGAACCAATTCCATTAGCTACTTTGTATGTGAATGGAAAAATTCCAGATTTTGAAATAGTTCCCTGCATTTTCATTACCAATCAAACCTTTCATCATATAAAAGATGATGATAACCTGTTGCTAGCTCAACGGACAGGTAAAAAAATAAAGTCAATATTAAATAAGCATAAATTCAAAGCCATTCAAGAAATTCAGTTTGACTGTGATTGGTCAGAAAAAACGCAAGGAGCATTTTTCGATTTTTTACAATATTTTAAAAATGAATTTCCTGAATTTGAACTATCCTCAACGATTCGTTTACATCAAGTAAAATTTTTTGAAAAAACAGGAGTCCCACCGGTCTCCAGAGGAATGCTCATGTTTTATAACATGTCTGATGTCTCGGATTGGGAGACTCAAAACTCAATTCTGGATTTAGTTGAAAGCAAGAAGTATTTAAAGAATTTTGATAATTACCCCATGCAATTAGATTTGGTTTTGCCAGTCTATTCGTGGGGAGTGCTCTTTCGAAATGGTGAGATGATTAAGCTATTGCCGGATATTGATGAAAGTGATATGGATCGATTCAAGAATATGGGTAATTGCCGTTATTGGGTGGAAAAGAGCAGTTATTTTGCTGAACAATATTTGTATGAAAACGACTGGATTCGGTATGAGTCCATCTATCCAGATTCCTTGTTAAAAGCCAGTCACTTGCTCTCAGATTTGATAGAAAATCCTAACTTAACCGTTGGTTTTTATCATTTGGGATCTCATTCTTTTAAGAATTATCCTAAAAAAACTTATAAAGATGTTTTGGAGGTTTTTAAGGAAAGAAAGGCTTTTTAAATTCAATTATCGCAAAGAATTATTTCTGGTAATTGTTCAAGTTGTACTGCCCCTAACGATTGCCTTGAGTTGTGGCCCGATGCGGCAGGTGTCTTATGGTTATTCCTTTTTTGATGCTCGAAATTTTGTAGATGTAAAAAACTATCCACAACTTTTGGGTCAGTTTTCTGGTATTTTCAGACGATACAAGTGGTCTCAAAAAATTCAGGTAGATGAAAACATAAGGGAGTGGCATGAGAAATTTTGCGAAAACGCAAAGGTCGCAGACATCACAGAAGTGATTTACAAATCTTCGATTAGCGCTTTGGAAGAATTGAGGACAGCCGCAAAAAGCAAATCCATTCCAGTCCCTGCTGTTTTGAATACCAATACATTTGCCAAACAACTCGCCGGCAGCAAATGTGTAGAAACCATCGACTATTTAATTTTTGCAAAAAAATGCGAACCTTACGCGGTGCGAGTTCATTACTGGAATGATGAAAGCCGCGAACCTGCCATCATGTATGACCTGATTGGTGAGGGCAAAAAGTTATTCAAAAAAACAGATTCGGCCTATATCCGAATGCGGATTGCTTTCCAAATTATTCGGCTGGCACATTATGCCAAAGACTATCCGCTAACCCTCAATTTATATGACCTTTTGATGCCTCAAATTGATACACGCGTTTCGAGTATTATCGAATATTGGATTGAAGGGCACAAAGCAGGAGCGCTCCAAAGCATCGGTCGAAAAGTCGAAGCCTCCATCATCTACGCTAATATTTTTGAGCACTGTCCCAGCAAGCGCGAGCAAGCGTTTATGAGTTTTGATATCAAAACAAATCAGGAGTGGAAAATGGCCATGAATGAATGTGACAGCGATAGTCTGCGGGCTACATTTCACGCCATGAGAGCTTACAGTGATCAGAGTAGGGCTGTAGAGGAATTAGAGAAAATTTATGGTTACAGTCCAGATCATGCCTTGCTTAAGTTGCTGACTGTCAGGGAAATAAAGAAATTAGAAGGTCGATTTTTAGGTCAAGAATTTAAAACGAAAAGAAAAATTCAACGCGACTTTTTGGAACTGAAAAACAACGATGCAGAAGAATATTTGAATCGTTTTGAAATTTTGGTTTCTAAAATTGCAACTGGCAAAAGAGCAAAGGATAAGGAGTTTTGGATGCTTTGCGGAGGTTATTTAAAATTATTGAAAAAGGATGAGAAAGGTGCCACTGAAGATTTTGAGAAAGTAGCAGAAATGACTTCTGACCCAAAGGTCAAAGACCAATTGGATAAATTTAATTTACAACTCCGAATTCTCAATTGGAAGTTCCTCAATGATGATATTGCCAACGATGCGTATGAAGAATTTAGTGATTTAGAATCTGAGGAAGGCCGCTCTGATTTTCTTGAATTTTTGACGGCAAAAATGGCCTATTTATATAAAAAGAATAGTCAACCGGGTGCTGCATTTTTGTGTGAGTACCCAATCAATAAATTATACGCCAATCCCAAAAATGAAATGTTAGATGATCTCATTTCAATTGTGGAAAACCCAGATAAAAATCGCTTCGAAAGAATGTTGGTGCAGCCCAATGGTGTGTCCATCAAAAATGATTTGTATGATTTAAAGGCAATGGAATATTTGCGGGATGGAAAGGTTGAAGCAGCACTCGAATGGTACAAAAAAATCCCACGGTCGGATTGGGCCAAGTTTGGGAAGTTTAATCCCTTTGAGCAGCGCATGAATGAATGCGTGAATTGTCCTTTGCAATATGATTCTGAGTTATTGACCAAGGGCGAAATTATGGAGAAAATATTGACCATTCAGTATGAGTCGAGAGCCAAAATTGAGGACAATGCCCTGCAGCTTTATCAATTGGGATTAGCCTTTTTTAATATGTCCTATTTTGGCCATAGTTGGAATATGGTAGATAGGCATCGGTCGGGGAGCAATTGGTATTATCGAAATGTAGATAGAGTTTTTACAACTTGGATGTTTCCAGAAGGCAATCGCGAAAACCATGATTTGTCAAAAGCACTAATCTATTTTGAGCAAGCCCGCTCAAATGCCAAAAATCCCGAATTGGCAGCGAAGGCAGCCTATATGGCTGCGCGCTGTGAGCAAAATTTTTACTTCACAATGCCGAGCAAACCACCCACGCGGCCACGCGAGTATTTTAAAATTTTGAAAGAAAAATATTCAAAAACAAAGTTTTACGATAATCTAATCAAAGAATGTAAATACTTTAAATATTACGTTTCAAAATGATTAAATCCAATCTAAATTTTTAACCGTCAATTCACTTTCTACTTCGCCAGTATGCTTGGTGTTTTTTGGCTCGAATAACAAGATCCAAACCTCCTCCTTAGCAATTGGCCTGTGGTCAACTCCTTTGGGGACAATTATCATTTCGCCTTCATTGAGCACAACAGTTTTGTCTCTGAATTCCATTTTCAAAGTACCTTTCATAATGTAAAAAAGCTCATCTTCACCTTCATGATTGTGCCAGATGAATTCGCCTTTTACTTTTGCAAGTTTTACCTGCTGACCATTTAGTTCACCGATAATTTTAGGTGTCCAATGCTCCTCAAAGAGTCCAAATTTTTCTGTTAGATTGATTTTATTCATGATGGCAATTTATGAAATTTTACATTTGCTAAAAATATTCAAATTTTGGAAAAACTAAAAGAAAATAATCACTGGTGGGAAGACCCTTCAAAATTCAATATTGGACAAACCAAACCGCATGTCAATGTTGTTCCTTTTCCTGATTTGGAATCCGCCCTTTCGGGCAAAAGAGAAGATTCTCCTTTTTATAAATCCCTTAACGGGAAATGGAAATTCAATTGGGTTAGAAAGCCAGCAGACCGACCAAAAGACTTTTATTTAAATAATTTTGATGTTAATAATTGGGATGAAATCAATGTGCCTGCCAATTGGGAATTGGAAGGATTCGGCGTTCCGATTTATGTAAATGATCGATATCCATTTGAAAGAAATCCGCCGCATATCCCGAATGATTACAATCCAGTTGGGAGTTATAAAACCGAATTTGAGATTCCTGAAAACTGGGATGGAAGAAAAGTATTTTTAGTTTTTGAAGCCATAAAGTCAGCCAGTTATTTTTGGTTGAATGGGGAGTTCTTGGGCTACAATCAAGACTCCAAAACGCCAGTCGAGTTCGATGTTTCCAGTTTTCTAAAAAAAGGAAAAAACCAACTGGCGGTTGAAGTCTATCGCTGGTCAGATGGTGCTTATTTAGAATGCCAAGATATGTGGCGAATTAGTGGAATTGAACGTGAAGTATATCTATGGTCAGCTGCACAAAATCATATTCAAGACTTTTTTGTCAAAGCAGGGCTGGACGAAAATTATGAAGATGGAACACTTGAAGTAGAAATCAAAACTAATTCGAAAAAGGAGGAAGTAGAAGTCCTACTTTTCTCAGATGAAAAGGAAAAAAACATTCTCCCCCGAAAGGAAACCTTTGAAGAAAAAATAAAAAGTCCCCAAAAATGGACTGCCGAAACCCCAAACCTCTACACGCTCATTCTCAAAATAGGAACAGAATATTTATGTCATAAAATTGGCTTTCGCCAAATTGAGATCAAGAACGGACAACTTCTCATCAATGGAAAATCTATCATGATTTATGGCGTGAACCGACATGAGCATGATGAAAAAACGGGGCATCTGATTACGGAAGAAAGCATGCTCAAAGATATTGAATTGATGAAACAAGGCAACATCAATGCAGTGCGGTGTAGCCATTATCCCAATCATCGACGATGGTATGAGTTGTGCGATGAATATGGATTGTACGTCATTGACGAAGCCAATATAGAGGCACATGGCATGTATTTCGATAAACGAAGTTTGGCAGAAGAACCAACGTGGACAGCTGCCATCATGGATAGAACAAAACGAATGTTTGAGCGAACAAAAAACCATGCTTGCATCATTGGTTGGTCACTCGGCAATGAGGCAGAGAACGGAGCAAATTTTCGGGAGAGTTATCGATGGTTGAAAGAACAAGACACGCGACCTGTGCAATATGAACAAGCAATGGTGGAATCTAACACTGACATTGTGTGCCCCATGTATCCGCCGATGGAGTGGGTGAAAACGTATCCAAAAGAATTTGGTGATCGACCATTCATCATGTGCGAGTACGCTCATGCTATGAATAACTCAGTGGGCAACCTGAATGAGTATTGGGATATCATCGAACAGCATGATTGCTTGCAAGGTGGCTTCATTTGGGATTGGGTAGATCAAGGTATAGCTGCCAAAACTGAAACAGGTGAAAAGTATTGGAAATTTGGAGGCGACTTCGGACCACCCGATGTGCCGAGCGATGATAACTTTTGTATCAACGGTTTGCTCTTTCCAGACCGTACTCCGCATCCCAGTTTTTGGGAAGTGAAGAAGGTTTATCAACCTATAAAAATTCGTCAAAAAAATCAATTTGAATATGAGATTGAAAACAAATTTCTATTCATCGGCCTTTCAAATTTTCAACTAAAATGGAGGATTTGGAATAAAGAAAAAGAGGTGGCTTTTGGTTCAAAAAAATTATCAGCTGAACCAGGTGGAAAAGAGGTCTTAGTAATTGATAATCATGGACTTATGATTGATGATGGGTTGGATTGTTTTATTAATTTTTCCGTGAAAATAATTAATGAAAGACCGTTTTTACCAGCTGGTTTTGAAGTCGCAAAAGAGCAATTTATGATCAATTTTCATCAGGCATTTGTAGAGACGATTCACGAATCGTCTCTACAATGGCAAAATGCAAAATTTACAATTTCAGAAAACGAGAATAAAATTTTTGCCCATTCAAAAACCTTAGTAATAAAGGTCAATAAAAAAACGGGTTTGATTAATGAATTGAAAAATTCAAATGGTGATTTAATTGCCCAAAACATCCAACCAAATTTCTGGCGACCACCCAACGATAATGACTTTGGAAATAAAATGCCTGAGCGATGTGCTGTTTGGAATAATCCGATGGAAGATTCTAAACTAATTGAAATTAAAATTGAAGAGAATCAGATTGCTTCTAAAATATTTTTAGAAAAATTGAATACTTCTCTTACGTTGACTTATCAGTTTTTGGTTGATGGGCAATTGAAAATTGAGGTTCATTTTCAACCAAATGAACCAGACCTATTACCTGATATTCCACGCGTTGGGTTATATTTTCAAATGCCAAACAGTTTTGAAAAAATAGAATGGTTGGGTAGAGGGCCATTTGAAAATTATCCAGATAGAAAAACAGCGGCTCATATTGGGTTTTACAAAAGTTCAATTGATGGGCAATATGAACCTTATATTTCTCCGCAAGAGAATGGTTATAAATGTGATTCTGAATTTTTAAAAATTTTAAATAAAAATGGAAAAGGATTAGAAGTTACAAGAGGTTTTCCGTTTGGATTTAGCACCTTACCTTTCTCACTTGAGCAATTGACCCGCAAAACCAGAGGCGAGTTGCACACCTACGATTTACAAAAAGAAGAAAGGATTTCGGTCTGTATTGACCATTTGATGAGTGGGGTAGGAGGCATCGATTCTTGGGGAGCAAAACCGTTGGAGCAATATCGAATTCCTGCTCAGGAATATCGTTTTGGCTTTTGGTTTAAAATTTTGTCGTAAATAGCACCTGAATTTTAAGAAATAGTAAATGAGTAACGAAGTGACTTGTACCCAATCTAAGTTTGGAAAAGCAGATCTGTACACCATGAAAAATGCCAATGGCATGGAGGTGCAAATCATGAATTATGGAGGAATAATTAAATCCATAAAAGTGCCTGACCAAAATGGAAAATTTGATGATGTAGTTCTAGGATATGATGTTTTTGAAGACTACCTATCAGATAAATCATTTTTTGGTGCGCTTGTCGGTCGGTATGCAAATCGCATTGCCAAGGGGCAATTTGAAATAGAAGGGACTACTTATCAGTTGGCTCAAAACAGTGGTACCAATAATTTGCATGGAGGCGAAAATGGTTTTCACAAACAGTTTTGGACAGTAGAAAAAACTTCTGCCGAAGATGGATTCGTCTATCTATTTTTGAAGTATAAAAGTGCCGATATGGAAGAGGGCTTTCCAGGCAATTTAGAGGTACAGGTGAATTACATCCTGACTCCTGACAATGAATTGGCCATCTATTTTCGAGCCACTACTGACAAAGCCACGCATTGTAATTTGACTAGCCATTCCTACTTTAATTTAGCAGGTGCTGGAAATGGAAATGTCTTAGGGCATATTTTAAAAATTAATGCTCATGCGTACACACCAGTTGACGAAAATCTAATTCCAAGAGGCATTGAGTCGGTCAAAAATACTCCTTTCGATTTTTCGAAATTGGCTTTGATTGGAAGTCGAATTGATAAGGAAAACGAGCAATTGAAAATCACCAAAGGTTATGACCACAATTATGTGTTGGACAATCCAGGGGATATGGAAACCGGTCTGACAGCGGATGCCATCATTGCAAAAGTCATTGATCCTGAATCGGGTAGAACCATGGAGGTGAAATCTACAGAGCCAGGCGTTCAACTTTACACTGCTAATTTTTTAGATATCGAAAAGGGAAAAGATGGAAAACGATATGGCAAGCATGGTGGCTTTTGTTTGGAGACACAGCATTTCCCTGACTCGCCCAATCAGCCAGATTTTCCCACGACTTTATTGATGCCTGATGAATTGTATGAGACGATAACTTCTTATAAGTTTGGGGTGCGATGATGATGGTTTAAAGTTGAATCGTCACTTCAATATCAACACTCCCATCAGACTCAGGTGCAACCACTACCTCCTTACTCACATTACAAAAATCGCCAGCAGAGGGAAAGAAATTCTTATCTCCATCAGAAAAAGCGGTGATGAAATAGGTGTCAGGATGAAGGTAAGTTGAAAGATAAAATTCTTCATTTGCTCGCACATCCATGATTCTCAAAACTTGAGTATTGATGTTTTCAAAATTGACATTCCCATCTGCATCAATAATGGGTTCTTTTGAAAAATAGAGTAGTAAATCTTCGTTTTCGATAGCCGCTGTTTTTTGAATATTAATTCTTAAGTCACTCAAATGACCATGGTCTTTTTTAGGAAAAGGGTCATTGTCCTCCTCTAAAAATAAAGCGGAATCAGGATCAAGCAAATTGGTGAATTTTCCATTAAAATCAACTTCAGAAACTGGTTTAGGGAAATCAAATTGTTGAGTAGCCGATTGGGCAAAAGCTGGATTGATGTTCAAACCTTTGAAGCCCATGTGATGAATCGGTTCATCCAATTGACCACTATTATCTTTGTAAGCATCGAAATACAAAGTGTCATTTTCAAATTGTAATTCCATGTATGCCCGTTTTTCTCCGCCGACAGCATCTACTAATCGGTAATATTTTCTATCCTCACTTTCTTCTGCCTCGTCCAAAACAAAGTAGGTCGCTCGGTATTGATTGCCCAACCAGCCACCATTGCGTGCCATGATTTGTTGCGTTCCATTATGGTTAGCGACGAAGATGGAGGTGATGATATTTTGGTTGGTCCCACCTTCATAAATTGAATGTAAATGCGAACTCGAAATTGGTCTAAAATCAAAAGCAAACCAATCGTAAATTCCGAAAACCGTTTCATTGGAGCCAACCCAATGGCCTGAAAGTTCAGTGAGTAAATTGAACCCTTCGATATTGGTCTGATTCATATCAGATGCTTTCTTACAAGAAAAAGAGGTCAATATTGCCAATGCAAAAAGAAGATGCATTCGAATCATTTTTGTATTTTTGTTTTAACGAAGATGAATCGGGGTTTCTTATTTCTTGGCAGGTAAAGCCTTCTTTTTCTTCAATTTTTTCATGCTCGCTACCGATACCAAAACACTCATTTCTTCAATGGCAGATTCATTCAAAATTTGAAGGCGCTGCTCTTTGTCGCAACCCCATTTTAGAAGTTTCGCGTTGAGGCTTTGGAGATTTGATAAGACAAGCAACTGCTCAGGAGAAGCATGGTCTCGCATATTGCCTTTTTCGATTGGGTTTTCTTTTTTCCATTGTTTGGCCGTATGGCCGAAAAGTGCGAGGTTGATCATGTCTGCTTCATTGGCAAAGTACATGCCCTCGACTTTGGTGTTTTGCAACTTGGGAGGGATCAAATGATTGCGCACCGCGTGTGTGTGAATGTGGTAATTGGCTTTTGACATAAGCCGTTTTACATTCCAATCGTAGTCAATTTCTTTTTGGCTTTCGCCGGAAAGGCGCTGAAATTCTTCAATTAAAAATAACTGAAACTCTGGGCTGAGCCAATAGCAAAAATTCAGTGCAATATCTCGATGACCGTATAATTTGTCGCCGATGATTTCGAGGCCAATAGCATCGGTTTTTTGAATCCAATCATTGGGAGGGAGGTTGAATTCATTACTGGAAGACTTATAAAGAAAGGTATCGTACGCTGGTCTTTGAAAACTAATATTGTTGACGGATTCCCAAACGCCCAAAAATCGAATTGTTTGACGACGACGTAACCAACTGATTATCAGTCGATTATTCTCTCCTTTGAAATTAGCGATATCAGAAATACAAACAAAATCCGCACTTTGCTTTTTGCTGATAATTCCAATATTCCGACCGTTTATATGGATAGTTTTTTTTGACATTCAGTTATCTTATTTTTCTTCGAAAATCGTCCCTTTTTGTATGCTCAGATAACTGATGGTAAAGATAGAGATTAAATACAGAAAATCATTTCAACAACCCATTATTATAAATCCAAACTGCATTGCTCACATGATAAGTAGAGTTGTTGGAATAATGAACCGAACCTAAAATCGGGAGATAGGAGCCAATGTACAATCCGTTTTTCCAGCGATTGTTGTGGATTAGAGAGGCGGCGAAATAGGTAGCTACTCCAAGTGCTTTCAATATCTTGGATTTCTTTCTTTTCTGTTTGAATTTTAAATATTCATTGCTCGCCAATTTATTAGTCGAAAGGACGGCAGGAAGGACTTCTTGCGCATGTATTTTTTTATCCAAAACAAAACCTCCTGATTTGAAATAAATTGCTTTGTTTTTGTACTGTTTAATTTGTTGAGAATTATACCCGTTTTTTAAAAGTAGATTTTCATCATGCGTCCAAGTTGCATTTTCATAACTATTGTTTCCAGTAGTAAGATACAAAGTGCTATAAGCTAGAGTCATCGCCGAACCACCTAATAATCCAAACTTTTTAAGTTGTTGATTATTAGGAGTTTTGATAGAAGGGTAGAGCATACTCATGCTGGCAGCCATTAAGGCTACCCCCAAATTTTTATCTTTTTTTATTCTTTTGTAGAGGGAAGATTTTGAGAATTTCGGAAGGTTGATTTTTTCTGTAAAATCTAAAGTCGAGTTGTATTCCGAATTCAGGTTGGTGTGTGAAACGTAGGCATACTGCCCGTTAAGGTATTCTACTTGGATTGTGAAAATACAAAGGGACAGCAAAAAGGGAATTCTCATTATTTGTGGCTCGCGAACTTGTGTAGTTGTACTTAAAATTAAGAACTACGCTTAAAGCATAAATCGAACCAAAAAGTATAAGAACTCACGCATGTAAATAATTTATTTAATAGAAATCATTGAGGGGCAAATCATTGGTTAGAATAAAGATTGTTTGACTGTTAGATTGTTAATATATGGCCTTAAAGGCAATCAAACAATTTAACAATCAAATAGTCATTATCACTCATTAGAGAAGTACCAAATGAATAAGAAATTTTGCTGAACCTCCTGCTACTTATGGCAACTGATCGTTCAATCGCCAATCATATTTTAAGTAATCAATTTCTGTTTCCGATGTGATATTTACATCCGAATATTTGTCAATAAACTTTCGAACTGTATTGTCGCCTTTTTTAAAATCACCACCATACCATTGAAAGATTTTTGAAATTTCACTTTTGTCAGAACCCAACTTGTTCTTGATTGGATTGCTTAAAAAATAGCGGACATTATCACTTAATTGTTCATCCAATCTATCTGGGGAAAAGGCCTCATTACGAAGGCGAGGGCAAGAAATAGAAGCACAGTTCAAGGCAAAATGAATACGAGGTTCTTCAAAACGTGGTCTGACAATGCCGTGTTCAATATTATTTAAATCATAGACCTGGTCTTCTATTTTGATGAATTTGATATCCCAAACCGTATTGACAAAAGGAATTCCGTTTTTGATTTCTTTGATGCCTAGTGTAGGATAATTTCGCATCACAATCTGCACAGTAAATGCATTATAAGCATTTATCCAATAAGCCAACCTTTCGTTTTTGCTCCAATTCGTATCGTTGGGGTGGGAACTGCTCAATATTTTGATATACTCATTAAATTGAGCACTATCTTTTTGAAATCCTTTATAGTTTACCACGCCTTCCTCTGTTACATGTTTTTGAAGTAATTCATTCCAGATTTCGTGTGAAACAGGGTAGGAGTTTGAATCTATTTTTTTGACTTTACAAGAGGCAGCAAGTGTTAAAAAGCCAAAAAAAAGGATAAAGGATTTTATATGATTCATGATATGATTTTTGTTGAAAACGCGCGGAGTAAAAGACAGTTTTGAGACTAAAGGTATGGTTTGTTAATTTGTTCAGTTCAAGACCTTAAAACTTGAGCATTGTACGATAGGTGCGATACATATCTTCTTGTGAGGCTCCTCTTTTGTACATATTGAAAACAATAAGATTGGCAATTTGAACTCTCATATAATTGTTCTTCTGGTACTTTCGAGAAGAGGCAATTATTTTCTTTGGTAGGATTTTAAAGTTATGGTTTTTTACCAATTTTTCAATTAAGACATATTCCTCCATGATGATAAAATCATTGGGGAATCGACCTAATTTATAAAACAAATCTTTCTTGACGAAGAGGCTCTGATCACCACCACGATTCCACATTTTTCGGAAACGGGTAAAAAAGGTGTTTATTTTTAAAAGGAACGCATCAGAGTCAAATCCTAATTGATAGCACCCTGAATCATACCCGTCATTTATGGAAGAGCGAATGTCCTGAACGTAAGAATTAGGAGGGATAGTGTCGGAATGCAAAAAGTACAAAATATCTCCAGTAGCTGCTTCCGCTCCAGTATTCATTTGTAGGGCACGACCTGGTTTTGAGTGAATTAAAGTGATCGGGAAATCAGAAATCTTTTCGAGGGTTTGATCTGTGCTCCCGCCATCAACGACAATAAATTCCGTTTTTTCATCTCCATGAGGCAGAATGCTTTTAAGTAATTTTGGAAGCATTTCCTCCTCATTCAATACTGGTATGATTACACTTATTTTCATTAACGCTAAAAGTAAGAACCTATCTTGTTTTTGAAAGTATTTTTCACCTAAAGGTCATGAATTAGATAGCTCTTTAGATATTTTAGAACTTCTTTTTCCAAAACTTCGGTTTCTACGTCAATGCCTGCGTCTGTCAAAATCTTAACTCCAGCGCCCTGGTTTTTCGGATGCGGATCAAGGGTGCCCACAAATACTTTTTTTACGGGATAGTTCAACATGGTTTTGGCGCACGAAGGCGTACGGCCAAAAAATGAGCAAGGCTCTAAAGTGACAAATAGAATAAGATCTGTGGCGTCTTTCGGTAGATTTTTGAGTGCCATCGCTTCGGCATGATCGCTTCCTGGCTGATTGGTGTGACCCCGAGAAATGATTTCTTCATTAGAAACAATCACACAGCCAACGGGTGGATTGGGCAAACAATGCGGCAAGGCTTTTTTACCTTCCTCAATGGCCTGCCGCATAAAATATTCAATTGCTTTTTGTTGCATTTTTTTACTGTCCTGTCAAACCCCAGTTCGACAGTATGATTTTAAAGGTCTTTTCTATCGAGCTGGGGCTCGACAGGACGAAATGTCCTACATTAAATGCCTAATCAAGGATTTTGTTTATCCCAAATGTCTAACCAATGCCATCGTTTAGAATTGAGATACCAAAAACCTACTCCAAACATAAACAGCCAATAGGGTAACTCAGCAGACCAAGCCCAAGTCAGATTTCCTTTTAAAAATTCTACAACAATATAAACGTAAACTAAATAGATAGCCACCGCCACCAATTGGATTTTTAAACCAAAAGAGGTGGCTCCAGTTCCCACCAATCCGTTGAAAAAAACACCGCCAAAAGAAAAGGTAATTAAGATGAGTAGAAGGATGTAGAAAATTGGCTTGGCATCTTGGATGAGCGACATATCGGATTTTCCAAAAATTGGATATAAAATTTGCTCTGGAAAAAGGATGACTGGCAGTGCCATAATTAAAGTCGTAAATGCACATGCTTTGGCAGTTTTCCAAGTAATGGGAAGGACTGCCATCCGCTTTTTAGCACCAATAAATCCACTCACCAGCGTATTGACAGTGGCCGAAAATCCCCAAATTGGGATGGCCAAGATGAAATATACATTTTTTACCAAATTACTAATAGCCAATTGGCGCTCGCCGAGATTTTCGACGATCCCGAAAAATACAAACCAACTTCCGACGCCTATCACTAATTGGACAATGATTGGAATCGACAGTTTGTATTGGATTTTGATGGCTTCCCAATCAATTTTGCCTAATTGTAGCAATTTGAAGTTCCTGACTTTTTTGTCAAAAAGGACGTAGATTAGAAATATGAGCGTTCCAATGGTTTCTGAAATGGAGCTTGATAATCCAGCGCCTGCAATTCCCATGGCAGGGAATCCAAATTTTCCAAATACCAGTACATAACATAAAATGATATTGATAATGACAATTATCAAAGTATCTATCATGATGAATTGCGGACGAGCAATGCCCGTATAAAGCGCAATAAATGCCACTCCAGAATACGCTGCAAAGACGCCCCAACTTCTATATTCGAGATACTCTAAACTTTTGAAAAAGATATCATCTGAATTGACCATCAGGGAAAAGAAATAATAGCTCCCAAATTGCATAAACAGAAACATCACTAAGGCCAAAAGCAACTCAAACGTAAGCATGGCTCTAAAGGAGCTTCCTACTTTTAAATCTTGGTCTGCTCCATAAAATCGAGCTATCACAATTTGCCCGCCCTTAGAAAAACCATACCCAATGGCCGTAATCATCAGATAAAATGCCCCCACAAACCCAATGGTAGCAAAATCAATTTCGCTTAAATGATATAGGAAAATACTATCGACCATCATCATCACATTCTGCGCAGCGCTCCCCAGCATCAATGGTAAGGAAATACGGAAAATGGACCAATATGAAGTTCCTAATGTTTGGTTCATGAATTTTAAAAAAAGGGATTCCTTTTGTAGAAAAATTGGTTTTGGTTGGATTTAGGTTGACAAACGGACAAAGAAACGACTTCGAGTTGATAATTCAATTTATCATTGCAGAATATTACTTTTGAACTCATTACTTTCGGTATAAACCTAATTTTAAGATGAAATATCAATTACTTACGCTCTTACTTTTTTTAATGGCCTTTTCTTGTAAAACCAAACAGGCTCCTAACGGAAAGGTTCCTAATGAGAAGACTGACCTGAGTGAAAATCTACCTGAAGAAGAAGTGCCCATCAAAACGATTCCAATTGTCAGCCCAGAGAATTTTGGAAATGCTGCAAAAAATTATGCGGAGTATTGCGCGGGCTGTCATGGTGTGAAAATGGAAGCTTTTGCGGATGTTCAAAGAGGGTGGAAGCATGGCACTTCAAAAGAAGCGATTGCCAAATCAATTAAAGTCGGAATTCCGAAAAATGGAATGCCTTCCTACGATACCACTTTTACCGATAAGGAAATTGAGAATTTAGCTGCCTATATTCATTCGGGCGTAGAACTTTTTAATTCTTATGGATTTGAAAATGAACCCGACAATCCAACTGTTTTTGAGACAAGTGCAGGTAAAGTCAAGGCAGAGCTGGTTTTTGATAGAGCAGATATTCCGTGGGGATTTGCTATTCTTCCCAACGGTAATTTATTGGTATCGGATAGAAAAGGCGATTTGTATTTGAAACAAGGACAAGAATCTCAGAAATTAAAAAATGTGCCAGATGTAAAGACTACTTTTCAAGGAGGTTTATTGGATGTAGAACTTCATCCTAATTATGCTGAGAATGGATGGATTTATGTCAGTTATTCCAAACCTAATCCAAAAGGAGGAGATAGTTCTACGACTGCTATTTTTAGAGCTAAAATTTCAGGCAATTCATTGACTGAGGTAGAAGATATTTTTGTGGCAACGCCTTATTTAGAAACTGGCCATCATTATGGTTCAAAACTGTTTTTTGACAAAAACGGATATTTATTTTTCACAGTAGGCGACAGAGGAAAACGGGATATTAACCCGCAATCCCTAAAGAATCATTGTGGAAAAGTCCATCGAATAAAGGATGATGGGAGTATCCCTAAGGACAACCCTTTTGTGAAGGTAGCCGGTGCCATGAAATCAATTTACTCTTACGGCCACCGCAATCCGCAAGGATTGGTCGTTAATATGGAAAACGGAACCATTTGGGAATCAGAGCATGGCCCGCGTGGTGGTGATGAATTGAATATTGTGATGCCCGGCAAAAACTACGGTTGGCCCATTGTATCTTATGGAATTAATTACAACGGAACCACTTTTACCGATAAAACAAGTGATTCGAAATTTAAAGGTCCAGAAACCTATTGGGTTCCATCCATTGCTCCTTGTGGTATGACGATGATTACGAACAACAAATATGGAGATTGGAAAGGAGATGTGTTAATTGGCTCGCTTCGATTTGATTATGTAAATAAGGTTTCCATCAAAGATGATGTAATTCTTGGCGAAGAACAACTTTTTCCAAAAATAGGACGAGTAAGAAATGTAGAGATGGGCTCAGATGGATTTTTGTATGTAGCAGTCGAAGATCCAGGAAGAGTTTATAAAATGGTACCGGTTCAGTAGGCAATGTGCAGTAGGCAAATTGGCGAAACATGAGTTATCCTGAATTTTTGGTCAAAATTGCTCCTACGGAGCAGAGATTTTCAAAAATTCGGGATGACTCCTGTTTAATTTGCTAACCCCTAACTGCTTATTGAGGAGGAGCCATTGTCGTATGATACTCCGTGTTGTGCACTAAATTTTTACTACAAATACCACAAGTTTCGGTAGAGTATCCGCCACCGCCAGCATGGCCTTCGGGGCAGACGTAGTGCCAAACGCCTTTATCATTTTGAGGAGGCTCTTGCGAACCAGGAGGGGCAGTTCCTTGAGTTGCTGGTGTTCCAGGTTGCGCAGCATTTATTTTAGGTTTTTCTTGGCCAGTCTCCGGATTTATGCCAGAGGCATCATTGTTATGAAAAGCGCCATTATGAACTAAAGGTGAGCTACAAATAGGGCAATTTCCCGCACCATCACCACCACCACCTACACATTTGTTCGGACAGACGTAATGATAAGAAGTTCCAGCTGCGGTAGTTGGATTCGCTGGTTGCGAAGATACGTCACCAAGCGATTCAAGTGCTCTTTTTTTTGCTTTACTATCAGATTGGCAGGCGAAAAAGCCAAAAACTATGACCATTAATAAAATGGAAGTGAGTGGTAGTAATTTCATGTTGTATGAGATTTGAATGATTTAAAACTTAAATTAAGGTACGTAAACTTTGATTTAAAGTTTACCAACCTGAAGGCGATCGCGATTTTCTGAAACCTCAATCTTATTTCAGTCTTGATTTACTATTATCATCACTACACGCCGATGGACTATCTTTTCGGTCGCTGCGCGCCAAAAAATATAAAATCCTGAATCTCTAAACTATTTTTACTTTCAACTTCTGGTTCGCCTTACGATTTAATTTCTTTGCTTTATTCTTCTGCTCCCCATTCCATTCCATCTATAGCCACCAAAAGAAAGCCTGCAATGACCATCACCAAACGCATCACAAAACCAAAAAGTGGGTTGGAATCCATCCAAGCCAAAAAGGTGAACTGAATGCCCATCAGACTCAGGCAAATAGAAGTGAATCCGATTATGAAAAGCAAAAAGCCAAGGAAGGTAAGTAATCCTCTATTTTTTCTCATTTTTAATATTTTTTGCTCAGTACAGGACAAAAGTAGAATCGGAAGTTTACTAAATTTAATTTTAAAGCAACTTTTGGTATCAATCCTTTAAAATCGAACCTATAATTTAGGGCGAATTTTATTTCAATAACTTGGCTACTCAAGAAAAATTAAACATAAACAACCACTCAATTTTTTTAAGTAAGGAACTCAGGCGAATATGAAAAGGGATCACCTAAGAATACATAGAAACTTTTGTTACCCTTCAATATGTCAGTAGTCCAAACAACTTTTTTGAGGAAAGGATGTAAATAGAGTGTACTTTTACCAAAATTTCATTGGATGAAAATTATCGAATGTCCACGGGATGCCATGCAGGGTTTGAAGGAATTTATTCCGACCGAAGAAAAGGCGGCATATATCAACCAACTACTCAAAGTGGGGTTTGATACGATTGATTTTGGGAGTTTTGTTTCGCCCAAGGCCATCCCGCAAATGCGTGATACGGCCGATGTCCTTTCCAAACTTGACCTTTCCAATACAGAAACGAAACTATTGGCTATTGTAGCCAATATGCGCGGTGCTAACGATGCTTGTCAATTTGAAGAAATCGACGTATTGGGCTATCCTTTTTCTGTTTCGGAAACTTTCCAATTAAGAAATACCAACGCAACCATTGAGGAGTCATTGGGTAGGGTAGAGCAGATTACAGAATTGGCCCGAAAGCACAATAAAACCATGTTGGTGTATCTCTCAATGGGTTTTGGTAATCCTTATGGTGATGAATGGAATGTGGATATTGTCCAAAAATGGGCAGATAGATTAGTACAAATGGGCGTAGAGGTTTTACAACTTTCAGATACCATCGGCGTGGCTAAACCCGAAAGTATTCGGTATCTGTTTTCTAATTTATTACCTGAATATCCTGATGTAGAAATTGGGGCGCACTTGCATACCACTCCTACCACTTGGCTCGAAAAAATAGAAGCAGCTTACGAAAGTGGTTGTCGTCGATACGATGGTGCGATTCGTGGTTACGGTGGTTGTCCGATGGCCAAAGATGACCTCACTGGCAACATGCCTACCGAAAATATGTGTTGGTATTTCAAAAAACAGAATGCCCTTGATTTGTATTGGGAGGAGTTTCTCTTTGCGATGAATGCGGCCAATGAAGTTTTTCCTGAGCATTGAAAGCTCGAATACAAATGATTGCTATTAGAAATTGTTTTGAAATCAAGTTTGGCAAACCTATCGGACTCCGATTCTACTTTTGTCGTTTACAGCCCCTCCCGCATGATGTTTTCTTTTAATTCAAATCAAATCGAACATCTTCCAATTTTCGAATGCCTTTATCACCAGCACATTGGCATTTGATATTGGCGAAGGTGTAAGTATCTCCTTTTTTAGCTGCTTTAATAATAGGAAGCGTGCCGGGTTGGAAGCGACTACCTTTGTTTATTTTTGATTGCGGCCCTTTTGATTTGGACTCTCTGACGACTCTGAATTCTAAAATTCGACACTTGCCATCTTTGACAGCAGGGTGATCTGAAACTGCCAATAACCCTGGTTCAGCCCTAAACGCTTTTGCATTCATATTGCCTGGGTTACGTCTCCCCAACATGACGCGCGGAGCAGGAATATTTTCTACTTTGAAATCATAACTAATCGTTTTGCCACCAACTCTAAAGCTCACAGGAAATGATTCCATGCTTTTGGTCGGTTTAATGATGTAGCTCCCATCTTCATTTTTCAAGTAATCTACATCTTTCACCTTCATGAACATCGTTATTTTTCGGGGGTCATGATTGCCATAACTTACGTCCACTTTATTTCTAACGCCAGTAATTAGAGCTGCTTTTTTACGGCCATTTACTTTTACCGTAAATTTACTTTTGGTCGGTGCTGGTTTTTCTTGTACTATTTCTTCTTCCCCCTCTTCTTCATATTCATCGTTAGTATAATCCTCTTCCTCTATTTCTACTTCCTTGATTTTTTTTGCAGGTTCTCTTTTTTTAGGTGCTCTGACGATTGGCGCTGTTTTTTTCGGCTTTTTGGCAGAAGAGGGGGCAATTGCAATTTCATCTGCTGTGTAATTTTCTACAAATGGGCAAGACTCAACACTTGGATACTGAATTGAATAAACTACATCGGTTATCAACCACTCGCCCCGTGATTTTACCAAATTCCATTTTTGGTGTCCCCATTGATTGAGTGGCTCACCATTAAATATTGCATAATCAAATGCCATAGAAGCCACCATTCCATCTGAGTGTTTTTTTACGTTGAAATATTTAATTTTCTGCTCCTTTTTGGCGTCGATTATTTTATTGAAAAAATCTTTGCTATTTGAAACAGCCACCGCACGAAGGTTGGGAATTTCATCTTTTGCCGCTGATAAAGTTTCTTCAGAAAACACCCCAACGAATGGGACAGATTTTGAAAAAAAGAGATATTGAAATTGTTCGCTATCTAAATCATTGATAGCATTTTTATAATTTCTAACGACTTCAGATAATCCAACTGTTGAAGATTGTGCAAAAGTGGTAAAACTTAACAAACAAAAAAGAAAGGCGAGAATCCGGCTCATAATTGAGATTGAATTTTAGGAATGATAAACTGGGTCAGGAAAACCCTGCCAAAATACGATAAACCTCAACTTTTGCGGAAATGGAATTATTGTTTTAGTTTTTATTTAAATTTCTAAAAAATAGGAGTCGGTAAAATTTAAAAGTGGTGGAACGATTATAAAACCATTCCACCACTTTATTCTTCTATTTGCGAACTGGCAGTATAGTTACTGCTTCACAATCTTCAACACCTCACTTGTCTTGCCATCTTGAGTTATTTTGGCAAAGTAAACTCCAGAAATCCAATCGTTACCCAATTGAATATTTCCATGAGCACCGCTCAAACGATGAGACTCAATTTGTTGACCTAATAAATTGGTGATCAACAAGTTAGCATCATTATTTTCGAGTTGATATTTGAACGTAAAGTTTTGCTCGAATGGGTTTGGGAAAGCTTCTAAAGTTACATTTTGTAAGAGGTTTTTGGTTGAAGATAAATTTTCTTCAACCAAAAATCCATCAAAAGCTGCTTCTACTAAATGACCTGGATTGAAATCACTTGTTGCGATAGAAAAGGTCATATTGTTGGTTACTGCTAAGTGATCGGCAACTCTGAATGCTATTGGTTGCCAGCTTTGAACAGGCTGAGTAAAGGTAACGATGCCAGTCTCTTCCATTCCATTATTCATAAAAATACGAACTGAATCGTTGGGGGTACCTTGACCACCACCATTGAAAAAGTAATATGAAAATTCTATCGTTGGATCTGCATATTGCGTTAAATCCATTGCAGGAGAAGTTAAGGTAACCATTCCGTCATCTACATCATCGTTTCCTGCATTGCCACCGCCATTTCCAGTAACATAACATGCATCACCCAAATCACTAGGTAAATCTTGATCAATGTTTACTACATTTCCACCTCCAAAAAAAGTACCGACAGGTGCACCCAATTCCCAAAAACCAGTGCTTGCAATTCCATCAGAAGTAGCTGTCCAACCTAAATCAGTAGCAAAATCATCCTGATAACCAAAATCCAATTGTGCGGTGATGGGAGAAGTTCCATCAAGTGATTCTTCTAATTTGATGGTTTCAAAACCCCATTTTCCAATGAAAATTTCATAGTCGCCAGGAAACTGTTCTGAAGAAAAATTACCATCAGCATCCGTTGTTAAATCAAAATTGAATTCAGGATTTCTAAACCCAATAGTGGCTCCTTCGATTGGGTTGCCATTGTCCGAGCGAGTTACATTTCCAGAAATGACGATTCTTGCCAAAGATTCTAATTCGACATCCAACGTCGTCACTACACCATTCTCTAAAACTGCGGAAACGGTTTTTGTTTTATATCCTGGCTTAGTAAAGGTTACATCATAAGTACCCGCAGTGGCGATTCCAGTAGTATATTCTCCTGAAGCGTCTGTGCTACCTTGATTCGCTTGGGCTACATCAATTTCGACGGTTACGTCACTTAATTGGATTCCCGATCCCATTTCAGTAACGGTTCCTTCCAACCAACAAGCACGAACCAAGTTCGGAGTTAAGACATAAAGGCCATTATCAACATCCGTTACCAAAACAGTACCTGATGGCAAAAACGGATATAAGCCCCAAGCACCATTTGTGCCTCCATCTGTTCCCAAGAAAGTATCAAAATTCCCAACCTCAATTAGGTTTTCTGGTCGAGAGGCATCCACGACAATTCCTCCATCTGTATAATAGGAAATCAACAACCAATCATCCCAAACATGAACATTGTGTGGCACAACGCTTCTATCCAAAGAAGCAATAGGCCTAAATTCATCTAAAAATTCAATATCTGTTGGATCTGAAATATCATAAGCAGCTACAGGAGCATTTGGTCGCTCATCAGTAGTGAATACCACTCGACTATCATCAGAAAGCCAAGCATTGTGAGTAAAAGAGAAAGGTGTGCGTTGAGTCCCTAATCTTATGGTTTGAGTTAAATCTGTGTGGTCGTAAATGGCCAATACTCCATTGTTGATTTGAGAGTCATAAATAATTCCATCTCTTACGAAGACGTCATGAGAATACTGGGGCTCGTTCCATCCGATTACTTCTGGAGCACCAAGATTGCTTACCACATCGACATAAATCAAACCACCGCTATTGAGATTACAACCTGCCAAATAACAGATTCCTCTTTCATCAATGTATAAATTGTGACAAGAGCTTATCGCTCCACCAAGGTCTGGAATTTCTGGTGTCCATTCAAAAAAAGGAGCTTCATTTGGAAGTTTAGACAGATCAATCACCAAAACACCATTACTGGTTTCGTTGGTGACATAACAATGGCTTCCCCATGTTTTCAAATCTCTCCAAGTAGAATTTGGGCCTGGAATAAATTGAACTTCCTGAGCATTATCAACATCTTCAAGGCTGACGATGGAGACACCATCTCTACGACCGACCAATGCGTATTCAATTCCTGTGTCAGGATCTTGCCAACCCCAAATGTCATTTAGACCATTTGAGAATTGAACCTCACTTCTTAGTGTCATATTCAGTTGTGCGAAGGCAGGCACAACCAAACAAATCATTAAAATTTGTAAAAATATCTTCTTCATGTATTTTTTATATTGAAAGTTTGAATTCTAAAGTTGCGATAGGGAGACCCCAAAAGTACTTCCATCACTCATATACAAATGCACGAGGCGGACAAAAGTCAATCAGTTTTTTTATCAATAACTGCAATCGTAATACGGCTGACACAAGTATGTCGCCCTTCATCGTCATGAATATTGATTTGCCAAACGTGCATGGTTCTTCCTATTTTTATTGGCGTAACTTTTCCATGTACGAAACCTGATTTGACGGCCCGAAGGTGATTGGCGTTAATTTCAACGCCTACTACAGTTTGTTCCATCATATTCACAAGGAGTACTGATGCTACACTGCCCAAACTTTCTGCCAAAACCACATTGGCACCACCATGAAGCAGTCCCATAGGTTGTTTGGTATGCTCTGCCACGGGCATTTTGGCAATGAGGTAATCATCACCCACTTCTGTGAATTCGATACCTAAATGTTTGTCCAGTCCTTTTTTAAATTGATTAAGTTGTTCGGGGGTCGGTCGTGTTTTCCAGATTGATGGCATGTATTAGTTGATTGAGTTGAATGGTTGATTAACCACAAGGTATATGTTTGTAACCTTTTATTTGTCCTGTAAGGCGGTTACTTCCCGCAACTTCCTTGCTTTTTCAAGGGAAATCAATTATTGATCAGATTCCTAATTAACCCAATTAAACTCAATTGATTGAAAATCAGTATCTAAGAGCTTATCAAACTCAGGAGGTGACGGAAAGTCACCGCCTGAGCAGGGTAAAGGCTAATTCAGAAATTTTAAGTTGACAGGGTTTCTCAATTAACTTAGAAGTTGTTTAAGAATTCATGATTTCGCGAAAGTGAGAAAATTTTATTCTGAATAAGGCAAAAACCGCAGTTGATGCCTTAGCATCAACGAGGATTTTTAACGTAATTCAGGATGAAATTTGCCGCTTGCAGCCAATCAATGAGTTTTTAAACAACTTCTTAATCAACTAATCAACTAATCAACTTTTCTAAGTTTATTCTCAAATATAGATTTTTCACTTGTTTACGTCAATTTCCATAAATTCCAACGTCTCAAAATCAAGATGCCCAATCGGCAATCCTTTTGCTCTCTGATACTGGCCCAAAGCATTTTTAACTTCTAATTTGAAATCATCTAAAGGTTCGTAGCCTTTCGGCAAAAAGTCTTCTTCGAGCAGTTTTAGTTGAATTTGTTTCAGAATGGCAGTCGTTACTTTTTCAGGACAAATCACTTCTCTATTTTCTTTGAAACCACCCGGTCGCAATTGAACGCGCTTGCGGAATTTGGTCATTTTATAGCTTTCCGTTTTGTATAGATCCAAAACGACAGCGATGCGTTTCGTTTCCCCACCTTCGAGATTGATGTGATAAATATCTCGCTTTACCGTCAAATCATCTTCTTTGCCAATATAAATTGGTACCTCAATTTCTTTTACCTTATAAACAGCTTCAAATTCACACTCCTCTGTGCACACCACGGGTTGCACAGATTTGGGTGTCTGACCAAAACCAAAGATTGGAAAAAGGAAAATAATTATGCTCAGGAATCGCATGAAAGCTTAGACTGTGAAAGTTTGATTAATACAATTAATTTATAGTTTGCAAAAATCAGGCAATTTATTTTTTTTACGTCTAAGGCACCTAACAGTTTCAAAGTGTTTTATAGAAAAGGGGTTTTCTAATATTCAATATTTAGAAAATCAAGGGTCACAAGGGTTAAGCTTCCTTGAGGAAGAAAATTATCTTTTTGAAAAGCCAGTATAGCGCGCATTACTTCAAATTCTTCCCTATCTTTTTCTCTCTTATCCTCTAAATAGCCAATGGAAATTAATATCGACGTGATTTTATCGATTGCATCATCATAGCTTTGACTTCCGCCACATAGAGCTTCATGCCAAACCATGTCAGAGGCTCCTGTTTTGACAAATTCTTCTTCTATAAAAGTTCGATATTCATATTGGTGGGTAGAATTCTCATCAATGACGACGGGCAAAAAAACGGTGTCTCTTTCCTGCTTTGTAATTAATTCTCTGTATTCAACCTTGGCTTTTTCATTATATTTATCACCCAAATATATTGGGTATTCCATTTCTATTTCTTCAACGTAATATTCCTCTTGCAGGCATTTTACATAGCATTTTCCAATTTGAGAATCTTCAGGCAGATCATCATTACCAAGACCTTGGGCAATTGAAAACTTGGAAAACAATAAAAGAGAGCATATTAAAATTAACCTCATAATCAATATTCAATATTTAGCGCAGCCAATGTTTCAAAATCAAGATTGCCGATAGGCAATTGATTTTCTTTTTGAAATTGTCGAAGACCTTGCGTTGTTTTTGAGCATAATTTATCGGTTTCAGAAATTTCATCCAAAAAATTGCGAACCAATAACGCTTCTTTGATTTGTAAGGTAATATCGGCGTTGATGTCCTTTTCACAAAGCACTTCAAACCATTGCGTAAAACCACCTTTCTTTTCTATGTCTTTGAAATAAATAGTTTCCATTTCGAAACTTGTAGAGTCAGAGGTGTCCAAAACAATTTCTCGTTCAATTTTTTCAGCTGGAATTTCAACCAAACACCAAACCAAACAATCCTCCGGATCCGAAGAAAGACAATTCCGATCTGCTTTTCGTTTTACCCATTTGGTGGTCTGTTTTGTTAACACGAATTCTTTTACTTCCCTCCTCACGGTTTGGTCATCGGCATCACCAGTGTAAACAGGTATTTCCATTGCATCTTGACTCCATTCATCGGCGACTAAGCTTTTTGCATAACATTTTCCTGGCTCTGCATTGGGAGGTAGGTTAGAACCAGCGCTTCTTGCGTTTCTATGTTTTGCATATTCAAGCCTTGAAAGTTGGCTGCCAACAGATTGGTAGCAGCTGGAAATTAGAACAAGGCAGAGAATGAGGAGTAGCGGAAATTTCATAATTGGTTTTTTGTGCTTATTGTCAATAAGCTATTTTTAGAAAATCGAGCGTCTCAAGATTCAATCCACCTTGAGGAAGAAAATTATCTTTCTGAAAAGCAATTAAAGCATGATGTATTTCAAACCGCATCCTCTTACTTTTTGGTTTATTCTTTAAATACCCGCCCTTTTCCAAAATGGAGGTGATTTCATCCATCGCTTGATGATGTCGATCTCCCATGCAAAGAATCTCTTTCCAAACGTATTCCGACCCTCCAGTTTTGGTATATTCTTCCTCAATGAAAGTTCTATACTCGAAAAGCAAAGTAGTAGAAACATCTAAAAGAACAGGAAGAAATACTTTTACCTTTTCATTTTTTTCGTTGAGCATGACCAATTGTCGGTACTCAATTTTTGCGATTTGGTTGTACTTGTCGCCTGTGTAAATGGGGTACACCGCTTCTATTTCTTTTACAATCATACTATCCACCATACATTTAGAGTAGCATTTCCTTGCCTCAAAATCTGGTGGAGAGTAAGGCTCTTGCGAAAAGGAAAATAGACTGCAAAAACAAAAAAGTAGGATCCAAAAAACTTTCATTATCTATAAATTTTGTCCAAAAAGTGAGGGTTAAAAAAAAATGGTGGACGCTAAAAGGGGTAAGATGAATTTTGAAAAATCGTTATTTTTTTTTTGCTGATAAATTTTATCAAAGTAAGACAAACTACTTTGGGCTTCAAAAAATTAGTTTGTTCAACTTCAGTTTCCAATGTGATTTGTAACTTGCAAATTGAACAAAACAAAAGTACAATTTTGAGACAATTTTCTTACTTCTTGGCATTTATTGCAATGTTAATTTTTGGTTGCAGCAAAACTTCCGTTGAATTGTTAGCTCCAAAGGACAATCTTTCCAATTTCGTCAATCCATTTATTGGAACAGGCGGTCATGGTCATACTTATCCAGGAGCTACTGCTCCATTCGGAATGGTTCAACTCAGCCCCGATACGCGTCTCGAAGGTTGGGATGGCTGTGGTGGTTATCATTTTACAGACAATGTGATTTATGGATTTAGCCATACGCACTTGAGCGGGACTGGAGTTTCTGATCATGGAGACATTTTACTCATGCCACAACCAACCAGTCAGGTTGACAAAATTGAAAAAGTCAATTTCAATAATGGTTTTGATGGAAAGGAAGGCTATAGTTCTTCATTTCAAAAATCATCTGAAAAAGCATGTGCGGGTTTTTATAAAGTGCATCTGGACAAACCCAATTGTGAAGTAGAATTGACAGCCACTCAGCGAGCTGGTTTTCATAAATACGTTTATAAAAATGTTGATGAAAAATCAGTAGGAACAATTATGCTTGATTTGACGCATCGTGATCAAGTTTTGGAAAGTGGTTTGCATATAACCAGCCTGACTGAAATTGAAGGATTTAGAATCAGTTCAGCATGGGCGCAGAAGCAGCGGGTCTATTTCGTGGCTCAGTTTTCAGAACCGATTTTAGGTTATGAATTGGATTCGTTTAGAGTGGACATTAAGCCACAAGTATTTGAAAATCAGCATATTAAATCAGCTTTTCATTTCAAATTGCCAGCTTCAGGAGAGATAAAGGTAAAAGTCGGAATATCCGCTGTGAG
>CALDSS010000077.1 GCA_937924495.1 uncultured Saprospiraceae bacterium
CCTCGATGCGATGGAATCACCCCTGTTCCGCCATTGTAAGCGATTTTTTCACCGAAGCGATTATCAATGGCAATGAGTATAAAACCTACCAATTGCTCCTCCTCAAACATGCCATAAGAACGATTGAAATTGATACCTCCATTACGCCAACGATTTTCATAATAGTCATGCTCGGTGGGCATTTTTATGACATAATCGGCGAAGGCTTCCATGAAAACAGCGGAAATCTGACGAGTTGTCAGGGTGTCAAGTGATTTTATTTGCATGGTAAGTCATTTGTTAATGTCCTGTCGAACCCCGATTCGACAGTAAAGTCTCAACTGTCGAATCGGGGTTCGACAGGACTATTTTAAAAAAGAGGTTGATTATTCCAAACAATCGGCTATTTTTGCGTTCAAATTAAAAAAAATCGTAATTTCGGTAAGCAATTTGTAATAAGCAAACCGTCAATCATAAACCATATTTTTTGAAATCTTCTTTTAAATACCTTTTGTTGTCGCTTTTGAGCCTTGTCCTGTTTTTGGATAATGAGGTGCAGGCGAATGACTTCAGAGTAGAAGTAATAGAAGATGATAAAAAAGTGGTGGAGAATGTGGAAATCAACCGAAAAGAGATTTTGGTGAATACCGCAGCCAAATATGGTTACACGAGACAGAACAGAGGATTAGAACAAAGAATTCAAGAATACGGTGATGGATTAGTGATAGAAGGAATGCCTAATGCAGAGTATATCGCTAAACACACTGCATCGAGCGCTGTAGTTTTTGAATTCATTCAAATGCCTTCACAAACAAGATACCTTTCTTTCAAATCTCTTTTAGCAAAAGGAGATTTTCGAAGTTTCTTTATAGAAAAAAATATCATCAATGAAACTGAGAACTTGGAGCCAATTCAAATTGAATTGCCCTCTTCCAATAAATCATTGATAGATTACCTTCTCAAAATTGATGCTCGCGGTCGCTGAGCAGATTTCCTTTCTTTCAAAAGTTGGTAACCGCCCTGATTTTACAACCTAAAGTTGTGTCGGTAGGTTGCAACCATTTATACATTAAATAGTATCATGTTTAATGTGTATTTGATTCGTTTTCAATTGCTTAATGCAATTTGCGATGAACAGAAATTATAACGGTGGGACGGCTTATCCCATACAAAAGTGAAAGATTTTATATTTATTCCTTTCAAAATTATGATATCCGTGCCACCGTTCTGTTAACACATCGCCACTTACTTAAAAACATTTTTAATCAATTTTTAAATATAATAAACAATGCAAGGTAAAGGTATTGTTCAGTTTTTCTTAGTATTAATGGCCATCGTCTGTATCTATCAATTTGTATTGGTAGTTCCTACTCAAAGAGTGGAAGGGAATGCAGCTTCGTATGCCCAAAGTATTGCTGGTTCGGATGTCGGAAAGGCATTCAATGAAGCAAAATCAAAGTACCTCGACTCTATGTCGAGCGAAAAATGTTTCTCAATTCCATTGTTACGTGATTACACTTATCAGGACTTGAAGGCATCTCAATTGAAAATGGGATTAGACCTTGAAGGTGGAATGAGTGTCGTGATGCAAGTAAACTTGAAAGAGTTTTTAATGAACCTTTCAAACGAAAGTAAAGATGCGACTTTCAACCAAGCATTGGATAATGCAGAAGCTCGATTGGCTACTTCTCAATCAGATTATATCACGCTTTTCGCGGAAGAGTGGGGTAAAATTGCCAATGGCAAAAAACTCGCTGACATTTTCGTTCTCAATGAAAAAATGAGAGAAGATGGCGAAGGCCGTGAGTCAATCAACTCTTCCTCTACAGATGGTCAGGTGGCTACGCGTATTCGCGCAGAAGCGAAAGAGAATGTAGATTTGACTTTTAAATTATTGAAAGAGCGTATTGATAAATTAGGTGTTGCTCAACCAAATGTTTCTTTGGACGAAGGAAGAGATTTGATTTTGGTAGAGTTGCCTGGTATCAGTAATCCAGAGTCTGCACGTCGATTATTGCAGGCAGCTGCAAAATTGGAGTTCTGGAATGTTTGGAGAATGGGTGAAATCCAATCTGCTTTAGTAAGTGCGAATGAGGCTTTGAAAAAATTGGAAGGCGCTGCTACTACAGAAGTGGAAACACCAAAAGCAGAAATCAGATTAGATACTTTATACAACTTTACAGATGAGTTGGGTAATATTGACAGTGCTCGATTTACAGTAGATACAGTTTCTGTAGATAATGATGCAGCGAGCAGTTTGGCTCAAGGGCCTTTGTTCTCGAAGCTATCAGTATTTGGAGATCCGAATTCTGCAATGCTTGGATTGGTTGATAAAAACCAACGTAAGGCCGTAATGGAAATGTTGACCAGAAAGGAAATCAAAGGGTTGTTTCCACCCAATGTGAAGTTTTTGATGTCAAAAGATCCATTCAAACCTTTTTCTCAATCTGATGAAGAAAGTTCTGATTTTAAAGAAAACCAGTATGAAGTTTATGCTATAAAAATGCAACCGAACTCAAGCAAGCCACCTTTAGATGGTTCTGCTATTACGGATGCATCACCTGGTCAAGACCAGAACGGTAGAGTAGTGGTAAACTTGAAAATGAATAACATCGGTGCTCAGAAATGGGGACAGTTGACCACTTCAGCAGCAAACGATCAGCAACGTCAAGTAGCGGTTGTTTTGGATGATGAAGTAGTTTCGGCTCCATCTGTAAGAGTTCCAATTTTGAGTGGAGGTACTGAGATTTCAGGTAATTTTGATGTAGCAGAAGCAAGAGACCTTGCTAATGTTTTGCAAGTAGGTAAATTGCCAGTAACCACTTCTATCATTCAGGAAAATATCGTTGGTCCCTACCTTGGTGCTGAAAACATCCGTAACTCACGAAACGCATTGCTTTTCGGTTTCGGATTGGTGATTCTGTTTATGATTCTTTACTACTCAGGTGGTGGTGTCGTTTCAGTTGTAGCACTTTTGGCTAACCTTTTCTTCATTTTTGGAACATTGGCTTCGCTCGGAACAGTATTGACGGTTCCTGGAGTTGCAGGTATCGTACTGACTATCGGTATGGCCGTGGATGCCAACGTAATCATTTATGAACGTATTCGTGAAGAATTACGAGCTGGAAAATCTGTACTCGCTTCTGTGAGAGATGGATTCCAACAATCCTACTCAGCGATTATTGACGCCAACGTAACAACGATTTTGACAGCCATCGTTTTGGCTTACTTCGGTTTAGGGCCAATCAAAGGTTTCGCAACGGTATTGATTATCGGTGTGCTTTGTTCCTTATTTACTGCCGTATTGGTAGGTCGTTTGATTATCGAATGGTGGATGAGCAAAGAAGGACGTTCTTTGAATTTCTGGACAGGTTGGTCAAAAAATATCATGGCTGGTGTAAATGTAGATTGGATGGGAATGCGTAAGACGACTTACGTTATTTCTGGTATTTTAATTCTTATCAGTTTAGGTTCTATTTTCACAAGAGGGTTTGACCTTGGAGTTGATTTCTCAGGTGGATATAGCTACACTATCGAATTTGATAAAGCAATTTCTGGTGACCAAGTTAGAGATGCTTTGACTGCATCATTGGGAGAAGGAACGGTTGTAAAAGCAGTTGATACTGAAAATACATTCAGCATCACGACTAAATATTTGATTGAAGAGCAAGGAGATGACGTATCTGACAGAGTAGTTGCAAAACTACATGAAGGAGTGAATGGATTGATGGGCGGAAGTGTTCCATTAGATGCATTCAAAGATGCCAGTGGTACTGGAACACATATCATTGCTGCCAACAAAGTAGGACCTACGATTGCGGATGATATTAAAGATAGTTCATTCCAGTCTGCGTTCTTTGCCTTATTGCTTATCTTCTTGTACTTGTTCATCCGATTCAACCGTTGGGAGTTCAGTATGGGAGCAGTATTGGCCTTGTTCCATGATGTTATTATCACGTTGGGTCTTTTCTCACTTTTCTGGGGAGTGTTACCATTCTCTATGGAAATTGACCAAGCCTTCATCGCAGCGATCCTGACCGTTATCGGTTACTCGGTGAATGATACGGTGATTGTATTTGACCGTATTCGTGAGTTTATCAATAACTATACTGGAAAGTCAAAAGAAGAGATTTTCAATCTTGCGATTAATAATACATTGAGTAGAACTTTGATTACTTCTGGTACCACAATGTTGGTGGTCTTGACGCTTTTCCTTTTTGGAGGTAGCAGTATCAAAGGTTTCGCGTTTGCACTATTGATTGGTGTGATTGTGGGTACCTACTCTTCTATCTTCGTTGCCTCTGCCTCAGTGGTAGATTTGATTAAAGAAATCAGAGCGAAAGATGTGAAGAAGTCTAAGAAAGGTACGTTCAACCGTGCTGGTGCAGGAGCATAATTTAATTGTTTGACGCTTAGAAGCTGTTTGAATTTATATTTTAGAAAATGTTAGGGATGAATTTTGTGACCAATCGCAGTAATTTTTTAAGTTAATAGCACCGCTATTGGCTTAAAAAATTGCGAAGAGTGGGTGCAAAAGTAGCCCTCACATATTAAAATATTTAAATTCAAACAGCTTCTTAGGTTTACTAAACTTTTAAAGTTTAGTAAACCTATTTTTTTTCAAAATTGGCACAGAGTTTGGCTTAGAGGTAAATACTTGTAAGTTTTGGTAAAAATTGTAAGATTTGTCAAAAAATTCAAGCCTCGTCTGATAAGCGAGGCTTTTTTTATGCCCGTTATTGAATACTGAAAACTAAACTTTCTTTTATTCTTCGATGGATTAATCGAAGTCTTGCCTTATAATTTAGATGCCGTTTGCCTACCTGATTTATGATTTTTTCTTGATATTGTGTTGGGATTATGCCTCAAATCATGTTTCTTAAAAGAAGAATGGTAAATTGGAAATTGATTTGATTGAGGTGCCTCCTTTTGGGGTTTCTCAACTTTATTTTCTTGAGTGATTTTTGAAGTTGGTTTTGAGATTTGTACAAATGTTGCGTCTAAGACGCGCGTTATATTGGGTTCAAGTTTTTTTTAAACTTAAACCAGCGCTTTCTTTTTGGTTAAAGGAAGACTTGTACCAGCGGGGGGGTATTTTGTTCAATTATTTGAAGAAGGACAACAAATTGGCTCTTCGAAAATTTTTAAGTATTAAACTCAAATCTCAACCACTCTCCCCATCTCCGCCGCTCGAATAATCCCCTCAATAATCCGAATATCCTTCATCCCCTCAACGGGGTCAATTATCATTTTTCTATTTTCTAAAAGAGCCAAGGCATCATCATCCATTTGCTTCGCTTGTTGGTTGGGGAGATATTTATCCAATAGAATGCCATCACTTCTGCTGCCTACCACTCCGCTGTAAGATTGCATAGGGCTGAGTTCATAAGAGCCTTTTTCGCAACTAACACGGAGTAGATTCATACCTTCTCCAACACTGGTTTTTCCAAATCCTTTGAGTCCATTTTCAAATTCTAAAACATACTCAGTGGTTTCATCTACCTCCTTAAATTCATTGGGGCGATTGGTGTACATCTTGGCAGAGAGCACTCTTTTGGGAAATTGGTTTGTAGCATATCGCATTCCGTTTACGGTATAAACGCCCATGTCATAAAGTGCACCGCCGCCCATCGATTTTTGAAAACGCCAACCAGTTCCTCCGCCGCCGGCATATCCAGCTTGACTGACTATTCTTTTAAAATCACCAAATGGTTTAGAGGTGGCGTAGGAAATTAGGGTTTGAGTATTTGGCTCATGAAGCATCCGGTAGCCGATAGTCAATTGCACTTTATTTTTAGCACAGGCGTCAATAATTGATTGACACTCTGCCACATTCATCGCCATTGGCTTTTCGAGCCAAACATGTTTTCCCGTTTCAGCTGCAGCTATGGCAAACTTTTTATGTGTCCCAGTCGGAGTGACAATGTAGATGACATCAATGGAATCATTGTTGGCGATTTCATTCATGTTGTCGTAGGAGTAAACATAACCATCAGGAATACCATAGTTCTTTTGCCAAACTGGGATTTTCTCTGGACTGCCCGTGACAATGCCAGCGAGGTAGCAATGCTTCGTTTGCTGCAAAGCAGGTGCTAAAAGGTCTCTGCTATAATAACCCAGCCCCAGCAGTGCTACTCCAATTTTATCTTTTTGTGGTTGTGATGCCACTTGCTTTTTGGGTGTGCACATAGTTGGAATCAACAAACCTCCTGCCGACATGGCACTTAGATTAAGGAACGAACGACGATCTATTTTTTTCATGGATGGTTGATTTTTGAAATTATCCTTAAACTTATTTAAGGATAACTAGCCAATTCAAAAAGTCGCTTTTCTCTGAGGAAAACTTCATTTTGATAGGTGGTTTTGTTTGAGTAGTAAAAACATTTGGCTTGAGTGATTTTTGTCCCTTTGCTTTTTTTGTTTCGATGTTTCAATTCAAAGGTCAACCATTTTTTAAAAACATCATTTGGAATTTTTCCCATCAATCTACGCATGTAAAAAGAAAAAACGAATCTACTTTTTGTAAATGCATTATTCATTGGCGTATCAAAAATGATATTATTCGTCACTGGATCTTGTCTATATTTGAAAGGGCGATCAAGTAGAATTTCTTTAAACTGACCTTTGGAATCCATTCCTGCCATGAGAATGGTACCCATGTCTTTGTATGGGTCTGGTGCAAAAAATAGCCATGGCTGATCCCAAACGCCAAGTAAAATACCAGGACGTGGATTTTGCCAAGCTGCAAATTGATTGACTAAAGGAATGCTTTTTATGCCCCCACTGAGATAACTATTCTTTTCCCATTTGTTCAAATTTTTTTGAAACATCAAAAAAATAGCTCCTCCCATTATTAAGATAGTGAGGTACTTTAATGGTAATCGGGCACTTTCGATTGAGATGAATTTCGGTTTTTTAAATTTGAACTTTTTCCAAAATAAAGAGGGAAGTAATATGACGGAAAAACATAAGGTAGATAAGAAAAATGGGCCGACATATAATGCAGCTCCAATTCCAAAATGGAAGATCGGAATTAACAAAGCGGCTATCAGTCTGAAGATTGAATTTTTAAAAGGAATAAATACACAGATGGCAATAAACAATTCAATGACCAAACTACTATGCGTCAGGAAGGTGCAAAGTTGAGGCATATCTTTCATCAAATCTGCCAACCAATATCCGTGTGTGAGGTCATCTGTGGCACTCGTGATTACAATTCCTTTTTGCCAATATTCTCCTGTTTTGGTGAGAAAACCTGTCAAGTAAATCAAAAAGGTTTGGAACAAAATTCCAAATGCTGCCATTTTGAAAACAATGGGATCACTCTTGAATTTTGTTTTCATAATCGCAAAACTATGATCTAACGGAAGGAATAATGCCCAAAATAGTGAAACCTCTAACATAAATTCTACAGAATGAATAATGAAGGGGTTTCGCGTAAGCATATTTGCAAATAAAATGAACAAAACAACACCTACATATCGACTATAAAATCCTATTGTAAAAAGGATAGACAACACGATCATCAATCCAAAAACTATTGTAGTTGCACTTTCGTTCAAACCGAAAAACAACGAAATAAGATCCGGATGAAAGTTATTTATCAATTCATTAGAAACTATGCCCGAATCAGAATAAAACCAACTAACATACCCAATTCGATAAGCCAATAAGTTATACAAAATGTTCAGACCAATGACGATGCGAAACAATGCTATAGACCGCGGATCCAATTTTAGTAAAGGATTGATATTATTCAAGGTATTTGTTTTTTTCTTTACGGGGTACGTTTATGGCATATAAAAGTTTGTCCAATTATAAATTAAGAGCACTCCTGATTTTGAAAACAATTTAGGAAAAAATCTGCGTTTTGGAGACTATCTTAGCTTTGTTGAAACTACTTTAGACAAATTGTCGATGTGCCACAAAAGTAAACCTATGTTTCTGTCTTGTACTAAGGCAAATTGTTAAATTGAGGATTTGTATAAAAAAGTAAAGTACAGGACAAAAGCAAAATAAGAGGTTTACTAAACTTAATTTCTAAAAAACTCGTGAATAGAATTAATTAAATCAGTGCATTTAGCGAAAGCGAAGTTTAGTAAACCTATATTTTGTCCTGTACTCTGATAAAAAAATACAACATGAAATTCGAGCTATTTCCAGTTTTGTCACTGATGGAAAAAATTTATCATTTACCAATAGGGCAGGATAGATTTCGAGCATACCTAAAAATGCTCAATGGTGGAAACAAGGATATACTTGCGGCCCCTGTAGGGGCTTACAATCCGATGGCGAAGGAAGTTGTTCTGCACAAGTTGTTGAAAATGAAAGAATTAGGGGCTGAAGATGTAGCATCAAACGTACTTTTAGCAATCAATGATAAGTTAGAAGGCTCAGAAAAAGTTATTAAAGTTGGGCTTAATTTGGTGGATGATTTGGGCGGTAGTTGGTCAAATAAATTCCAAACCAAATTTGAAAGCATTTTCAAATTCAATGGTGTTTTTAATTACGATTTCTGCACCCCATACTTTTGGATGAGTGAAGAAATTACAGAAAACTTGATTCGTAAACGGACAATGGCTTATGCTTGGCGAACGGTTTTTTGGTTGCAAAATGGTAAACCTCAAACGTTGGCGGATCATCTGAATCAGGAGGTTTTTGTGAGTGAAAAATTTGAAGAAGAAAAGGTGGAAATTTCTGAGGAGTTAGAAAAGCTGAAATTGTTTTTTGATAAAAATAAACAATCGACTGACTTAGATTTAATTTTCAATTTTTTCTTTGGTGATAGGGCATCTGTTGAGTTTGGATATGCAACTTTTGGGGTGGGAGAGTTGACTGGATTTGATTTGGCAAGGTTCGTCCTATCGAACTCCAGTTCGATAGTATATTGATAATGCTTAATCGTGGGACGACTTCAGTCGTGCCATGATGTTGTGGATAGTTTGGTGGCACCACTAAAGTCGTCTCGCCAATTACAATAATTGAAAGAAACAGTCGAACTCGGATGGACAGGACAATAAATCTTTTTACTTTTGTGGCAAAAAATAAAGATGAATCTTACACCTTTTCACGTTGCCATTCCCGTTCATGATTTAGCTGTTTGTAGGAAGTTTTATAAAGAAGTGCTCAACTGTTCGGAAGGTCGCTCTGATACCAAATGGGTCGATTTCAATTTCTATGGTCATCAATTGGTGATTCATGAAACGGGTGAAATGCAAAACAGTAATTTCAATCCAGTAGATGGTCAAGCGGTGCCGATTCCGCATTATGGAGTGGTGCTGCGACCAGACGATTGGAAAGCATTAGCCGAAAGGCTCAAAAAGTTAGAAATTGAATTTGTAATTGAACCTTACATTCGGTTTGAAGGTGAGCCCGGTGAGCAAGCCACCATGTTTTTTCTTGACCCCAGTGGCAATGCGTTGGAGTTTAAAAGCTTTGCTGATTTTGGGCAGATATTCGCGAAGTGATTTCTGTCGAATTGGGGGTTCGATTGGATATTAATTCAAGACTTCTGCTTCATCATATTTTAAAAAATAAACGCCAGCCAAAAAACACATGCCTGCTCCAATCAATCCACTCAAGCGAATACCGAAATCATCTCCAATGTCTTTTCCAAAAATAGTGAGCATGGCAAAAATTACGACTCCGAAAGTTTGCCCAAATTTTTGCATCAATGTCCTTGCTGCAAAAAACATCCCCTCTTGATTGATGCCCGAGTCACGTGCATCTTTATCAGCAATATCTGCCAAAACAGCATTGGGCAAAATGCCCAAAAAGCTATAAGGAATGGCTAATGATAGCGTCAAAATCCATGCTTGTGTTTCATTGGCCATCGGTAAATTTCCCAAAAAGAAAATACCTCCATAAACGACTACGAGATAAAAGAATGCGCCACTGATGAGTATTTTCTTTCCTACCTTTTTTGCCAAAAAATTTACTAAAGGATAAAAGAGAAAAGACACAAAAACCAATGCAGGAAGCAATGCTGCCATCATTGATTCTTTCAATTCTAACAATACAGTAATGTAGTAAAGTAAACCCGTCATTGTGATGGTCAAGCCCAAAAAGTAAGCAAAATCAGCCACCACGTAATAGATAAAATGTTTGTTTTGAAATGGCCGACGAATCGCTTGTTTGAAAGGAATGGCGGATGGTTCTCCTTTCGAGTAATCGGGCTCGTGAATAAACCAAGTGGGCACCCACATGAGCAACATGGCAATGAAAGCCATAACGCCTACTCCGTATTGAATAGCGGTCACTCTGGAGGATAACTTCATGCTGCCCATCAATCCATCTGCAATAGCAGGAACGAGGGAGGCCAAAATGATTCCGAGTGCATAGGTGATGGAAATATAGGTGCTGAGGTCAAGTCTCTCTTTTGGAGTATGCCCAAATTCGGGTAGCAGCGCAAAATAGGGAGTCACGTATATAGTCAATGAAATATAGAATAATGCCTGCACCAAAACCAACCATAAAATATTCAGACTACTGATGCCGCTCGAAATTGGAACAAACATCAGCACACAAAACAAAGCAGTTGGGAATGCACCCATTTTCAAAAATGGCATCCGTCGTCCTTTGGGACTTTTGAATTTATCACTCCAATTGGCAATCAACGGATCAGTGACGGCATCCAACAAACGACCGCTTGCGGCTATCAATGTAATTGCATTCAGTACCACAAAAAAGACTGTTTGGGTAATGAAATAAGGAATACCCGCATCTTCGGGCGGACGATAAAAATAGATGAGCTGAAGTGAAACGATATTTACCAAAGTGGCCCAGCCAAGTTGGCCAACAGCATAAGCTATTTTTTTTGAGAGCGGAAGGGGTTTTCGTTGCATTAAATGTTGCTTTTTTCTCCAAATTTAAAACAGTTTTTATATTTGGAGAAAATACTTTGTGAACCTCTGTGAATTCTCTGTGAAACTTTGCGTATTAGCTAAATTTTACAATGAGAAACAAAAAACTCTTCATAGTATAAAAGAACAACACTAAAAAAATGAAAAACCTACTTTACCTTCTTCTCTTTCTTATAAGCTGTGCGCCAAAAGGGGACCATGCAAAAGAAGCGACTAATTCGGACAAAGATTATTATCAGGAGCAGCATCGTCCTCAATTTCACTTTTCGCCTGCCGAAAAATGGATGAATGACCCGAATGGAATGGTCTATTTCGAGGGGGAGTATCATCTTTTTTACCAATATTATCCAGACAGCACAGTGTGGGGCCCGATGCATTGGGGCCATGCGGTTTCTGAAGATTTAGTGCATTGGGAGCATTTGCCAATTGGCTTGTATCCAGATTCTTTGGGCTATATTTTTTCAGGATCGGCAGTGATTGATTGGAAAAATTCGAGTGGATTGGGGAAGGATGGCGAGCCTCCGATGATAGCTATTTTTACGCATCATGATCCAGTTGGTGAGAAAACAACCGAGAATGATTTTCAATATCAAAGCATCGCTTATAGCCATGACAAAGGGCGCACTTGGACCAAATATGAGGGCAACCCAGTCATTCCTAACACCGAAAAAATTAGAGATTTCAGAGATCCTAAAGTGATGTGGGATGAAGCAAATGAAGAATGGTTGATGGTATTTGCAGCCAAAGATAGAGTCAAATTTTGGCGCTCAGATGATTTGAAAAGTTGGGAATTTCTATCGGATTGGGGACATCAGTATGGCGATCGAAATGGGGTTTGGGAGTGCCCTGATTTCTTTCCAATGACCGTTGGCGATTCAGGTGCTCCAAAATGGGTTCTACTATTAAGCATCAACCCAGGTAGCTCTAATGGTGGTTCTGGTACCATGTATTTCGTGGGGGATTGGGATGGCAAAAATTTCAAAATTGAATCCAAATTTGAGAAAGATATCCTTGATGGAAAAAGTGTTTGGTTGGACTATGGGCGCGACAATTATGCTGGGGTCACTTGGTCGGATGTGCCTGACACTGATGGTCGAAAATTATTTATGGGTTGGATGTCCAATTGGGATTATGCGCAAGTCGTGCCAACAGATAAGTGGCGTTCTGCGATGACCTTGGCACGTACCCTGAAATTGGATGATAGTTCCGCAGGGTATCGTTTGTTTGTAGAACCTGTACATGAGATGAGTAAGCTGCGCGGGGTGCCAACTAAATTGACACCATCAACCATTGCAGAAACCATGGGCTTGATTGGAAAATTTACTGCGAACCAATCTGAGATGGTTTTGGAATTTGATTTGGAAAAAACCAACGCTGCTCAATTTGGAATAGAGCTTTCCAACTCAAAAGGAGAGCGCTACGTGGTTGGTTTTGATCAAGAACATAATCAGTTTTTTAGTGATCGAACCCATGCGGGAAAACAATCATTTTCTGAAAAATTTGGTGCGAAAGTACATCGAGCACCTCGATTGAGCAATAGCTCAAAAGTCAAACTTCATTTGTTTTTTGATTCGGCTTCCGCCGAATTATTTGCCGACGATGGAGCCACCGTGATGACGGATATTTTCTTTCCGAATGAGGATTTTAGTAAAGCTGTTTTGTTTTCGAGTGGGGGAGAGGCAACGCTCGCAAAAGGAATTATTTATCCATTGGAGCGTAGTTGGTGATTGAGTTTTTTTTCTGTGAAAAAAACAAAAGGCAGAAGTTCGTAGAGGACTTCTGCCTTTTTATTTTCTATATATTTCTCTCGGATAATTCGACATTCTCACGCCTTCTTTTTGTAGTTCTTTGAGTGCATCTTTTGCGATCCATTTTGCAGCTTTGCTTTCATAACTTCGAATTGCGTTAGCCACATCAATCGCCATTTCATTTAAATCGATGTTTCGTTTTCCGATATTTCGCAATGCCCAGTTGACTGCTTTTTTGACGTATAAACGTTCGTCATTTGCTTCTCGTTTTATGATGGGGAAGAATTGTTCAAATAATTCATTTCCTGATTTTTTATCAGCCATGCAGTAGGAAGCCAAAATGGCAAAACCTGCTCTTTTTTCAAACTCCGGTTTTCTTTCCGTCCACTCTAAAATTTTAGATAGAGCAAATTTACTTTTTGAAAAAAGTCCCATGCAGAAGCTGTCGCAAATTTCCCAGTTTTCAAATGTCTTTACCCATTTTTCCATGAGTGGTTCCGTTACATCTTTAGGGTTAAACATTTTGCTACATAAAAGTCGTCCTTCATAAATTCCACTATCAAAAAGCTGTAGCGCCAATTCATTATCTTTTCCAATATCTTTGGCAATCATTTTTAATTCCTTGTGGTAAATCCCTAAAGAATTATTCGCTACGATTCCAAATTTTTTCTCTTTGAAAATTACCTTTTCGGGATCTTTCAAATCATGAAGACATTCTATGATTTCGTTGTAGGTCATTTGTTAATTTACTTTTTCATACACATAAATATTGGTGTCGTCAGCCAAGCCAGCTCCGTACATGATATTTTTCGAGAAAAATTGCATGCCAACTGACCATCTTAATTCTTCATTTTCTGGCTCCAAATAAAAAACCACATACTGATCAACTTCATAAGTTATAAGTTTCCAAGTCGAGTTAAATTCCTCGTCGGTATGCAGATTTTTTAAGGTAAGAGATTCAGGAGAAATAGAAAGTAATAAACATTCTGAGGCTTGCTCAAAAGCAGTCCAATTAGATCGTATGCCGCTTAGCGTCCAATCGCCAATCAAGTTTTCTTCTATTTCGGATACTGAATTTAATTGACTGTCATTACATTCAACAATAAGTTTATTTAGTGCTGCTAAACTTTGTGCAAAGTTACAATCATCGGAGGATAGATTAACTGAAGATTCTTTTTTACATCCTAAAAGAAAGGTTGAAGCAATAAATAAAATTAGGAATCTTTTCATGTTCTAATTGTTTAGTTGGGTAAACATGGAATTTTGTTAGGAGGTTGGGTTTGGTTGGGGGCTAACGGTCGGCATACCCGCAGGCTGCCCGTATAGGGCAGCTTGACGGGTATGCTTTGTTCAGCGCAGTTTTCCTTTATCGATTAATTATTTATTGAAACATTATTGAAACAGGTTTATTCGTGGAATTATCAAAACTGATTACCAATAGTTCACAGGGAAGATATTTTTGCAGGCAATCTTTTGAAATATGATAATGAAGTTCGTCAAAGGGTATTTCTAAATTAGGTTCTCCAAAAAAAAATTTTATTTCATCGAAGGATGAGTCAAAAAAACATTCTTTGAAATTAGAATATATTTCCTTAACAAACTGTTCTTGATCCTTACATCTATACAAATGTTTATTTTTGTGACTATACCAATGGTTAGAAACAAAGTTTTTAAGGTCTTTACAGTTTTCAGTACCTGTTTCCAGATTTGAGACAAATGGAATATATGAGTTACATGATGAGAGCCATCCTATCCCAAGCAAAATAATGAGCATCCTTTTCATATCTTAATGAATTTTGTTGAGTAAGACTGATTTGGAGCTATCTCAATAAACAGATAGTATATGCCGGAATTTATCCCTGAAATATCAAATGTTTTGCTATTTGTCGATGTGGGAGTTTTTGTGGAATAAATTACCTGACCATGTAAATTGATAACTGAAATTTTTCCATTCTGACCAAAATTGTTTTCCAGTTTAACTGTTAATTCGTCCGTAGCAGGTGAAGGAAAAACTTTAGCTCCAATAAGTTCTTTTATATCTCTAGTATCGGTTGTAAATATTAACTGGCAATTGGGTGGCGTTATAGATTGCATATTTGGACTGCCTCCACAATTTATCGTTGGAGCAATTCCCGCGCTGAAATTTGATACATGGATTCCTGCTAAGCAGGCATCTGGAGTAATATTTCTAAAATACTTTGAAAAAAGCTCTGGATTGAAGAACATTAACTCTCTTTCATTTAAAGAGTGTTGAATATAGTGGGTGTGACCAAATTCGTGTAGAAGCGCAGAACGTAAGTCATGTTGATTGTTTGTTAAAGTGATAGAATCTGGACCCATATGCCAGTTCTGATTTTTATTGACCGTTAATGTCTTGAAATTGTGTCTAGAGTGGATTGCGCTTGTGTCAGCAACACTAAAACATGGAGTGGCGGCACTACCAAATGAGACAAATGCTCCAGTAGAGGTATTAACTCCAGCAGGTAGATCACTCCATTCAATTTCACAGGCGAAGGGCATCGCAGAAGCTGGAATATTAGATTGCTCCTGAATATTCAGATTAACTCCCGTTTTGCATCTCCATTCGGACATGGCCCATTCTGCATCCTGTCTTGCAATAACTGGGAAATTCTGATTGTAAAAAAATGGAATACCTCCGTCAAAAAAGTTCATGATTTTTCCTCTTATACTTTCAAGAGGCGGATTCATTGCATCATTGGTCGTTCCATTTCTAACTGAGTATCGAACTGTTAGCTCATCTTCACTTTCGTCCGACCTTAAAAATCCTAAAAAAGTTCTTCCCGAAACTACTCGAATTGTTCCAGTACCACAGTAATTATCAGGTTCGATAGTACCATTATTTCTAAACTCTCCTATTGATGGAACGTAAACTTGAATAGAATCATCTGTCCAGAACACATAATCATTTCTCACGCCAGGGCTTACCCAGTTTCCGGTTGGCCCAACATCTGCATGTTTAAACTCAACTCGATAGGCATTGCCTAAATCAATCGTGTCAAAATCAATACCCAAGGTTCCGAACCCACTTCCATAAATGGTAATTTTCCCTGGAATAGGTGGCGTATTTAAAGATAGGTCTCTTACTCCAGCAGCAACGACCTTAGGAGTAAAAGTTGAAATTTTGGGGTCAACATCCGAACCCTCACTTTCCAACTGAACGCAATTAAAAGGTTTACCCATTTCTGTAGGAGGATCGAAGTATTCATTTTCTTGTTCAATGAGTTCATAGTTAAAATCAAAATCCAGTTCATTAGGAAGGCTCTCAATTGGTATAGAAATAGTTGCAAGGTTGCTATTTTGAGGAGTTAAAGAATATAGATCATTATTATCACCTGTTGCCTCAACTGTAATCTTCAATATATTAGGCTCAAGATCAATTGCATTTAAAGTATAACTGGTAGATGAGGAAATTTCTCCATCTGAAACGATAATTTCTTCATTTGATATAAGGTTACTTCCCCAAAGTGTTGTGTCATATTCTATTGCAATTGAAGATTTGAATAATTCTTTGCTTCCTATAAGAATTCGAGCCATGATATTGATGGAAAGCAAAGTCTGCTCATCTGAAATACTTGGAACAAATGTATAAATAAGGCAATTTTCAGCATCAATTTCTTTTGATTGAAATGGAATGCCTTTAATTCTAGCTATTAAAGGATCAATATCTGCAAAAGTATTAAATGGTTCAAATGCTATATTTTTTCCATTAACTCGATCATACTTCAAAAATCCTTGTTGGCTTGAATATACCTCATAGGATGTTAAGGTGTCAAGTTCATTCTCCATTATGGGATAACTTGAATGATTTAAAAAGAAAATTCCATGTTCACCAACATTCAAAGTGAGTTGATGCGTCCAAGTTTCTCTTAATTCATCAATTCTTCCTCCCCTCGTGACAACTTTTACAAAATTAGTTTGGGGTTCATTTCCTTTTAAAGTCTTATAAACTTTCACACGATGTGTTGTATATATTTCTCCTACTCGACCGAAATAAGGAGTACTCTTTATTACTTCTCCCTCAATCACAATAAGAGATTTTTCTATTTTCTTTTCAAGTGGAACTTCGAACATTTGGGCGAATGTAGGTTGCATATGGAAAAATATTCCATAGATAAGAACTACTAAAATTTGGTAATTGATTTTCATGACCGTAGCGGTTTTATGGACTGATTAGTTTAAAAACTTACAAATTGAGTTTTAGTTTTTAAATAACCGTCTGGGTTAAGAATTATTGGTTTTTAACTTTTTTAAGAGCAATTACAGTTTTTTTCTCTTCTAATTGCGCTGAACGGTCTGCGTAGCCGCCGTAGCCGCGTATAGCGGCTATGGACGGCTACGCTTTGTTGGCGAGAGTTTTTTCTTCAATCATGTTTATTCAATTTGATATGCAAGTCCTAATTTTAACATTCGACTTTTAGAATTTTCCTTGTATAAATTCGGATTTTCCGATTCCAGTGAAATAATATCCAGGAAGCCTATTGTCCATTCCAAACAAACTTCAATAGCTTTGAATCGTTGTCTAAAACCCACGTTAAATGCGAAATCGTAATTTAGAAGTCCGGGTTCTAAGGTGTCAGGATCAAAATAGGTCAATTTTTGTTTGTGTAAAAGATAATCTAATAAAAATCCAGTATTCAAGGTTGATTTCGGTGTAATTTTATAGTTTAATAGTATAGGAGTGGAAAGGTAAATAAATCGACTTTCTTTTATACTCTCCTCTTCTATATGTACATTTTTAAAATTTCTTTGTGAAAACTCCTGACCTAATAAAAGAGAAATGTTTTTCTTTATCAAAAATTCAATGTTATATCCGACTTGAAATCCATAATCGCCACTACTATTAAAATTATTGGAAAAAGTATCGGTGCTTGAATAAATGTCTCCCGATAAATAAAAATAGTTTATCCCTGAAAGAATATGGACTTTCTGAGAATACAGTTGAATAGAGGAAATAAGGACTAAGAAAAACAGGCTTATTTTTTTCATATATTTTTGATTTTGTAGATAAGCGAAAACTGAAAAGATTGCGTTTTCTGTTTAGTTTCAATCTCTCCTGGATTTGTAGATTCAACATTTCCTGATAAATAGTTCAGAGGTAATGAGTAACGAATCCCAATGTGAAATTTCGAGATTAACTTAAACTCTATCCCGGAAAGTAAATTAATTTCTACGGAACGAAACGGTATGGCATGCAGACCCAATGATTCATTGACTAAAACATGACATAACCCTCCAAACTCTATATTTATTTCTTTTTCATTAGTTGGATTCCACAACCCTGAGACAGAAATGCCTAAAAAGTCACCATAGAGAAAAGTTTTTTTATTAAATGCTACTTCCGAAGAACTCCTCCTTTCATAAAGGATTCCGGCTCGACTCTTTAAGGATTCTATGCTGAAGAAAGCCTTCTCTATGCTGAAACCTACATGATAATTCATATCATAATATGGTCTTTCAGGAGATATATAAAATTGTCTTTCTCCAAGTTCAAAATTATGAATATTTGTAATACTCGGTCCTGCATAAAACAAATAATTTAACCGACTTTGACCGAAGATGAGCCCCCCTGAATTCAAAAAAATAAAGATGATGAAAATTGTTCGTACATTCATTTTTTGATTTTTTTAAAGAGCATAACAGGGCTACTGTTATGCTCTTTGATTTAAGAAATTAATGAATGAATTACGGATAATGAGGTCTTACGTAGAAGCAATCGTTGTAGATAAAGGCTTCTCCTTCCCAACCTGCGGGAACAGAACCAACACCACAATGAGAACCATTGAATGTTCCTCCTAAAGGACAAGGATCTCCCCCCGGACCAAAGGGATACGGGTGATAATAATAACCGTTATTCCAAATAAATGTCTTATACGCACAAATATGAGAGTAACAGTTCAACTTATCCCAGTAATACCCTGGCGGACAAATTTTACAAATCTGACGATTCAGTTCGAAGCAACTGATGGTAAATGATTGTTCCGGTGGAGATGATAATTCTTCATGAATGTGGGTAGTATGATCAATTTTATATGCACAAACTATTTTTTCCGGACGAGATTCAAAAGGACCAATTCTACTCGAGGTAAACTTTCCCACTAAACCGGATACTCTGCAAGTCCACGCACTATTTTCAACTCCATAGTGTAAATCTTCTTTTTCAATTTTACCTGTTGGTACCACCCACCAGTCAATAACGGAGTGAAATTTAAAATGCCTTTTGTGACATGACCAAATTCCTAAATCATTTCGTTTTCTAAGATTCGCTTTGATACTAAAGGACAAAATTGGGTCTGCAAACCACCCTCCACTATTTCTAAAGACTCTGCTTTCATCTACCCAAGTATAAGATGATTCAAGCCTTCTTCTATCTGCTGGGGGATAGTGAAAAAATTCATGATTTTTATTGGGGCAACATTGTGGAGGACCATAATTCACCGAACTTTCTCTAAAAATCACAAATGTGGTATCTCCTTCATAGCTGACGGAATCTGTCGGGAAACCGGGTGTTGAAATAATTTGTTGAAGTTTTTCCCAGTCTTCCTCAAAAACAGAAATCCTTACACTTTGGACTTCAGATTCGATCTGAGAACCTATGAGAAAATGACCATTCATATTACGAAACCTCGAGTAAGTATTGTAAAGAGGCTCTATTTCTATATCTGCTTCATCTATCCAATTGTATCTTATCTTTCCTTCATAATCAGTTAATAATGAATCGAGTTGTTCGCTTGTGATTGATTCATCACAAAAATGATCCATGAATTCCTCGTAGACATCATGTGCAGATGTGATAGGTAAATTGTTAAGCCATGAGTTTTTTGTGTTGGAATCAGCGCAGCTTAAAAAGTCAATTGTTTTTAAAAATTCCGCTGAGTTTAAGAATTTTAGAACACCATTCTCGACACTATACATTCCGGGTGAACACTCGTTCGTTGACACTCCTTCTACTGCCAGCCCTGACAGACAAGATTCATCAGAATTTCTGTTTTGTATCAATTGATAATTCTTGTCCAAATCTGAAATTGGTTCTTGTTTACAGGAAAAAATAAGTGTAAAACAGAAAACACTTAAAATGAGATTTAAAAAATTCTTGTTTTTCATTCTTTGAAAAAACTTTAGTGATCCCTACTTTGGATTTGGGTGGTTTTCGGGAATAGTTCCACCTGGTATTCGGCGAAAAATTGAGCAAAAAATTGTTTTGAACAAGACGATTTTTTTGTTCTCCCTACTCGGGTAGAGTGTCGTCTGTCGTTTGGTTTCTTTTTCAAATTCTCGCCAACTTGTACCTATGTGCACCTTGGTGCACATATCCACCTTATATTTCTTTAAAGAAGTTCTTGCAAAAGAAATTTATAATCGATTGATTATCAGGAACTAACGAAAAGAAATTAAAATAAAACTTAAAACATGTAATAATTATTTATAGCTATTTTCCTACTAAAATCCTCGATTCAAAAGCCTTCAATCGAATCATCCTGTTTTCATGCTTAACCTCAATCGACTTATCTGATAAATTTACCAATAAATTGTTAGAAATCCCCTCTTCTTCATAATGCACTCGATAAATCAATCCTTCCTGCTCCACACTCAAAACCCGTCGTACCTTTTGTGGAAACTGGCTCAAATACAAATCCATCATTTTGTCATCGTAATTATCAATATTATCAGAAGTGAACAATAGATTGCCTAAAATTTGATTGACTCGGAAAAGGGTTTCTTTTTGAGTTTTGGTCAGTTTGTTTCCTTCATTGCGCAGCATGAAAACATCAGGGTCATTTTGAAAAACGGTGTTATTCAAAAATGCTCTCGATAGGGTAGCCTGCAAAGAGCTGAGCGTCGAGACTCGTTCTCGATAACGGATGTGATTGGCTAAAATATTATGCTCCCATTCGAGACCAATGTCGGCTCCAATTCTACAAAAATCTGCTTTGCCAAAAGTGCTTCCGAGCTGCACCCCGCAGGCCAGCCATTTTTTATGTTTTAAAATTCGATGGAGAAAATCCATCATTTCGTGCACCAGTTCGCCACGTGATTTTCCAGTATCCGATTGCATGGCAGCGGCATACAAAAAGTCCAATTTTACCATATCAAACTCCCATTCGTCAACTACCTTTTTTAGAAAATTATCAATATAATCCAACACTTCTTTTTTTTGCAAATCAAGTAGGAAGAATTTGCCTCCCCATGCAGGCACATATCCGCAATGAATCGGTTTGCCATTTTTTTTAGCGAGCCATTCTTTTTTATGATTAAAAATGAAAGAGTTGGGTGAGACCACGAATGGCGCCAACCAAAGCCCTGCCTGATAACCTTTTTTATGAATTTTAAGTGCCAACGATTCCATGCCGTTTGGGAATTTTTCATTGGCATGCCAATCCCCAATTTGCCGCTGCCAACCATCATCTATCTGAAAAATATCAATTGGAATTTTCCTTTTGGCGAAAGCCTCCAAATTTTGATGAATGATATCTTCATCAATTTTATCATAATAGTTGTACCAACTCGTCCAACCAGTAGTGGGTTTTTGAGGTTTGTTTTTGTAGCCTAATTTTTTGAGATATTCCTCTTGAGGAACTTCGATGAGGTTTAGTATTTCTTCTTTTTTTGAAAATACTTTTCCACGCAAGTCTTTGTAAATGAGTAAGTTATCGTTGTCATTGTCCCATTGGAAAACAGTGTAGCCAAGCTCTTCTCCCATACTTCCGAAAAACCGTTTTTCACTTTCCTCATTTTTAAAATAACAAAAAGTATAACTGGTCGGCAATTCATTTTTTGTCCACTCCTCCTCAAACCAATAATCACCATATCGTTTAAACTGATATCGCTGATTGACCAGCCACCACCAAGGGTTGATGCCTTTTATCTTTTGGTCGCATGGCACCTCATGACTTTCTGACCAAGTTTGATAGCCGTTTATGAAAAAGGTTTTGGGCTGGAAATTTTGAACGGGGAAGACAATTTTTAGTTCATGAATTTGGCAAGGAAGGGTGGGGTGGAAGTTTAAAATTATCTGCTTTTGGGAAAGGGTAGATTGAAATGAAAAGCCATCTCCAGTGTAGCCATTTTGGAGATCGAATTGGAAGTTTTTTTGTTCTCCATTGAAGATGCCGTTGATTTTGACAAGGAGGTTATTCATTTAGTAAAAGTAGGTAAAATAGAACTCAATGGAATGAGCTGGGACACAGAATTGCAAGGAGAAGCACAGAGTTACGCAGAGAGATTTTAGAGAAAAAAACAGGATGCCTTTCTCAATTGAAAGACATCCTGGCTAGTAATCTCATGAATGTTTGTAAAGTCTTGCTATTCAAAAAGCAAGAGGGATTGTTATTTCTCCTGTGTGTTTTGTTTCAACAGTGTGAGGGCCTATGCAATCGAATGCGAAGTCAAACGGCATTTCACTCTCAAAATGTGTCTGATTTCCTCAACACCTATTTCATAAGGTTTGTACACGTCGCTGTTGTCGCTGATTAAGCGCAGGCTAGTCACGTGATTATCATTTCTGATTTGCTGCACTCTTTTGGCCACCACTACATCCGAAACAATTACATAAACCTGATTATCTCTAATTGGCTCGCTGGTTTCGAGTTTTTCGCAAATAATTTTATCACCGTTGGTAATAGTCGGCAACATGCTGTCTCCGCTAATTTGGAAAGCCCATAAATCACCATCCAACCCTGGAACAGAGAAACGTGGAAATTCATCAACTGATTCGCGATTGTTGGGGTCGAGGGCAACACCTGCACGAGCCAAGTTCGGAACCAACTTAATATTATTGCGGCCATACAAGCTCACTTCACTCAGATGTTTGGTCGATAAATCAGCATTTGCGGGGTGATTCATCAAAAACATTTCCTCGCTCAAGCCATACATATAGTTGGCATTGAGTCCATAAGTATGAAACAGTTTGGTCAATTGCTCCACGGTCACGTTCCGCTGACCCTTCAAAATCGAGTTAATTACGTGGTTATAGGTGTCCAGTTTTTTAGCAATGTCCGATTTTCCTTTAATTCTATTCGTTCTATCAAGTTCTTCAAAAACTGACTTAAACCGTTGATTTACAATGCTTTCTGAAAAATCAGCCATATTTTTTTAAATTTTTTTGTTTAAAAGTTTGTCAAAATAAAACTATTTGTTTTAATTTGCATCGTGAATGAAATACAAACGCAATAAAATGTTTAATTAACGGCCTTAAAGGTACGAAAAATTGTGAGTCATGAAAAGGAATCAATCAAAAAGTTTTCATAAGGAGTATCAAAACGGTAAATACCGACTCTATTTTGAGGAAGCACAGGACTTGAATTACACAAAAAATGACCTCCCATTTGAGCGTTTTAATTTCGAAAAGATTTTAAAACAATTGTTTCAAGGTTTGATGAAACTATTTGTTGTGCTGAAATATTATTTCCACACATTTATTTCTAAACCTACGCAGCGTTACGAATTGCCGTGGTATAAAATCGGCTTTCTTTCGCTTGCAGCGATTTTCGTTTTGAAGAGTGATTTTAAATTCACTTTTAATGTTCCCAATCCAGCATTGGCAGTAGCCTATGACGAGGAAGAGCCACCAGTCAGCAAAGATGAAGCATGGTTTAGTACCCTTTCTTTTCCTTCTAAGAAAGAAGCGAAGTTCATTTCCATAGAAGAAGCAGAAAAACGCAAAAAGAAAGTAGATGCGAATCCATTTGCACCAGTTGACTCTGATGATTTGAGCACCTTGGAGACGAAGGCCTACATCCGTCGTTTTGCAAAAATTGCCGTCAACGAAATGCATAAGTATGGTGTGCCTGCCAGTATCAAAATGGCACAAGGCATTATCGAAAGCCGCAACGGTGATAGCCGTTTGGCCAAGTCCAACAACAATCACTTTGGTATCAAATGTTTTTCAAAAAGATGTGCAAAGAATCATTGTGCAAACTTCAACGATGATCATCACAAAGACTTTTTTAGAAAATATAAAACGGTATGGGAAGGCTGGCGTGCGCATAGCAAACTCCTCTCCAGCGGTCGATATAAGAAATTACAGAAATACGGAATCGATTACGTGCAATGGTCAGAAGGCCTAAAACAGCTCGGCTACGCGACCGACAAAAACTATGATAGAAAGCTGATCAAGACCATTGAAAAATATAAACTGCATGTACTAGATGAGTTGTAAAAACCTCCAGTTGAAGGTGAAGGGTCAATTTTGAGCGCGCTCGGCGCCTTCATGCTGGAACCTAAAATCGAATAAAGAACTTTTCTCATAGTGTGTTTTAAAGTTTTGTTTTATCAAAAGTAGAGGGGTAAGTCTTTGTCTGTGTAAATATTTACTTAACCGAGTTTTTCCTTAAAATCTAATACCTAAGGCTAACCCCCTACTTCTTTTTCTTTGACCCCTTGAAGGGGGAACCAAAAATCAAAAATTTGTCAATCTTCTTTTTGAATTAAGCTATTGAAAACTTCAAAAAAATACTTTTAGTAGTGTTCTCTTGTATGTATGTTCTGGATAATAGAACCGCTCCAACCGATGGGAGCGGTTTTTTTTATTTTCCTTCTTAGACAATTACTTCCCGCAACCTCTTTACTTTCTCGGGGAAAAAAACATGGAGGTAAAAGAAAGTCACCGCCTGAGAAGTATCTGAGCTTTTATGTGCGGAAGTTGTTTAAGAATGGCAGTTAAAAGCGAAAATTTGAGATTAAGGTTTTGAGCAATTCATATATTCAATTCACAGCAACTTATAGTTAATTACCACTTTTCGTGGAAAAAGGAACCGTTTACAATTGCTTGAAAATCAGTAATTTGTAATCCTTTTTCTGTCAAAGCTAATTCGAGGGAATGGATGGGTTCGTCCCATCCTTCGTCGGAAAGATTGAAGGTACCCCAATGAAAGGCCATGGATTGTTGAGATTGTACATCTTGGTGCACCTGCACTGCCTCTTCGGGGTTGATGTGAATTGGCCCCATGAACCATTCTGGTTTGTAAGCACCAATTGGAATGCAAGAAAAACGCATTGGCCCCAGTCGTTTTCCAATGTCTTTGAAAAACGTTCCGTAGCCGCTGTCTCCAGACCAATAGATATTTCCTTTTTGTGTTTTTAAAACAAATCCGCCCCAAAGGTTGGCGTCTCGATCAAATATTCCTCTACTGGAAAAATGTTGACCAGGCGTGATATGCATTTCTATTTCATCAGTCAATTTTATAGAATCCCACCAATCAAATGCCTGAACCTTTTTCACATATTTTTTTAGAAAAAGGTCATTTCCTAAAGTCGTGATAAACTTGGGTTGAAACTTCTTTTCTAACTTTTTAATAGCCGAAGTATCGAGATGATCATAATGGTTATGTGAAATGAAAACGTAATCAATGGGAGGGAGGTCGTTCAGTTTTATGCCTGGTTTTAGTCTTCTAATTGGACCAATAATTCCAAACAAACCAGCTGCCCAAGAATAAACGGGGTCAGTCAAAATGTTTACTCCGAAACATTGAATTAATATAGTAGCGTGATTGATGTAGGTAACTCTAAATTCCTGATTGTCAACCCTTTCTATAGTTGAAGATGGTTTTACAATATCCTTTGGAATTACCCATTTGGTCGGTTTTCTGGTCAATAAAAGTTTGAAAATTTTATCAACTTGGTTGGCATTAATTCCACCGTAATTGATAAACTTTTTACCATCAAAATGGTCTGAAATTGGACCTTGATATTTTGGAGAGGATAGAAGGTATCCACAAATCACAAACAATAAAACGAAAATTATTAGTCCAATAAATACGTAGTATAAAATAGTCATAAAAGGATTTAAGTAATCGGTCATGAATATTGATAGAATAATTCGAGAATTATTTTTGTGCCAATCGAGGCAATTTTTCTTTGAATAGCCTTAGCTATTGAAATAAAAATTAACGAAGAGTGGTGCAAAAAGAAACTCGAATTACTTATTAGTATTTTTGGACGGTTACTTACATCAAATATCGAACAGCTAATTCATAGCCTCTCAAACCAAGCCCAACAATCACGCCCTCACAAACAGCAGAAAAGTAAGAATGTTGTCGAAATGCTTCGCGTGCATAGACGTTTGAAATATGAACCTCCACAACGGGTGGCTCAATCGCGGCGATGGTATCTCTAATGGCAATAGAAGTGTGCGTGTATGCACCACCATTCAGAACAATACCTTCATAATCATAATTGGCTTCTTGCAATTTGTCAATGATTTCACCTTCATGATTGGATTGGAAATAATTGATGGTGATTGTTGGAAACTCCTGTTGCAAAATGAGTAGATATTCCTCAAAGGTTTCTTCACCGTAGATTTCAGGTTCACGTGTGCCCAATAGGTTTAGGTTTGGGCCGTTGATAATTAATAACTTCATGATTATCAGTCGTTTAGGAGTTTTTCAATTTCATCCACAATTTCATCTGCTACTTGAGTTTTTAATTTTAATTTCAATGGTTTTTCAGAACCATCTTTAAAAATAAAAGTCACCTTATTGGTATCATGACCGAAGCCCGCACCTTTATCTCTCAGCGAATTTAAAACGATAAAATCAAAGTTCTTTCTTTCAACTTTTCCTTTGGCATTCGCTTTTTCGTTGTTGGTTTCGAGTGCAAAACCAATGGTTAATTGACCTTTCTTTTTGGTTTCTCCTAATGCCTTGGCGATGTCTTTGGTGCGTTCCAATTCGACCGCCATGTCGCCTTCTTTTTTCTTTATCTTTTTATTGGAAACCGTTTTCGGTCGGTAATCTGCCACTGCTGCTGCCATGACCGCAACGTTTGCTTTTTTGAAATGCTTGGTGGCGGCTTGGTACATTTCCTCGGCCGAGGTCACGTTGATGGTGTTCACTCCTTCATGATCTGATTTTTGAGCAGTAGGGCCCAAAATCAAATGCACCTTTGCTCCGCGGTCAGCCAATTTTTCGGCAATAGCAATCCCCATTTTTCCAGTCGATCGATTTCCAATAAAACGAACGGGATCAATGGCTTCGAAAGTAGGGCCAGCCGTTACGATGGCCGTTTTACCTTTTAGAGATTGCTTTTTTTCAAAATGAGTATTTAAAAATTTGACAATGTCCTCTGGCTCAGCCATTCGTCCATCACCTACCAATCCACTTGCCAGTTCGCCATGACCTACTGGAATGATTTCGTTGCCATAAGATTTTAGGGTTTCTAAATTCTTTTTGGTAGAGGGGTGTTTCCACATATCCAAATCCATCGCTGGGGCAAAAAAGATAGGGCATTTTGCTGAAAGATAAACGGCACCAACCATGCTATCACAAATTCCATTCGCCAATTTCGCCATCGTATTTGCGGTAGCAGGAGCTACGACCATTGCATCTGCCCAAAGTCCCAATTCAACATGATTATTCCAACTTTCTTCAGAAATGACTTCAGAATGAACGGGTCTTTTTGATAGGGTAGAAAGGGACAACGGCGTGATAAAGGCGGCCGCAGAAGGCGTCATAATCACCTGAATCTCAGCGCCTTGCTTGATAAATAGCCGCGTCAGGAAGGCAGCTTTGTAGGCGGCGATGCTTCCTGTTATTGCAAGAATGATTTTTTTGTTTCTCATTGTAGGCAAAAGTAAGTTTTTTGTAAAGAAGTTGCAGTTCGAGGCGTTGGAAAAGTTAAATAGAGGAAGGTTTTATAAAACAAAAGTTGCCTTCGGGTGAATAAGTAAGTAGTTCCACTATTTTTGCGGCAAATTATCAAACAATCGAACATTCTCTATTTCATAAATTTAAGGGTGATATAAAAGGAATCGCACTTCCAGAACGATTTACTTTTCCTTTTTATTACGAGCCACACGCGCTGTGCATTATGGCTGCGCAAGAATTGCAGGCATATCTAATGACTCATGATTGGGAACATAATTTTGGTTTGGTAGAAGGTAAAACAGATTTGCCCATTGGAAAGATGTTTGGGGTTTTGGTGATCGAAAATTTGAAAGGTGAAATCGGTTATTTGACGGCCTTTTCAGGAAAATTAAATGGAACGAATCAGCATCCGATTTTTGTGCCTTCGGTTTTTGATATGTTTGAGGAGGACAACTTTTTTATGAAAGGAATGAAAGAGTTGGATATCATCAATAAGCGGGTAGTGGAGTTGGAGCAGCAACCTGAATTAGCTGTGGCAAAAAGTGTTTTTGAAAAAGAGGAAGCCAAAGCAAATGACGATTTGACCAATGAAAGAGCTGCCGTAAAAGCTGCCAAGAAAATTAGAAATCAAAGAAGAAAAGAAGCGGCGAATACCTTGACAGATGCAGCGTTAGCAATTTTAAAAGAAGAGTTGAAGGAGGAAAGTCTCACAAAAAGCAGAACATTAAAACGACTTGCAAAATATTGGGAAGAACGTTTGGCAACCGAAAAAAAGAAATTAGAATTTTATACGGACGAAATTGATTCCCTAAAAGAAAAACGAAAAAACAAATCTGCGGAGCTTCAAAAACAATTATTTGAAGGCTATCAGTTTTTGAATGTGAAAGGTGATACCAAAAGTCTCTTTGATATATTCATCAACACGTTTGATAATAAACCACCGTCGGGTGCTGGTGAATGTGCAGCGCCAAAATTGCTCCAATACGCTTTCAAAAATAATTTGAAACCCATCGCTATTGCTGAGTTTTGGTGGGGCAAATCACCGAGTTCGGAGATTAGAAAACATCAGATGTTTTACCCTGCTTGTCGTGGGAAATGTGAACCCATTCTCGCCCACATGTTGGATGGAATTGAGATGGATGAAAATCCACTCTTGATTAATCCAGCAGAAGGGAAGACGATTTCAACCGTTTTTGAAGATGAGCATTTGGTGGTCATCAACAAACCTGCGGAGTTTCTTTCTGTGCCTGGCAAGACGGTTCAAGATTCAGTTTGGCTGCGGATGAAACAGCGATTCCCAAAAGCAACGGGCCCATTGATTGTCCACCGATTGGATATGTCCACTTCGGGTTTGATGTTGATTGCCAAGTCAAAAGAGGTACATAAATTTTTGCAAAAGCAATTTGAAAAAAGAACTATCAAGAAACGATATGTCGCGCTACTCGATGGAATTGTGGAGAAAAAAGAAGGTGCTATTGATTTGCCAATTCGTGTAGATTTGGATAATCGGCCACAACAATTAGTTTGTTATAAACATGGAAAATCTGCTCGAACGAATTGGAAAGTTGTTGAGCATATTGATAAAAAAACTTTGATTCATTTCTTTCCGGTTACTGGGCGGACTCATCAATTACGAGTGCATGCTGCTCATGCTGATGGTTTGAATACGCCAATTGTTGGAGATGATTTGTATGGGTTGCGCGGAGAACGCTTGCATCTTCATGCGGAGGTTTTGGAATTTGAGCATCCTGTTTCGAGGGAGCGGATGCGGGTGGAGGTTGAGGCGGAGTTTTCTTTGAGACGTTGATAGGACACGGATTTAACGGATAAAAAGGATTAGGACGGATTTTTTTAGAGTTTGATGGTGCTTGGTATCAACAACCCAATAACTATCGAGTCTAAGATAATTCAGAATAGTACTTGCAGCCTTTAGCCAATTTAAAAATTGCTCTAAAGCCAAATTATAGGCACTATAAATTCTTTTACCTTCGAGAAAAAATCCGTGGTTATCTGCGTTAATCCGTGTCATCCGCGTTCCTCTAAGTCACTCCATGAAATTCGCTCAAATAATTCACTTAAATTTTATTCATGCCATTTCATTCTAATCGATTGATTTACAATAAGTTAAAGCCAGAGGATTTAGAAAATTATTTATCTGTGGTTGGAAGTATAGATGTGATGAAATATACTTCGGGTTTTGCCTATTCGAGAGAGCAGGGTATCAGTCGGTTTGAAAGAGATTTGGAACAAAATAAGTTATATAGAAAAGTGGGGTATTATGCTGTCCGAGAGGAGGATGGAGAATTTATTGGCTATTCCAAATTGCAATTTGTAAATCCGACTACTTTAGAATTGGGGTATTGCATTTTGAAAAAATACTGGCGTCATGGTTACGGCACCGAAATCTCCAAAGCATTGGTTAGCTTTGCAGCGACTTTAGAATCTTACAAAACCCTAATCGCCATCACTCATCCTGAAAATGAAAATTCTCAAAAAATACTTTTAAAGAGTGGTTTTGAGTTTGAGAAAGAGATTGAATATGAGGGGCAGGTTGCCAATCGATTTATTCTTAGTTTTTAAATTTCTAAATTATGAAAAACATATTCTGCTATTCAATTTTACTTTTTGGATTTTTCCTAATTGGCTGCGAAGGAGAACCTACCGTTCAAAAAGAGCAAATCGATGTTTCCTCGGAAGAGGCAAAAGAAGCGATTGATGATTTGGCAAACAAGGCCAAAAAATTCTTGGATGGAAATGGTATTGATAAAATCAAAAACGTGATTGATGAAGTGGCGGAGAAAGGTAAAAATATCACAGATGACAGTAAAATTTGGAAAGAGAAATTGAAGGAAATCGAAAAAGATGAAGACCTGCAAGCACTCCTCAAAAGATTTGAAGACGAAGGGCAGGAGTTGGAAACTAAGTTGGAAAGATTCGGAAATGCTGTTGAAAATGATCCGGCGCTGAAAGAACAAGTCGAAAGCATTCGCAACCGAAAAGACTTGCAAGAATTTTTGAAAGGGTATGAAGGGCCAGCCAAAGTCATCTTAGAGGATTTGGAAGAAACGCTCGGCCATATTAATGAAAACGGTCTTATTGAGAAAAAGCTAAAAGAACTGGAAAATGATGAAGAAATTCGTGCTTTATTAAAAAAGTATGAAACGGATGGGAAAGAGATTTTGGAAAAGATAGAAGGACTCTTTCAGCAAGCGCAATAGTTTTTTTGAACCACAAAAAGCACAAAAGGGTCACAAAATATTTTTGTGTCTTTTGTGGTTTAATTAAATCTTCAAAGCCACCACCACCCATTCCTTTGTGTCTTTTGAAAAGGTGATTCTCACTGCTCTATTCAACGATATGCCAGATTTTTAAATCTGACATATCCGATTTTTTTTAAAGTGGAATATTCCCATGTTTCTTTTTAGGAATACTGACCGTTTTATTTTCCAACATAGAAAATGCTATAATTAATTTCCGACGTGTATTCTTAGGAAGAATCACTTCATCAATAAATCCACGCTCTGTGGCGCTATATGGGTTCGCAAATTTCTCTGCGTATTCCGCTTCTTTTTCAGCAAGTTTTGCCGCTGGATCATCGGCAGCTTTTATTTCCTTTCGGAAAATAATTTCAGAAGCACCTTTGGCTCCCATTACTGCAATTTCGGCAGATGGCCATGCGAAATTCATGTCTGCTCCAATGTGTTTGGAGTTCATCACATCATAAGCTCCCCCATAAGCTTTTCGAGTAATAACCGAAATTCTTGGGACAGTGGCTTCACTCAATGCATAGAGCAATTTTGCACCATTGGTGATAATTGCATTCCACTCCTGATCGGTGCCTGGCAAGAAACCCGGGACATCCACCAAGACCAATAAAGGCACATTAAAACAATCACAAGTTCTTACAAATCTCGCAGCTTTTTTTGAGCTATTGACATCTAAAACGCCTGCTAAATTCATGGGCTGATTGGCAACAATACCAATGCTTCGGCCAGCCAATCGAGCATAACCTACTACAATGTTTTCAGCATAATCTTTATGAATTTCAAAGAAAGATTCTTCATCACAAATACCCTCAATCACGTCGCGCATATCGTAGGGTTGATTGGCACTTGGAGGAACGATGTTGTCTAATTTTTCGCGTATTTCATTGCCCGTTTCATAAGGCAGACGAATCGGTTTGTCTTCACAATTTTGAGGTAAAAAACTCAAAAGCGTTTTTACCTGATTGATACAATCAATGTCGTTTTGAGCCGTGAGATGTGTTACGCCTGACTTGGTGGAGTGAGCACTTGCACCTCCCAGTTCTTCAGAGGTAACTTCTTCGTTGGTTACTGTTTTTACCACATTTGGCCCCGTGACAAACATATAACTCGAATTTTCTACCATAATGGTGAAATCCGTCATAGCAGGGGAGTAAACTGCCCCACCAGCACATGGCCCCATGATGGCCGAAATTTGAGGAATTACACCAGACGCCATCACATTTTTATAGAAAATATCTGCATACCCACCAAGCGAGCGAACTCCCTCCTGAATACGCGCACCACCGCTATCATTCAATCCAACCAACGGTGCGCCTACCTTCATTGCCAAGTCCATGATTTTGCAAATCTTCTCGGCATGGGTCTCAGAAAGTGAGCCCCCAAAAACGGTAAAGTCTTGCGCAAAAACATAAACTAATCGACCATTCACCATGCCGTAACCTGTTACCACGCCATCGCCATAATAGATTTCCTTTTCCATTCCAAAGTCTTTGGTACGATGCGTCACCAAGGCACCAATTTCCTCGAAAGAGCCTTCATCCAACAAGAAATGAATTCGCTCTCGCGCTGTGAGTTTTCCTTTTTTATGTTGTTTTTCAATACGAGTTTCTCCACCACCAAGGTGGGCTGCTTTGATCTTTTCGTTAAGCGTATTTATCTTTTCTGTCACGAGTTAGTTGATTTAGTTGATTGAGTTGATTGAGTTGATTGGTTGATTAACTTAATCAACTAAATCAACTCTCCTCAATCGTTTGGCAAAGTTCTATCAAAACGCCATTTGTCGATTTAGGATGAAGGAAACAAATCAACTTGTTATCTGCTCCTTTTTTTGGTTCTTTATTTAAAATTTTGAAGCCTTTATCTGCAAGGCGTTTCATTTCTTTTTTTATGTCTTTTACCTCAAAAGCTAAGTGGTGAATTCCTTCTCCTCGTTTCTCTATAAATTTAGCAATAGCACTTTCTTCACTGCCAGCTTGGAGCAATTCAATTTTCGGTTTGCCAGTTTTGAAAAAGGAAGTTTTTACTTTTTCAGAAACGACTTCTTCGATTTTATAATGCGGTTTGCCGAGTAGTTCAGCGAAGAGTTCGTTGCTCTTTTCGAGGTCTTTGACGGCGATACCTATATGCTCTAATTTCATATTAATTAATGAGTGAATGAGTGAAATTTTGAATGCGTGAATAATGGAAGTCGAAAAGAAAATGAGTAATCGAAATATTCACTCATTTCCTTTATTCCAACATTCACTCATTTCCTATTGCTCCAATTTGATTCTACGGATTCTATTTCTTTCAATTGATTCTTATTTTCTAAATAATATTTCAATGTGACTTGGGCGGCAATTTTTGCAGCGACAGCTTTGTCTTCTTTTATCTTTTCTGGTGTGTAATAATTTTTTACGAAGTGGGTATCAAAATTTCCAGAAATAAAAGCCTCATGTTCACAAACAAATTTGCCGAAAGGTAGGGTAGTGGCCAGTCCTTCGATTTTATAATCTTTAATGGCTTGCAGCATGATTTGTATCGCTTCCGCACGCGTATCGCCATAGGTGACCAATTTGGCAATCATTGGGTCATAGTAAATTGGAATTTCCATGCCTTCCTCATATCCGTCATCCAATCTCACTCCTTTCCCTGTTGGTCTTATGTAAGTTTCTAACGTTCCGATAGAAGGCAAGAAATTGTTGAGTGGGTCTTCGGCATAAATTCTTAATTCGAGGGCATGACCAGTGATAGTCAAGTCTTCTTGTTTGATGGAAAGGTGCTCTCCTCTTGCCACTTTAATTTGCTGTTCGACCAAATCAACTCCAGTTATCAACTCCGTGACGGGGTGTTCTACTTGCAGCCGTGTGTTCATTTCGAGGAAGTAGAAATTCTTTTGGTCATCCAATAAAAACTCTACCGTTCCTGCTCCCACATAATCACAGGCTTTGGCCACTTTGACTGCTGCCTCTCCCATCGCTTTTCTTATTTCTGGAGTCAAAACAACAGAAGGGGCTTCTTCTACTACTTTTTGATGACGACGTTGAACGGAGCATTCTCTTTCAAAAAGATGCAAAGTGTTGCCGTGCATATCTGCCAAAACTTGAATTTCGATATGGCGTGGAGAAGTGACATATTTTTCAATAAAAACAGAACCATCACCAAATGCAGAAACTGCTTCACTAATAGCACGTTCCATTTGCTCGGGAAGTTCTTCCATGTTTTCAACTACTCGCATGCCCTTTCCACCTCCTCCAGCAGATGCTTTTATCAAAATTGGGAAACCGATTTTCTTTGCAATTTTCTTCGCCAGTGTCACATCCGTAATCGCTTCCTCGATACCCGGCACCATCGGGATTTTATAATCACGAACGGCTTCTTTTGCCGCCAATTTGCTGCCCATTACTCGAATGGCATGTGGGTTTGGCCCTATGAAAGTGATTCCTGCTTTAGTGACCTTTTCTGCGAAAGCAGCATTTTCACTCAAAAAACCATAACCAGGGTGAATACCATCTGCTCCAGTTGATTTGGCTGCTTCTATCACTTTCTCCATCGCCAAATACGACTGGGAAGAAGGAGCAGGCCCTAATAAAACTGCTTCATCGGCAAATTTTACGTGTGCCGCATTTCTATCTGCTTCGGAGTAAACAGCCACCGTTTTGATGCCCATTTTTCGAGCAGAACGCATGACTCTCAAAGCGATTTCTCCTCTATTTGCTATTAATATCTTTTTCATTAAATCTTAAGTTCAGAGTTTGATGTTGAACCTTGAAGGTTGAAAGAGCGCTTGGCATGACTTAGAACCTTCAATCTATATCTTTTAACATTTTTCCTATTCCAGCTCTATTAAAATCTGGTTTTTATCAACTGCAGCACCTTTTTCTACCTCAATAGATTTTATAATCCCATCTCCAGCTGCTTTGAGGACGTTTTCCATTTTCATGGCTTCCAGAATAAGGAGCTGATCGCCTTTTTTGATTTCTTGACCTTTTTCTACCATAATATCCAAAACCAACCCAGGCATGGGGGCTTTGATGTTTTTGAGCTTTTTGTTTCCACCAATGTTTAAACCCATTTTTTTGACCAATTGATCATATTCGTCTTCAATTTGAACCGTAAACTTTTCTCCGTTGACAAAAACAAGGGCAGTTTTGTTCTGGGTTGAAAAATCTTCAATCCAAACTTCAAAATTTTGATTGTCTTGTATGACATGGAAATGGTTCTCCGCTGTAGCGGAAATGTCTAATTTTTTTGAACTGTTCTCAGAAAGTTCAAATGAATTGGAATCAACATGGATGATATAGCTCATAAAACTTTGACTTTGCGTAACAAAGATAATAAGAGCTAACTAACGCAAACATAATGAAGTTGTTTAAAATAGAATTTAAGCTACGAACTTGATTTAAAAGAACCTGATTTAGACCATTTTTGCCTGACGACGTCGGTAAATTGGAAATTTGGCCTTTCCAAAAAATCTGAACTGGAACTTTACTGATTTGGTCTTCATTCTCAAGCAACCTCAAACAACAGAATGGATTTTATCATACTTTTTGAAATACAATTTTGTATTCAAGGTTTTCGAGTCGAAAATCATTACAATTTCCGTTTAAATGATAAAGGTTTTCCTTTCGGAGTATAGTGCTGAAAGGTTTGAAAAACTTATGAAGTAAAAGGTCTGCCAATAAAATTTTTTCACCTTCTATGTTCTCCATAACGATATCACCCGAAGAATGAGATTCAAGGTGATTTATGAAATCAATCTTGGCGAGATACGGCTCAGCGGTAAGCCATTCAAAAGTTCTTTGGTCAAAGAGAACAAACTCTTGACCGCACAATAGAGGAATTTCGTAAAGCACTTTTGTCTTGTAATTTAGTTGACTTTGGAAAAGAATAAATAGTGCCGAAAAATTTGATTTGACCCTAATATGTGTAGATGAGAACCTAATGAGAACCTAAAAATTGTATTAAAGAGGACATAGTTTAAGCCAATCAATGGTACTTTTGTTGCTGAATTCCATGGTGCTTCTCATTTAGAATTTAGTTTATCTCTTTTTGCCCGAAAATTTATTCTTATTAACTTTAATCACCTAAACCCTACCGGTCAATTTTAAAGCTCTAAACAACTTTCATGCTTACACTCACCGGTTTTGGTACTTTTTGGTATATAATTCTTTTTGCCATAGCTTGGATTTTGCTTTTTAGATTAATTTCACAAAAACAAGACACCACGAGTGAAGAGGAAGAAGCAAATAAGAGGAAAGTTATTGCCCCAAATGTTTCTACTAAATCCCCAATACCTCCCAAACCAACTGAAAACTTAAGTGATATTTTAAAGAAACTATCTGATGGTGAAATTTCATGGCCAGAGTTTAGTTTAGAATACGAAAAACGCAACCCCAGTTTTATCGAAAACCTGAGAGGGCTTGATATAAATCACACGCCAAACGCCATCAAACATTCCATCTGTATAAGGATGAATCTTTCTCTTAAGGAAACTGCTGCTATTTTGAATGTGAGTGTCAGTAGTGTAAAGAATGCCAGAAATAGGTTGAAAAAGCAACTCGACTTAGGCCCTACTGACAGTATTCAGAAGTTTATTCATAACCTGTAAGGATTTTTAGGATAGAATAGCTGTAGCGTTTGCAAATAATAAGCACTCGTTGTTCTATAAACTATTTCAGAATAAAGTCTCATAGTTTTTTACTTATCCATTTTTTTATTCATTTCCTGAACCGATTTTTCAATTCCACGAGGCGTCAATGGATACATAGGAAAGATACGACCGAGTGCTTGAGTGGTCATGGTGTAGTGCCAGTATTTTTGGGGTTCTGGGTTGAGCCAAGCTGCTTTTTTAAATTTTTCGGCAATTCGACCCCAATTGATGACACTATCTTGATTCAATTCATAAGGAGCCATGGAGGCATCTCCGATAATGAAAACTCGGTAGTTTGGGTCATTGGTCAGTAGTTTATCAATTGTTACTTTTTTGGTGCGGGGTGCATCAGTATAAACGTAGCTATAAATGGTATTATGAAAGTAATAGACCTTCATGTCGTGGGCAAAACGCGTTTTCATTTTTTTGAAAAGGTCTTGAACCATGCGGACATAAGGCATCATGGAGAAACCACCATTGTCAATCAATAGAATGACCTGAAGTTTTTTGTCTTTAATGTCTTCCATTTCGGGTAGAAAGATGCCACCTTGTTTTAGTCCGTTTTTGATAGTTTTATCGACGTCAAGTTTTGTTTGGGCGGTTTCTTCAACGATTCCTTTAAGCGAGGCGAGTGCTGCATCTACATTATTATCGTTGATGATGGAATCGCGGTCAACTGGATAGAAATTGCCATTGCCCATGACTTGCCGTGCCATTTTTCCACCGCCTTTTCCTCCAGTTCTGATGCCGCCTTTGGCTGCGCCACTGTGTCCAAATGGAGAAACGCCTCCTGTCCCAATCCATCGGTCACCGCCTGAATGTTTGCCTTTTTGTTTTTCCGCAATTTGTTTCATGCGTTCGAGCAATTCTTCCAAATCCATTTCAGAGTAGTCGGCCATTCGGTCAATGTTCTTCCGCTCAGGAGTGCTGCTTAGGTCATCCCAATCTTTGTCTTCTTTGTTCGGATCATCGCCGTCGATGATGTCTTTTCCGTTAAGGATTTCTTTGATGTCGTAACTTGTGAGGTGGACATGATTGATGAACTCCTCAACCAAATCCAATAAGTCACGCTCATCTTCTGGGTTATCTTTTTTATAATCCTCGACCCACTTTTTAAAGGTTTCTGATCTTAAAATGGCTGACTCAAGCGATTCGCCTGGTTTAAGTTTTATATTCAAAAAATAATCATAATACGCCTGTGTGTATGGCCCCATGTGCCGAGGCTCTTTCACTACAATCCCTTTCAAAACTAAATAAACATCGCCCAAAGTTTTGATTAGTCCCCGATCCATGCTTTTTCGCAACAATAGCAAAGTTCGGACATCTGCGGGGAGTCCGTATTCTCTGAATTTTTCTGGTAAGGATGCGAGCATAGATTATTAAGTTGATTGGTTGATTAGTTAATTAATTCACGAATTCAACTTAATTAACTCAATCAACTAATTAGTTACTAAGACTTCTTTTCTTAAAATCTTCTGGATTCCTCAATATATGTCGTTGTATTTTTTCCAAATCTGTTTGTGTTTTTATCAATGCACCGATGCCATCCAAATCACCCATTTTGGCGAGTGCTTCTTTGGTGGCAAATTGCTTCATGTATTTAAGCCAATTCAATATTTCGCGAGTCGTTGGCGCCCGTTCAAGTCCCAAATCTCTCAGGTGATAAAAAATATTCATCGCCGCTTGTGTCACTTGTTTCTCCATTTTGGGATGATGTTTCAAAATGATTTCACGCATGGTGTCTTGCTCTGGGAAATGGATATAATGATAAATACATCTTCCTTTAAAAGCCGTCGGCAACTCTTGCTCACGGTTAGAGGTAATTATGATAGCTGGCATATTTTCTTCGCTCACTTCAATCACATCCCCTGATTCGGGCATGATGAATTTGCGATGACTGAGTGCATAAAGCAAATCATTTGGAAACTCTCTTGGCGCTTTGTCAATCTCATCTATCAACAAAACTGAGTTGGGCGAGGAGAAGGCTTGAGCAGCTGGCCCTTTGATAATGTAGTCTCCTAATTTTTCCGTAGAACGGCCACCTGTGCTCAGTTTTGAGTCCAACCCTTTTTCATCGCGTTGGGTGTTCAAAACTTCAATTTGCGAATCTCTCAAATACTTGACGTGATCAAACTTTGCCACAAATTGCTCCACATTACTTTTGGATCCAACTGGATAGGTGAACATGTCCAATTTTTGATCCGTAGCATATTGAATAGCCAATTCGGTTTTTCCAGTTCCGGGTTCGCCTTCTATCAAAAGCGGCATTCCCAAAACTCTTGCCATGTGAAATGATTGCGCCAAGTTCGGATCGCAAACGTATTTTTTTGAACCTGTCCAATGTTGTGTTTTTGCCATACCTCTGTCCCCAAAAGAGGAACGATTTTATTTACAAATGAAAAAAAATATCTGTGGCATGAAGGTAAACTTATGCTTCATTATTATCAACGCAAAAATGATATTTCGGTTTTTGTTAATTGATTTCTCTGTACAGGACAAAAGAAGAATCGGAGGTTTACTAAACTTAATTTTAAAGTAGCTTCCGATATCAATCTTTTAAAATCGAACCTTTAATTTAAGGAGAAGTTTATTAAACCTATTTTTTGTCCTGTACTAAGAATTGATTTAGTAAAGTTAAAAAAATAACACACTTCATATTCGAAACTTTATTATTCCAACTTTACTTAGAAACTATTTTAAATATTTTGAAAGGCTTGCTCCAAGTTACTCCATAAATCTTCTGCAACCTCTATGGCAGGTCGTTAAGTCTGCTAAGTTGTGCTGATTGGTGTTCAGAAAGCTAATTTTATGAATTGTCAAAAAAAAAATGAAAAATTACTTATCCGCTTTCAGAATTAACTGTACTGGAGCACTGTTGTTTCCGACCAAAAGCCCAACGCCTTTTGAAGTTTTAATTTTTGTAAAATCTTTCACGTCTCCACCCAAAAACAATCCACTTTTTGAGTAGGGAAGGGGAGCGAATTCACCTTTCCCGTCGCCAGTTAAGATACTTCCATAGCTTGCATCATTACGAGTCGTTTCGACTTCTGAACCAAACAAGTTGCCAGCAATGGCCAAATCTAAATGACCATCATCATCGAAATCATCTACAACAATTCCATTAATCGAGGAGATTTGAACTTCATTTGGTAGGCGATGAATTTTGAAATCCTCAGTTCCCAAATTTTCTAAATAAATACTTGCAAAAGACCAAGCTTTGTAATGCAAACCAGCTTTTAAATCCTCTTGGGTGTAAATGTCATTTAGTGAGGCATCCGCAAAAGAATTATAATCTTTGTACTTGTATTTTATGGCAGGAATTTGTTCTGCAGAACACTGACGCCCACGCACCGGATATTGCACCCCTTCATCATAGTATCCTAAAACGATATCCAGTTTTCCGTTTTTATCATAATCGTTGGCATACACATCAAATGACTCATTTGGCGAAGCTTGGTATTTGTAATTCAATCCCAGATTACCGACAACTAAGTCTTGATCACCATCTTTATCAAAATCTTCAGCGGCGATGCTGTACCACCAGCCAGTCGTTTTCTCTAAACCAAAATCTTTCGTTACGTTCTCAAATTCGTCTCCTGTGTTTTCAAAAAACGTGATGGGCATCCACTCGCCGGTAATGACTAAATCTAATTTTTTATCATTATTAAAATCGACCCAAACAGCATCGGTTACCAAACCCGCCTCTAACAAATCAGGAGCAATTTCTTCTGTTACATCTGTGAATTTTAGGATGCCATTTTTAGTGCCATCATTTCTTAAAATGAAACTTTTGGCAGGGAGCGGATAGGATTGTGGAACAATGCGACCACCCACAAATAAATCTAAATCGCCGTCGCTGTCATAATCCGCTGCTCTTACACGTGAGCCACTTTCTCCAATTTTTGGAAGTGCATTTTCTGTTTTTGAAAAATTGCCTTTTCCGTCATTGAGGTATAATCTGTCTTGCAAATTCGCAGATCCTTTTTTGAATTCGTTGCCACCACTAACGATATACAAATCTAAATCACCGTCTCCATCTGCATCAAAAAAGGAAGCACCAACATCTTCTTTATTAGAATCTTTTCCCCATTGTTTGGCATCTGTTTTTTCAAAAGTTGAATTTTCTTTTTGTAAAAAAAGTGCTCCAACATTGCCAATTGCGCCACCAACATAAAAATCATCCAACCCATCACCATTCACATCACCAACGGCTAATCCTGGGCCATTTTTGGAGTAGGTATGTGGCAATAAAATTTCGTTTTTATAATCGTTGTATTCATTTTCAGTATGCTTGAAATCTATTCCAGCTTTCGCTGAAATGTCAGTGAAAAGCTGCTTTTGAGTTTCAGTTGTTTTGAAAATAGAAGCTCCTTGTGTTGCATTTTTATGATTGATTTCTAAGGTTTGATTGGTGGCGACTTTCGTCAAAATTTGTTCTTTCCCATCTGTCCACCTTATTATTAATTCATCGATTTCTGAAATCTTACCTAAGCCGAAATGAATTACTGGATCAATAGATGATTGAAAACCTCTTGTAATGGTTTGCTGACGAAACTGTAAACCGTTTTTATCCTTCAATAAAATTTTTGTTCCACATCCAAGTAGGTTGCCAGCAGGCCCTTTGAGTTTGATGCGAAGGTGGTTGCCGAGTTTGAGGTCTGCTGTTTTGTTTTCAAAAATAGAGGCCTCATCATCAATATTATTGACAATTATTTCAAGGTCTCCGTCATTGTCCAAATCTGCATACGCTGCCCCGTTGGAGTAGCCCGGAAAACTGAGTCCCCAGTCTTTTGTAGTCATTTGAAAAGAAAGATCACCTTTATTTTTAAAAACATAATTATCGACTCTTTCGGACGGCATATTTAGAGTCATTGAAAGGTTGTCTTGTTTCTGTTTTTCCTGATAATTGGCGTTGTCAATGTCATTAAAATAATCTTTGTTATTAATGTCACGCCGAGTTCCGTTGCTAATAAAAATATCTTGCCAGCCGTCATTATCCAAATCGGCAAATAAGCCTGCCCAACTCCAATCAGTCGATGACATTCCTGTCATTCGCGATATATCACTGAAGTGCGGCAGCCCATCTTTTCCTATTCCATTATTAAGTTGCAAAGTATTTTGCATGTACTGAAAACCCATTCCACGATTGACGACCTCCCAAAAACCTGCAATGTTCATACTCGCCATGTTTGCTTTATTTCGACGATTATCTGCTGGAGTCATATCTACTTGTAGTAAATCTGGCAATCCATCATTGTTCAGATCCCCAACGTCCGAACCCATTCCGAAGAAGGCAGTGTGCTGTGTGGTTTCTTTTAATTTTTCAGAAAAAGTGCCATCTCCATTATTGAAATAGAAAAAATCAGGGGAGGCAAAATCATTGGATACATAAATGTCTTCCCAACCATCTTCATTGAAATCTGCTACCGTTGCGCTGAGCGAAAGTCCGAAATTGGTGATGCCTGCTTCTTGGGTTACATCTTCAAAAACTCCTGAACCATTATTGCGATAGAGTTTATCAGATTTAGAATATTCCTTTTTTTGTAAAGCAATTTGGTAAACATAGTTTGGAGTTTTAAATCCAGTAAAAGGATAATTGGCTACATATAAATCCAAATCGCCATCTTTATCATAATCGAAAAAAGTACCTTGAGTGGTTCGACCTTCATCTGCCACGCCACGTGTTTCTGCTTCTTCCGAAAAAGAAGGCGTTCCGTTTTCATCATTTCCTTTATTAATAAAAAGTTGATTTTTAGTGGTTGCAAATTTTCCAGAAACTGAAACGTATATGTCTAAAAGTCCATCTGCATTTACGTCTGCCATGGTCACACCTGTTACCCAACGATCATCACTACCCACTCCAGCTGATGCAGTAATGTCTTCAAATTTTAAATTTCCTTTGTTTAAAAACAAGCCGTTTTTTACCATGTTTCCTGTGAAATAAATATCTGCCAATCCATCATTATTCACATCTCCAACAGCAACACCTCCTCCCATATAAATGTAGGGATAGGTGAAATAATTGATAATCGAATCTTCCTTCAAATTATTAGAAAAAGTGATTCCACTGTTTTTTGACGTAAGTCGTTCAAATATTTTGGGGACTTCTGTTTGATTCTCTTTTTCGGTTTGGGATGTGTCTTTTTGACAAGCAAAGAAGTTGAGTAAAGCCAGACAAGCAAGGATTCGAAGCGGTAGGTTCATAAAAAATATAGTATGAAAGTTAGGAAGTTTATTTGCTGACAAAAAAGTTGATTAAGTAAAGTTGAAATAATAAAGTTTCGTTTCAAATGACTTCATAAAAAAAAGATAAATCCAAATTAAAAAAGAAAGAGACAAGAAATTTCTTTCTTGTCCCTTTCAAAAATTAATTTATAAAACTCTCAATAAATCTTAATATCCTGGGTTTTGTTGCAATACATCAGCACCCAATAGGTCAATTTCATTTTGAGGAATTGGCAAAAATTCGTTTGTGCCTGCAGTGAAGTTTGCACCTGAGAAAGGAGCATTCAACTGAGGACCTTCGTATGCCAAATATGCATTCAAAGTTGAAGCGGCAATACCCCAACGAACCAAATCATAAAAACGGTGACCTTCACCTGAAAGCTCCAATTTACGCTCCATACGAACTGCATTTCTTGCCATTTCTTGGCTTCCGAAAGCATCATAAGTAGCGATGTTGTAATTAGCAGCAGGCGTACCATCCGCTCTTAAAACTGGAGAACCCATCGCACGTTCGCGAACTTGATTGATAAGTGCGCGACCTGCATCCAAGTTGTTCAATTCAATTTCGCATTCAGCAGCCATTAAAAGCACATCCGCATAACGGATAATGTTGTAATTAACCGCAGTATAACCAGGTGTCCAAGAGCTGCCATCGTTTTCTGTACCAATACCACCTTGGTAGTAAATGAATTTTTTAGGAGAATAAGGACCTGCATACGGTTGGTCACGAATCCAATTGAACCCTGGGTGATCACCCCAATCCAAATAAGGAATTCCACGACGTCCGATAGAGTGATCCAATCGAGGATCAACCGGGCCAGCGTCTAACGTGAAAGGATCGTCACTCATGACGCCCATATCAATTGCCAAAGCATTTCCAGCATCATTGTATGAACCATCCAATAATGGTAAACCGTCAGCAGTAGTTCGGAAAGAGTTACCTAATTCGATACTTGGTTGAAAGAAACCGCAACAGCCTCCAGGAGCACCTGTACCGTTAGGGAAATTCAAAACCAAACCTGGGTTTGCATTATTAATATCACCAGTTCCTGCAGCAGCTTGTACTGCAAAAACAGATTCCAAACTGTTGTCATTAGGTGAGCGGAAAGCATCTGCATAATTAGGATTCAAGCCATAAGCTTGTCCGTTTGCTGTTTGTCCGTTTGCGATTACATCATCAAAAACAGCTTTAGCATCAGCGTATTTTCCTTGAAAAAGGAGTGCTTTCCCGTAGTAAGCGCCAGCTGCCCATTTATTTGCACGCCCAGCACCTGATTGTGTCTCAGGAAGCGTCTCGTATGCAGATTTTAGATCTGCTTCGATTGGTCCCCAAAGGTCTGTTTTATTGGGAACAGGTGTGATTTCATCCCAAGTTTCATCTACATACGGTGTGTTGTTGAAAATCTTTTTCAACTCAAAGTAATAATGACCGCGTAGGAATCTTGCCTCACCACCGAGACGCTCTCTTTCACCTGAACTGATAGCCTCACCAGCAGTACCCAAGAGGCTTAATGTAGCATTGGCACGAGCTATACCTTCATACAATGCTTGGTATTTTTCAAAAATAGAAGCATTATTTGTTTGTGGGCTATATGCTTGAATCTCATTTACTTGAGATTGGTCACCAGCATTAGTTCCTTTATTTGCTTCACCTCCAAGAACACTTCCCCAAAACCAGTTGCTGGCATCAGAATAGAATCCAAGTCTCCCCAACAGCATTGAGTAAGAAGAGGTCAAAGCTCCGTCAATACCCGCAAGGGTTGACAACTCTACAGAACTCAAAGAACCAGTCGGAGCCACTTCCAAGAATTCATCTTTACAGGCAGTTACTGATATAAAGGCAATCAGCGCAACCAACCCTAATAATTTAATTTTTTTCATTTTATAAATTTTTTTCTCTGTACAGGACAAAAGAAGAATCGGAGGTTTACTAAACTTAATTTTAAAGTAGCTTCCGATATCAATCTTTTAAAATCGAACCTTTAATTTAAGGAGAAGTTTAGTAAACCTATTTTTTGTCTTGTACTAAGAATTTTTTACACATTTACATGTAAATTATTTGAATTTAGATTTAAATAGAAATGCTTAGAAATCAGCACTAACGCCTAATGTCCAACTACGTGTAATTGGAACGTTTCCTAAATCAATACCGAAATTGGTATCAGCTGCACCACCTACACTTGGGTCAAGACCTTCATAACCAGTGATAGTCAAAAGGTTATTTACACCACCTGATATTTTTAAATTGCTGATATTCCATCTGCTGATCATTGATTCAGGGAAATAATAATGCAGCGTAACGTTTTGCAATCTCCAATAAGAACCATCCTCTACATAGAAAGAGTTTGATTGTGTATTGGTACTGAAGTTAGAAGCAGTTTCAAATAATGGAATGGTTCCGTTTGGATTATCGAAAGACCAAGAATCTTTCACTCTTTCACTTATGGCAGCACCCGGGAATAGTGGGTAGAAATCTGTAAAGAGTTTTGAGATATTGTAAATTTCGTTTCCGATGGAAGCATAAGAATAGATTTCTGCTCCAATGTTTCCGAATCTCAAATCAATATTTAAACCACCAGTAAAGTCAGGAATTGGACTTCCCAATACAGTACGGTCTGCCAAATCAATCTGACCATCAGGTACGCCCGTAAGGTTTCCTTCTCCGTCAAAACTATTAAGGTCTGCAAAACGGAAACGACCAGGAGCGGCTCCATCTTGAGTAGGTGCATTAGCTACTTCATTTGCATCAGCAAAAATACCTTCAACTTGGAAACCGTAGAATGCTGAAAGTGGTTGTCCTACTTGATTCAAAACAGGAGTAATACCACGATAAGAGGCACTTCTATTAGGAAGATTTTCAATTCCATCAGATAGTGCTACAATTTCGTTATCCAAGAATCCGCCGGTAAGGGTTGCAGTATAGGAGAAATTTCCTTTTTTACCTTTATTAATAATGGTTAAGTCAATTCCTTGATTTCTCATCTCACCAACATTTACAGAAGGAGCGTTTGCAAAAGTTCCCGACATAACTGTTACTGGCTGTTGGAACAATAAATCTTCTGTGTCTTTTCTCCAGAATTCAATACCAACATCCCATCTACCTCCACCTAAAAGTGCATCAATACCGATGTTAGAGGTTACAGCACGTTCCCATTTTGCAAGTGGGTTTCCAATACGAGTTCGGTAGAAGCCTTGTGCAGCAGAAGTGTTACTACCAGTGATGTCATAACTTGAAGCACCAAGACTTGTTCCAAATAGGTTAAATTGGTTGTTAGGATCTACGTTATTGGAGTTACCCATAATTCCATATCCAGCGCGTATTTTCAAATCATCAAAAATATCTACACCATTCATGAAAGGCTCAGATGAAACTCTCCAGGCAGCAGAAATTGCAGGGAATACACCAAAACGATTTTCTGCACCAAAACGAGAAGAACCATCACGACGTACAACAGCTGAAATGATGTATTTGTCCATCAAGTCGTAATTCACACGACCGAAGTAAGATGCGAAATTTACACCTCCAGTATGGAAACCATTTACAACCTGACTTCCGACTGTAGATAGCGTTACGAAGTCAACATTTTGAGAAAATGGATTAATCCCTGAAGCACTCATTTGACGGAAAGTACCAGAATTCAACGCTTCTTGTCCAACTAAAACGTCTAACCTACTTTGTCCTAAGTCCATTTTGTAATTAGCAGTATTGGTCCAAACCCAACCTTGACCATAACCAGCGCTTTGGTTGTAGCCGAAAGAAGAATTGTTCTCTCTATTTTCGTAGGTTCTTCTAGAGTATGCTCTTGTGTTGAAAGAACCATAGTTACCACCAAAACTTGTTCTCAAAACCAAATTTTTCATTGGCTCTGCTTCTAAATAAACATTACCAAAAGCCATTGTTTGGAATGCTTTGTCATTTTGAGCCCCATCCAAAAAGGCAACAGGGTTAGCTGGGTTGTTGAAACCAGCCGCCGCAGTACCTGCATATCCACCGAATTCGTCAAAAACAGGAATAATAGATGCCATACGGGAAGCTGCTAAAACGACGTTTTCGTCATCAGAAGAACCTGTACCACTTCCATCACCAAGAAGAAGGGTAGTTGCACGGTAAGTTCCTTGGATGTTTTGACCGATACGAAGTCCTGGCATTAAATCAAACTCTGTGTTGATTCTCATATTATAACGAGAAAATGTTTGATGGTTCAAGATACCGTCTTGTTCTTGCATTCCTAAACCAACATAGTAACGACCTTTTTCAGTGCCACCAGAAAAACCTAAGTTATGACGTTGAAGGGCAGCATTTCGAGTGATTGCATCATACCAATCTGTACCATCTTTATTTGCTCTTACCACTTGATACAAACCACCAGCCTCTGGGTCAATATTGTAATTTGCTTCTTCTGCATTTAGATCAACGTTTCCGCTAACCCCTGTAGAACCTCCTACCAACAAATAGTCAGGAAGAACAGGAGAATCTCCAGAACCAAATTGTGGATGACTGAACATTGGGTCAACTCCTTCATTTCGAGCTCCATTTCTAATCGCTTGCCAAGTCCAATCTGCATGCTCTTGTGGGTTCAAAATTGGAGCACCTTTACCTGGAGTAGTTGTTCCAATCATACCATTGTAACTAACTTTCAAAGGTTGGTTTTTCTTCGTTCCTTTTTTAGTTGTGTAAACGATTACACCACCTGCAGCACGAGCACCGTAAATAGAAGCCGCTGTTGCATCTTTCAAAACAGTGGTTGTTTCGATGTCATCAGGGGATAAAAATTCAGTACTACTCGTAGGAACTCCATCTACTACATAAAGAGGTGCGTTACCACCCAATGCTCCATAACCACGCACACGCACTTGACTCGATGTACCGGGCTGTCCATTGGTGATTACTGTAACACCAGAGACCTTTCCTTGTAGTTGTTGCTCAACGTTACCAGAAGGCTGCACACCTAATGTCTTGGATTCAATGGTCGAAACAGAACCAGGTGTGCTCCTTCGAGAATCTACAGAATAACCTGTTACGACGATTTCACCGAGGCTAACTCCTTCTGACAAGACAATGTTAATAGTTGATTGCTCACCTAATACAAATTCTTGCGTTTCGTAACCTGTGTAAGAAACTTCCAGAACGTCTCCTGGATTTGCAGAAATGGTAAAACTACCATCCATGTCGGTGACTGTACCACCAGTTTTTCCTTTGACGATTACTGTAGCTCCAATCAAGGCTTCAGTACCATCTTCAATTTTTCCTGAATATTGTTGTTGTGCCATTGCTTGCCCAGAGAGCAAACCAGCAACAATCACCAACAGGAATTTAAAGTTGTTAAGTTTAAATTTCATAATTCAATTCGTTTGATTTGATGAAAATTCGTTTGTGAGAGAATAGAGTTTACGGGCTCATTCGAGTAAAAAATACACTAAGAGCCTCCAACCTCAAAAGTATCTTTCAAGAATGGCGGAAGTGGGTGGTAAATCATTCAAATTGGAAGGGTAAATCTCCCAAAAACCAAGTAATTTTACTTTAGTCATTGTTTAAATTGAGGTATTTATCACAGAAGTTCCTTTATTTGAGGAAAAGACAGTAAAGTTATTTTGAAGAAAAATTTTCGATATAAAATTTGTCCACTTTCGTTTTTACTTTTCATTTCTTTTGTTCTGGTTGGGCAAGACCTGAAGTTTTATACCCCTCCCGGAAAGGTTTCTCAAAATTCAATTACGAATATCATTCAGGATGATAATGGGTTTTTATGGTTTGGTACTCGGTATGGTGCTAATCGGTATAATGGATTAGAATTTAAGACCTTTTTATCTGCAAAGGAGAATAAACTCGGTTTAAGAAATGATGCGATTAATTGTTTTTTGAACGATAGTGAACGAAATCTTTGGATTGGTACGCTGGGTGGTGGGATCACTATTTTCAATATTGATCTTCAAAATTTTAATACTTCTCATAATAAAACGCTTGAAAGCCTAAATAGCGAGCAAATTGGTGCGCTATTTATGGATAGTCGAAAAAATATATGGATTGGAACCATTAAAAGCGGGCTGAAATTATTAGAAAAGGGTTCGAAACATTTAAAACACTTTTTTTCGGAAGTTGATGACCAGAGGAGCCTGCCCTCAAATCATATAGTAGGAATTGGAGAAGATAAAAATGGAAATATCGTCATCTCTACATGGGGTGGAGGCATTTCGATATATAACTATGAGCGAAATATTTTTACGAATTATAATCATGAAAATACGCCCCTAATTCCAAAGGGTAGTATTATTCGTAGTTCTGCTCAAGGAGAGAATGGAGTGATTTGGATTGGATGTCGTGATGGGGTTTTGAAGTTAGAAACCAATTCCGTTGGGAATCCAGTTTTTAGCAAATTGATAGCTGAAGATCCTGAAATTAATGCGCTTCTAAATGATGTTGTTATTCATTCTATTCTTGAAGATTCTAATTCAAGACTCTGGATTGGTACTGAGAATAAAGGACTTATTCTATACGATTTAAAGACGCAATCTTCCTCAAAATTTAATTATGCAGATAAGGGAAAATATACTATCGAAAGTAATTCGATTTGGTCTCTTTACGAGGATCGTCATGGTACTATTTGGATAGGAACTTTCAAACATGGAATAAAAAAAGTAGATTCAAGGGAGCAGAAGTTTGAATATGTTGGAGCAAATAAAGATTCTAAAATTGAATTGAGTTATGGTTTGGTTAGCTCATTTGCTGAAGATGAAAACGGCAATATTTGGGTTGGAACCGACGGTGGTGGATTAAATTTTTTAGAAAGAGATAAAAATTTCAATATCACTAATGTTCAAAAACCTCCTTTCCGAGGGTTAGAAAGCCATGTGATAGTTAGCTTATTAAATGACCAAAGAGGTAGATTATGGGTAGGGTCATGGGGTAAAGGGCTTTTTCGAAAAGAAAAAAATGAAAGTCGTTTTGAGCCTGTAAATTATAATCCCAATAAATCGAAAATGGTAGAGACGAATGATATTATGCACTTATTTGAAGCGAAAAGTGGTAATATTTGGATTTGCCAGTATCGAGCAAGCTTGAATCTATATGTTCCAAGTGAGGATAAATTTTACCAATACGAACCCACTTTTAGTTCAAATTCACTTTCAAGTCGTAACATCATTTCGGTTATTGAAGATGAAGATGGAGTGATTTGGGCAGGATCGGCTAACAATGGAATTGATAGATTTAGACTAAATGAAAACCATGAGATAATAGAATTAAAAAACTTTTCGGTCTCTACAACAACTGGTGAAGGTGCTTCTGCAAATGAAATTGAGTTTTTGCACTTAGATGATCGAAATACCTTGTGGGCAGGAACGGAGGGTGGGGGATTGAAAAAGTACATTTCTAATGAAGAAAGATTTGAAACTATCTCTGTTGAAGATGGATTGCCGAGTAATGTGATTTATGGAATTTTGGATGATGGTGAAAAGCTTTGGGTAAGCACTGCTTCGGGTTTAGCTTCAATTGATTTTGAGACAACAGACATAAAAGTTTATGATACGAGCGATGGACTATTATCTGATGAATTTTCCAGAGCGGCTTGTTTCAAAACAAAAGAAGGAACGCTATTTTTTGGCAATACTAAAGGTTTAAATTTTTTTAATCCTAAAAATATTGAATCGAATTCTGTGATTCCTGATGTTTATATATCAGGCGTTTCTGTTCGTAGAAATGAGCAAGACTCGGATTTTCAAAATGGACTCAATCGACAAATGTCTTTGGGAGAAATTGAATTGAAGGCCAATCAAAATGATTTAGATTTTGAGTTTTCTGCCTTGAATTATACCCAATCAGGAAAAAACAATTACTCGTATATTTTAGAGGATTATGATAATCAATGGAAAAACGTCCAAAACACGACTTCTGTTTCTTATACCAACATTCCTCCAGGGGATTATACTTTCAAGGTTAAGGCTTCGAATAATGATGGGATTTGGAACGAAAAACCGGCGACCGTAAAGATTTCTATTCTTTCTCCTTGGTATAAAACTTCGATAGCTTATTTCTGCTATTTTCTGTTGTTTGCTGCTTTGCTTGCTGGTTTCTTTATAGCGATTATCAATCGTGAGCGTCTTCAAAATCAATTGAAATTTGAACAATTGGAAAGAACAAAAATGGAAGAACTCAATGAAGTGAAATCTCGTTTTTTTGCTAATATTTCTCATGAATTTAAAACTCCACTGACCTTGATTATTACGCCTTTGAATGCAATGAAACGTAAACTTAATAAGGCGGAAAACAAAAATCAGGTAAACGTAATGCTTAGAAATGCAGAGCGTTTAAATACACTTATCAATCAAATATTGGCACTTTCTAAATTAGAATCGGGTACTGAAAAATTAAAAGCATTTGAATTTGACATCGTAGATTTCTGTGAAAACATTGCCAGTAATTTTCACAATTATGCAGAAGAACAATTCATTTCTTTCGAAGTGAAACTCCCTGACCATCCCATTAATTTGTATTTTGAAAAGGATAAAATGTCTAAGGTTTTAATTAACCTACTTTCAAATGCATTTAAATTTACCCAAGAATTCGGACGAATAAATTTTACTTTAACTGATGACGATAGGTGGGTTAGAATTGTGGTTGCAGATACTGGAATCGGTATTCCGGAAGGTCAGATAGAACATGTTTTTGAGCGATTTTATCAAGCGAAAAATGATCGAGTAAATAGTGCAGGCACTGGGATTGGTCTTTCACTCAGCAAGCAATTGGTTGAGTTGCATAAAGGAAAGATTGAAGTGAAAAGTGTGGAA
>CALDSS010000078.1 GCA_937924495.1 uncultured Saprospiraceae bacterium
ATTGATTGGCTGCAAGCGGCAAATTTTATCCTGAATTGCGTTAAAAATCCTCGTTGATGCTAAGGCATCGACTGTGGTTTTTGCCTTATTCAAAATAAAATTTTCTCACTTTCGCGAAATCATGAATTCTTAAACAACTTCAGTGTTAAAAATATTCACGAACAAATTCTTCATAAATTTCTTCAATCAATTCTTCAAGTAAATCATCATCATCTGGCAAATCGTTTAGGGAGCCTGAAGAACCTCTTCTAAATTCATTTGGAATAGCACGTTCATCTCCAGAAATTGTGACATCCTCAATTTCAGCCTCTAAGGTCCTTGAAAAACTGGTTTCTCTCAATTGACAATTATTGTTGTTGGAACGAATATCTATGTCAACATCAGCTACAGCAATTTTTCTGTAAAGGCGCACCAGTACCGAACCGTAAACAGTTCCATAGATTGGTTCTTCTCTTGTCCCAGTAGTATCAGATACTGTTTCGTAATCAACAATAATTCTTTGTTCATAATCATTTTGCTCTGTTATTTCATCATCTAAAACAACATCCAAGTCCCTGAATCTTACAGCAATTTCGCAATCGACATCTTTAGGAAAAGATGAATAGGTAACTTCAAGAAACTGATTCGATCTACTTTCGACGTCCTCAAAAGTTCGATCTATTTCCCAGTCGCTTCCTAAATTGAAAGTTGCGGAGGCATCAACATTTATGTAGATAACTCCAAGTTCGAGGGCAACTGCTTGGAGAGAATCAAGCTTTTCGGTTTCCTGATACTTGGTTGCTTTCCTGAAATCATGGTAGGCATCCTGAATTAGAAATTTATCATTGTTTCGTTCACCAGTCTTCAATCTAAACAATCCACTGTCGAAGTAATGATCAAATAAAACTTGAGTAAGTTCAGCCTCTTTATCATCCAATTCTAATAAATTTTCATCGAATTTAAGACTGGTATATCTCTTGGCTTCCGAAATTTTTTTCTGAGTTTTTCCAACAAGCTTCAAGGCTTTTTCAAGTTCTTTTGGATTTTTTGACTGCTCCAAAAAATTAATCTCTTCCATATTTTCAGCGACAATTCTACGAAGCGATTCGTAAAGAATTTCCTTGTCTTGCCTTGTTGCTTTTTTACTTTTAACTTTCTTTAACGAGGACTTGTAGGCTTGTTCATAATTCCCTTTTTCAAAACTCTTTTTTGGGGATGCGCATCCCAAAAGTAGAACAATCGTAATGAAAGTTAAAAGTTGGTAATTCATGGTAGTCAGTTATTTGTCTTTATATTTTGCTCTTATTTTTTCAGCTTGTTTTTCTGCTGCAGCGATGACCTGATCTGCCTTTTTATCTGCTTCTATTTTGATTCTTGCTGATTTTTCATCTGTCTCCTTTCTCAATTTATCAGCAGCAATTTTTGCTGCTACTTTTTTAAGTGGATTTTTACTGGCATTTTCTAATTTTTCTGCTTGAGCATAACCAAAGTCTTTTGCTTTTTTGGCCGCATTTTCTCCTTCTTTTCGAATTTTACCAGCGGCCGTTTCCGCTTTTTTCATGACCTCCGCAATCTCAGCATCTGCTTTGGCTTTCAAATCTTCTTTCTCTTCATTTACCCTGGTTTTTACTTCATCTTTCACTTCTTGTACCTCTTCCTTCACTTTGGTTTCTACCTGTTGTTTTACAGAGGAAACAATGTCTAAAGATTCTCCATCTTCCGTGCCCAAGACTTTCAGGGAAGTTTTGGGGTCAGTCATAGAACCCGTTACTTTTATCAAGACATTTACAAAGTCTCCATTCCCTAAATCAATGCCCACTTTTTTTGCTTCTTTCGAAATGAGTTGAAGCCCTTTGTTCGCCGCCGAAGTTACAGAATTTTTTTCTAACAAACGACGAGGAATTTTTGCTTTGATGCCATAATCCATTGCTTGATCCAAGCCATGCGCTCCAGCCATTTTGAAATCAATTCCATGTGCAGAAAAAGGAAATTCTTCTACTGCAATTTTTCCATCTTTTATGGTAAACCACGTTTTCAACTCTTTTAGGTTGGTTGATTTTAACTCGTTGATATTTAGCAAGTTACCAACTGAATTCAACGGTTGGAAACCAGAGATAAGCCCATTTAGGGTTTCTAAATATCCTTCTGAATTTAGATTTTTCAAGTCTGGAATCATGTCTTTTCCGAGTATTCCATCCATCTTCAAGTCAGAAGAAAAGCTGCCTGAAAGAAATTTACCAATAGGAGCGAATTTTTGAAAAGTATTGAATGTATTGAAGGCTTTTTTGAAATCAATTGAAGTTAATTTATTATCGAATTCAAACAAAGGTTCTTCTTTATCTTTTGTATCATATTTTCCCGTAAAAGCAATAGTGCCACCCAATGATTTTGTTTTTATATTTTTCATAGAAACGGCTTCGTCTTTCACATTCAGTTTTCCTCTGACATCTCTCAAATCCATGTCGTCATAAAGCACTCTGTCAATATCTGAATTGAAAGTCATATCGATTTTTTCAGGTACTAAAATTGGTTCAGCCAACTCTTTAGTGGACGCTTCAGTTGTTCCCATCAATTCATTTAAATCAAGAAAATTTCCAGCTAAATCGACCTCACCATGTATGGTTCCATTCTCGAAAAGGTAATCGAAAATATTTCGAACTTCACCTTTGGCTTGAATATCACTTTTTCCAACTTTGGTAGAAAATTTATCAATTTCCAATTTATTGGAAGTCATATTTCCTTTCGCAATGGTATTCAATAATTTATAATCTTCGTATCGAATAATATCAGCCTGACCATCTAATTCGAAATCAAAACGGTCAAAAACTTCGGTATTTTCATCAGGAGATTCAGCAGTTTCTTCTTCAGATATCCATTCGTTTAAATCCAAAATTCCAGAACGAACATACATATCTCCTTTCATAGTTTTATCGTCCGAAAAATAAGCAAGCACATTATCAATTGTACCTTTTCCTTTAAAATCACTTTTCCCAGCTTTGACATCGAAGTCCTTCAGTATCAATTGTTTAGGAGAAAGGGTAGTGTTCATTTTTTTAATACGAACAGGTGGCATTTCATCTGCTTCGTATTCCATATTTATGATATTGAAATACCCTTTTGCTTTTACATTATCATAATTTTTTCTATCCAATTGAGACATTTTGGCGTCCAATTCCACATCTGCATCTACCATGCCTGTAATCTTCTTAACGCCTTCCATCGGCATGGCTTTCGACAAATCTGCTAAGTTTAGTTTGCCTTTGAATTTTCCATCAACATCTGGGTCAGATTGAGGTGTTTTTAAATTGAAATAACCCTCTATCGGATTGGTTCCCATCTTCATTTTGAAATTTGGAATGCTGACCGTCATTCTATCCAAATTTGCAGAAGGACTATTCACTTTCACTTTTGCATTGATGCCAGAAACTGGCATCGGCAAATCAGGATATTTGAAATCTCCATTTTTCAAATCAAGATTCAAATTGAAAACGGGCATTTGCTCTTTTTCGCCATTATATTTTCCTTTTACAGCTGCATTAAATGCAAATGTCCCATTCGCCTTTACATTTTTATAATCAGCAGAATAGGCACCTGGCACTAACGACAAAAACTCTTTGAATGAATTGGATGGGGCATCGAATTTCAAATCCATATTGATGTCCGCTTCGCCCAATTGTACCCATCCTTCAACCAATAATTTCAAAGCATTGATTTTCAAGTCATTATCCTTAAGGGTAAATTTCATTTTATCCAAATCCACATGAATTAAGGCATCCAAATCAGCTTTGACTTTGTTGAAATAGGAAATTCCATCAAAGGAAGTAGTCATTGATTCGGCTTCTGTTTTGGTTTTTAAATCATAAATAGAAGCCGTGATGTCGCCCGAGCCAACGTGGTCAATGCCATCCAAATCCATGATGAAATTCAACCCTCTATCTTCATAATAAAAAGAACCGTCATTGATAGTGTATTCATCCAGATTGATAATATAATCAGCCGATTCTCCTTCCGAAGGTTTGGTAATGTCATAATTCGCTTTGCCATTCTGCAGGACATAAATATTTAGCTCAGGCTGATTGATAGTTATTCCATTGATTTTCAATGGGTTGCCACCATTCCAAGCAGACCAGAAATCAAGAGCTAAATCGAATCTTTTGGCTTTAATCAGATCAATTCCTTTAAAATCTTCTTTGCCAGAAATTATCAAATCTTCTAATCCGACACTGACATTCGGAAAATCTCTAAAAAGAGAAATGTCAACGTCTGAAAAATCAAGAGAGGCATTCAGATTTTCGTTTGCTGCATTTTTTACAGCCTTGATAATATCGTCTCTGAAAACGAAAGGAAGTGCAATAGCGGCACCAATAAGAAGTACTAGTAGAAATATTATGGCGAGGAAAACCTTTTTCATAAGAGCAGTTTTTGAAATAAATTGGCATTAACCAACCGCAAATAAACGCTTAGTTTGAATGATCAAGTATTGTATAATAAAATTACATCATCAAAATTTCGAGCCACACTTTCTTTAGCCCTTATCTCTTTGACGTATAGAAAGGGTTTTGGGTTATTTTGTTTAATTTTTTTTTTAAAATAAAAGATTGTCTATCACTAAAAAGTTATCTTCGGCTTCTCAAAAAAAAACTGAAGAAGATATATGTCAAACCAAAACGGGTCTAATCACACTATAATTGACACGAAAGCTAAAATGCAAGCCTTTATTGACCAACATCAATCTATCGAATGGTTGGGTTTTGATACGGAATTTATTGGTGAGCGACGATTTTTCACAGAACTATGTATTCTGCAAGTGGCCACCGAACATGGGATATTTATTATCGATTATTTAACAGATGTTTCAATTGATTTTTTGTTGGAAATGATTGAAAATCCAGCAATTCTAAAAATCACTCATGCTGGCGAAAATGACTATCGCATTCTTTACAAACAGTATAATATCCTTCCCAAAAATGTAGTGGATGTTCAAATTTTAGCTGCATTTATTGGCTATAATTACCCAGCGTCTTTTGGTAAAATCGTAAATGGAGAATTGGGGCTTTTCTTAAATAAAGGCTTCACCGTGACGGATTGGAAAAAGCGTCCTTTGAGTCCAAAGCAGCTCAAATACGCAGTGCGAGATGTTTTGTATTTGAAGGAATTGTATGATTCGATGTATGCAAAATTGGTGAATCTGGGTAGAGAAGAGTGGGCCATTGATGAGTGTAAAATATTGACAGAAGAAGCCCATTATCACCAACATCCTGATCGTGATTTTATAGAAAGCAATCTTAGACCTAATTTGGATGACAAACAGGAGTTGTTTCTTTTACGGTTTTTGCGATGGAGACGCTCAGAGGCAGAAAGGTTGAATCATTCAAAAGACATGATTTATCCTTCTAAAAATGTGGCGATGCTTACGCGTGCCATTGGTGGAGGACGGCAGTCTTTGCTTCAAAATCGTCGAATTCCTGAGCGGTTTATCAAAAAAATGGGGGACAAATTGATGAGTTTCAAAGAAGCACCTATCACGGAAGAAGAAACTGAAATTCTAAAAAATAAGATTGCAAAAATAGAAGTAGATCCTCGTCAAGAGTTGTTGACCAAAATTCTGGATCAAATGATTCATTTGCGTTGCATGGACGAGAGAATGGCTCATGAAACAGTCATCCCAAGAAGGGTGATGAAAAAAATGAAACAAGACCCAAATTACATTGCTCCTATTTTGGAGACAGGATGGCGCAAAGAGTTTTTAGGAGAAGAGACTTTGGATTGGCTTAAAAATAGAGGCCAATTGAACCTGACTTTTAAGGAAGGACAGTTTAAGTTTTTTAGAACGGAGGTGGAAGGTTAATCTTTTATGGCCATTAATTAATCAAAGAAATTATACCCATTCAAAAACGACTTAGTATCCATTCTTTTCTTTCCCTGAAGTTGCAATTCTAATACCTCTACAAATCCATCCGAAGTTGCAATTTTCAAGAACTTTTTATCATCTGTGGTAATTGTGCCTGGTTGTTTTTCATGCTTTTCAATTGACTTTTTCGTTTTAAAAATCTTCAATTTTTTATCATCCAAAGTTGTCCAAGCACCAGGGTAAGGACTCAATCCACGAATGAAATTATGAACTTCTTCGGTAGTTTTTCCAAAATCAATTTCACAAGTTTCAGGGAAAATTTTGGGCGCTTTGGTGGCTTTTGAAGCATCTTGAGGCAAAAGCTTATAATTGCCTTTTTCAATCATTTTGACAGTTTTCAAAACTACGTTGCCGCCCATTTCCATCATTCGACCATAGACTTCGCCAACGGTTTCATCATCGCCAATTGGCAATTTTTCTTGCATCAAAATGTCTCCCGTATCAATTTCGTGTTTCAAGAAAAAAGTAGTGACACCCGTTTCTTTTTCTCCATTGATGACTGCCCAATTAATAGGCGCTGCCCCTCGATATTTTGGTAACAGCGAACCATGGAGATTGAAAGTTCCAATCGGAGGCATATTCCAAACCACCTCAGGCAACATTCGAAAAGCAACGATAATTTGAAGGTCAGCTTTGAGTGCTCTCA
>CALDSS010000079.1 GCA_937924495.1 uncultured Saprospiraceae bacterium
AGAGCAGGTATCGACCAATTTCAAAAAGAGCAAAACTTTGACGGAACGAAATCTCTTCTCTCTCGACCAAGTTTGGGTATTGGACTAAAATTGGCTGCCTTTAGATTAGATTATGCGTTTACAGATTTAGGCGATTCGCGAAATACTTATTCGCATGTCATTTCGCTACTCTTGAATTTGAAAAAAAGGTCTTAATGATCGAGGATTCGCTCATACTTACTCTGTCTAGTTCCTTAAAGCGAAACGGTCTTGTGTCTAAATTCCAAAATCATGAAATCTCCATCCACCGTCTGGTTTTTATTAGAAGTACCGCGCGCTATTCTTCAGTTCGTCCTGTCGTTTTCTGTAAGAAATTTCTACAAACCAAAAACAAAAGGTGACGGGCACGCTGTTCTATTGATTCCAGGTTTTTTGAACAATAGTTTGATTCATATTTTTCTAAAAAAATATTTGAATCGAGTGGGTTATAAAACCTACGATTGGGAGTTGGGCTGGAATCTTGGAAAGATGGAAGATTTGGAACCACTCTCTGAAACCTTTCAGAAAATTCACTGCGAAACGGGGGAGAAGGTTTCTATTATTGGTTTTAGTCTAGGAGGTGTTTATGCGCGTGAAATCGCTAAAATGAATGCTGAAATTACGCGCTCTGTCATTACGATGGGGTCGCCTTTTAGGGGTTTATTTGTAAAAAACAATGTCTCTTGGCTGTTTCATTTGGTCAATCCAAAAGGGAAGAATCCAGAATCACATCCTGAATTTTTCAAGAAAATGGAAATACCTGCGTCGGTACCAACGTTGGCCATATATTCTAAAACGGATGGTGTGGTGCCGTGGCAAGGTTGTATGGAAAAAGTAGAGGATGATTTACATCAAAATTTAGAAATCAAATCAAGCCATTTTGGCTTTGTGATGCATCAAGATTCTTTTCGTGCGATTGCTGATTTTTTACCGGATACAAAAGGATAATCAATTTTTTGAGGGCTTTCTATATGATAGTCTTCAAAATAAAAAAGCCGAACAGATTGCTCTATTCGGCTTTAAGCTATTGCAGTTATTTTAAAATAGATTTTAAGCTACAAATCCAATTCTTCAACCTCAAACTTTCGCTCCTAAACTCTATTCTTAAACAACTTCATTTTGTAACACTTCAATTCTTATAGACAGTACCCGTTTGCTTCAATCAAAGTATCCGCAACGAGTCTTCTTGCTTTTTTCACATTGATAGGAGGGTACTTAGTGAATTTTCTCAAACCAGAAAGCAATCCTTTCATCGCATCTCCTTCTGCAAAGGAAACGATAGCATCCATTCCATCTTTCGCAATTTTTGCATTCATATCAGTGAAATACACTTTTAAAATTGCATCATAGATTTCCTGAGATTGTGGTTTTTCTGTCAGCTCACCCAATTTTTGAATACGCAGCAATAAAGACTCCGCAACAAAAGTATCCATAATCATATCAGAGATATTCATAACGATTTCTTGCTCTTCTTTAAGGTTGAGTTTACCTTCCATTTGCAATTTGGCAGCACTTCCCAAAACCATCAAGATTGCTTTTTTGAAATCTTTGATTGTTTTTTCTTCCTGACCATATTTCCCCTCTCCTAACGGAGTCGTGGTGCCTTCCATCAATTCTTTCTGAACGGCCATGGCTGGTGAAAGAAAATCCAACTCTTGCTTCATGACGCGCTTCATCAAAGTGTTTACCGTCAATAAGCGATTGATTTCATTGGTACCTTCATAAATTCGGCTGATGCGGCTATCTCTATAAGCTCTCGAAACGGCTGTTTCTTCTGAGAAGCCCATACCACCATGTATTTGCACTGCCTCATCCACTACATAGTCAGACATTTCAGAACCGATAACTTTCAAAATGGCACACTCCATGGCATACTCCTCGGCAGAAATCAAAGTCGCTTCTGTGAAAGATTTTCCTCCTTTCATCAAGTCATGCTTCAATTCTTGCATCAAATGAGAAGCCCGGTACAAAGCACTTTCAACTGCAAACAAACGAATCGTTTGCTCGCCTAATTTATGTTTTATTGCCCCAAAGCTGGCAATTGGTTTTCTAAACTGATTTCTTTCATTTGCATATTTGACACTCAAATCAATACCTTTTCTTGCGCCTCCAACGCACATTGCTCCTAATTTGTAACGCCCAACATTCAATACATTAAAAGCAATTTTATGGCCCTCTCCTATTTTACCCAAAACATTCTCAGCAGGAACTTTCACATTTTCAAAAAACACCTGTCTTGTAGAAGAAGCATGAATTCCCATTTTCTCCTCCTCTGCTCCTAATGTCAGACCTGGAGTCCCTCCATCTACAATAAATCCAGTGAATTTATCACCATCTACCTGAGCAAAAACGATGAACGTATCTGCAAAACCAGAACTTGAAATCCACATTTTCTGACCATTGATGGTGTAGTGTTTTCCATCTTCAGAAAGGTCAGCACGCGTTTTTGCACTCAAGGCATCAGAACCTGAACTCGGCTCGGTCAAACAATAACAAACTTTCTTCTCAGCAGAAATGGCAGGTACTAAATATTTTTGCTTTTGCTCTTCTGTACCGAAATACAATAAAGGCAACATTCCGATTCCAGTCTGTACGGCATAGGTCACTGTGAAACCATTTCCCACACTACCGAAATAGTCAGTGATAACTGTATTAGTATTGGTGTCCATTTCAAGACCACCGTAAGCTTCTGGCATGTGAGTCCCCAAAAGACCTAAGGCTGCTGCCTTTTCAAGGACCAATTCATTAAGACCTTCTTCCAATTTTTCCATACGTGCATCAATCGGATAGATTTCATTTTTAATAAAATCTAATACCATATCGCGAACCATCTGCTGATCCTCGTTCATTTCTTCAGGAATGAAGGTGTCTTTATAAGAAGAATCTTTGAGCAAGAATTCTCCTCCTTTAAGGCTTTTTTTCTCTTCAAGCGTGTTAACCATTATATACAATTTAGTGGGTTTTTATACAAATTTCGTGAATTTAGTCAAACCGAAATTTATATAAAAAACGATTAAGTTTAAGTGATTTCTAAGAAAGTAGCGAATATTCGCTGTAAAGGTATTATAACTAAAAAAGAGTTGAAAGAGTTTAACGATATTTTTAGCGAATATTCGCTACTTTTCATTTTAAGACACTTAAATGACAGACAAAACATCAATCAACAAGGGATAAACCTATTTTTGCCTTTCTAAAAAAAATGGTGCTCAGGCAAATACCGTGGAACTTATGAAAAATGAATTCGAGAAATCGGGAGATCGAGATTTTGGGAACAAAACACGTCTCGATATCACGATTTCACCATTTCTCAAACTCGAAAATCTTTATTGAAAAATATTTAGATTTTGTGCTCCACGACTTTTGTCCAAGAACCAAAAAAATTAAAGCATGCGGCGAGAGTTTTCGCTCAATATCATCATTCTGTTAGCCATTAATCTGCTGATCAAGCCATTTTTCATCTTTGGTATTGATCGGACAGTGCAGAATGTGGTAGGAACGGAACAGTATGGAATTTACTTTACGCTACTCAGCTTTGCTTATATTTTGCAAATTCTCAATGATTTTGGAATTCAAAACTTCAATAGTCGAGAAATTGCCCAAGATCGAAGTCTTGTTCTCCAATACCTTCCCAATATACTTTTGCTAAAAACAGGTCTAGCTATCCTTTTCTTAATAGGAATCTTTGCGTTTGGGGGATTAGCAGGGTATGCTCAATATTATCATTTGCTACTTTTTTTAGGTTTTAATCAGATTTTAGTCTCTCTGATTTTCTACCTCCGTTCCAACCTCACTGGACTTGGACATTATCGCACAGACAGTTTACTCAGTGCTTTCGACAAATTTCTGATGATAATTTTCTGTGCCATTCTTTTATGGGTTTCTCCCTTTCGGGAAAATTTCAAAATAGAATGGTTTGTCTATGCTCAGACTGCCGCCCTACTCATTGCCTCCTTGACCATCACTTTTTTCGTAAGAAAAAATCTGCCGAAAAAATTATCCTTTAACTTCGATTATCAACTCACTTTTTCTTTACTAAAAAGAAGTTTTCCTTTTGCTTTAGTCATCCTACTTACTACCATTTACACCCGAATGGATGTCATTATGATTGAGAAAATGCTGGATCAAGGAGCACACCATGCAGGCGTTTATGGAGCGGCCTATCGAATGCTCGATGCCAGCAATATGGTTGGGTATTTATTTGCTACACTGCTTTTGCCAATGCTCTCCAGAATGCTCAAACAAGGTGAGGATGTCAACCAATTAGTCGGACTAGGTTATAAATTAATTTTCGCAGGTTCGGTAGGACTGGCAGCTTCTACCTTTTTCTTTCAAGAAGAAATCATGTATCTACTTTACAGTGATGCCACACCGTATTGGGGCGAAGTATTGGGATGGTTGATGTTTACTTTCATTGCCGTGGCAGGCACTTATGTTTATGGGAGTTTGATCTTGGCAGATGGTGATTTGAAGACCTTAAACACTATTTACTTTTTCAGTATTTTTCTAAATATAAGTCTCAACCTCTGGCTCATTCCAAAATATCAGGCGGTAGGTGCCGCAATAGCAACTTTAACCACGCAAGGGCTGGTTTTTATTTTAGAAACCATTTTGGCTTGCAATAAAGGACTTTTGAGGTTCAACATTCCACTAGTTTTCAAATCTGGATTATATCTTTTGGGGTGTTTATTCATCGGTTATTGCTCTTATTTCTTCGGATTTGAGCAGTGGATTTATTCATTTTTCATAGCACTTTTTGGATGTTTTTTGCTTTCACTTGCTCTTGGGTTTATCGACTTTAGGGCATTGATAAAAAATATTGAAAAATAGACGTTAGGTCAGACTTAAAAAATTACCGACCTTCGCAAGCTGATTCTGAAGTTGTTTAAAAATAGATTTTAAGCTGCAAAGCTGAATATAAAGAACCTGACTTTGTAAAATTTTCGAGCCGTAGCTCGGCTATGCCACGAAAATTTTACTGCTTCAGAACCTTTATCTTCATACTTTCGCCTCTAAACTCCATTTATAAACAACTTCTTTAAAACTACACATTGTAAAACCTACATGGAGAAAAACGAAAATATTCTCGGCGTCATCAAAACGCTTTTCAAATACAAGAAACTGATACTCTGGACGTGCGGAGCAGTTTTCATTGGTAGTATCATTATTTCCCTATTGCTACCTGTTTATTATAAGTCCACTACCACTTTCTATGCAGCGAGTCCTGATTTTACCAACCCAGACAAAATGTTTGGAGGGAGTAATACTGACTTCAGATATTATGGAGATAATGAAGATGTAGAGCGGCTACTTACAATTGCTACAAGTGGTGAATTGGTGAACTACATGGTTGACAAGTTCAATCTTTATGATCATTATGATATGGACTCTACTGGAGCAAAAGCACCTTTTTATATTGCTGAAAAATTCTATGGTTTATACACTGTTCAAAAAACAAAGTATGATGCCATCGAAGTTTCTGTCGAAGACAAAGACCCACAACTTGCAGCAAGGATGGCCAATGAAGCACGAAAAAAAATCGAAAGTATCAATCTAAGTTTAGCACGAGAAGGACAGCGACAACAGGTTGAAGCTGTAAAATCTTCTATTCTAAATGAAGAAAAAGAGTTAAAGGAACTGTCCGACACTTTGAGAAAATTAAAAACCAAGTACTCTATTTTTGACATAGAAACACAGGGAGAAACCATTTCATCGCTCTATGCTGGCGCTTCTGCCAATCTTTCCAGAATGCAAGGAAAATACGATGCCTACAAGAACAACCCTGGCATGCCAAGAGATTCTATTTTAAGGACAAAAATTGCATTAGAATCCTCTAAAAAACAATTAGAGTCACTCAAAAAAGATGTTGAGTTATTCAATGAAGGCAGTTCTATTGTCATGATTTTGAGTGAGCAACACGAGTCCGCCAGAAAGCAATTGAGTTGGGATAAAGAACGTGCAAAAAAAATAGAAGCCGCTTCCAGATCTGATGCACCCATCGTTCACTTGGTAGAATCTGCACAGGTGCCGATAGTAAAATCAAGGCCAGTGCGGGCGGTCATTGTTTTAGCAGCAACAGCTATTGCATTTTTGATGACGATTCTTGGGCTGTTGATTTTTGACAACTACAGAGACGTCAACTGGAAAGAAATCATAAACGGATAGATGCTCGCTGGAGTCTTTCAAAATATCAAAAGTCTTTTTATAGACAATCGTGATTGGCAACTACCGCTAATCTACGGTGCTATTGTTATTTTGAGTGTACTCGCAGCCATTGCAACTGAATTGTATTTTCTAGTAGCTATCCCTGGTTTTTTGCTTTTGATGTATGTATCGATAGTAGATTTCAAAAAGATATTTTTCTTACTCTTACTACTATTACCGCTCTCTACCGAGCTGAATCTCCCCGGTGGTTTCGGAACTGATTTTCCAAGTGAGCCATTGATGCTTGGCCTCACACTGGTCTATTTCATTTATGTTTTACAAAATGGAAAAACGATGTCTGCTGGTTTTCTGAGACATCCGCTTACTTTAATTTTCCTAATCCATCTTGGCTGGACGTTGGTTACCACTATTACCTCCAACGACCTTTTTATTTCAATAAAATTCATGTTAGCTAAGGTTTGGTACGTTACCACTTTTTACTTTCTCGCAGGTACTATTTTTAAAAACCTAAAGGACTTTAAAACCTATGTTTGGGTTATATTTATTCCGCTTATTTTTTCCATCATCGTCATCAATATTCGACACTCCGCTTTAGATTTCGATTTTGAGCATATCAATCGTGTCGTCCATCCATTTTATAGAAACCATGTGAATTATGCCTGCCTCATGGCACTTTTCTTTCCGCTGATTGTGCTTTCAATTGGGTGGTATAAAGATTCATGGCTGAAATGGTTGTTGAGAGTAGGATGCCTAATCGTTTTGGTAGGCATTAATTTCTCGTACACCCGTGCAGCTTATGTAGCCATTGTTTTAGCAGCCGTAGCTTATTTTATCGTACACTTTAGGCTGATGAAAATTGCATTGGTTGCCACATTGATTGGAGCAGTGTCTTTGGTAGGTTATCTTAGTTACAACAATAATTATCTCGAATTAGCGCCTGATTATAGCAAAACCATTACACACAAAGATTTTGATAATTTAGTTGAAGCCACATTTAAAGGCGAGGACATTTCTACCATGGAAAGAGTCTATCGTTGGGTAGCAGCTTTTCAGATGGCAAAAAATGAACCGCTCACTGGTTTTGGCCCTGGAACGTTTGTTACGTTTTATAAATCATTTACCCTCAATAGTTTTCGTACCTACGTTAGTGACAACCCCGAAAACTCAGGCATCCATAGTTATTATTTGATGATTATGGTGGAGCAAGGCATTCCAGGATTGGTTATTTTCTTGCTTTTCGTAGGTTTTATTTTGATGAAAGGAGAAGAAATCTATCACCAAACCAAAGACAAAAATGACCAACTCATTGTGATGATGGCCATTTTATGTATCATAGTTATTGATGCCTTGCTACTCATCAACGATATGCTCGAAACAGATAAAGTAGGTCCATTTTACTTCATGGCCATCGCGTTGATTGTGAATCAGGATTTGAAAAATAGAAAACTTAAAACGAGTAAAAATCAATGAAAAATTTCAAATTACTCTTTCTTTTATTTTTGATGACGTTTGTAGGATGTGTGAACACTTCAAATTATTCTAAAGACCACACTTTAATTATCAACTTTACTCAAAACAATCCAGATCTAACAATAGATGATGTCAAAATAAATGTAGGCAGTGTGGTATACTCTGAAGAATATCTAAAACTAAAAATAGAAGCAGTAAATGGTGGCAGTAACTATTTCTTAGGATACAAATTCAAGGAAGTACATGGAGACACTTACAAAGGAAGAGTTAAAGTCAAGTGTAAAAATGAAATAGTAGAATTATCAGTTAATCAAATACTGAATTGGCAATCTTTTAGTAAAGACAGTCTAAAAATTTACATTGCTCCCCGCCTTTAGAAGAATAGAAAACTTAATCAATCCGAAGATCCTCCACCTTCACATTAGGAAACGCCTTTTTATCAAAAGAAAAAGCAGTAGATGCCCCGACGTCAGGTGTCAAATTGCTCACCTTGATTTGGTAGCGAATTCCATCTTTGAAAAAAACTTTAATACTTTTTATTTCAGATGTCTTTTTATTGATGTTTACTCTGATTTTAGAATACTCCGTACCTCTATCTGTTGGTTTTAATTCAATTTGCTGCACAGTGGTTTTCTTATCGAAATATTCATTAGTCAAGACATAAACAAAATCCTCTCGCTCATAGATTTTAAATAAATCATTTGGGGTCATCAAAGATGCTTCATCTTCCTCAATGGAATTGATTTGAACCATTTTTTTGTCTTTATAGTGTACCCAAAGGTTTTCGCCATTGCTTAGGTAGGTATGACTGGGCAAGTCTAAATTATACTTTTCACCACTCAAGACGAGGGTTCCTTGCTCTTCTGATTTGGGATGTTCAGGCACCTCGATAATCGTAGTAATATCAACCTTAAAGGATTCATATCCTTCATATTTCGCTCTTACCTTTTGGAAGATAGCAGTAGCCTCAGGGTCATTCTCATCAACGTATTTTTCTGCATCAGTTTGTGCCGATACATTTCCAATCAAAAGGAATGAAGCGAAAAGAATTGATAGTATATTTTTCATAAAAATTGTGTTTAAACGATTACGCCCTCAAAAACGGAAATAAATTTTATTTATTGAAGTTGTTTAAAAATGGAGTTTAAGCTGTAAAATCTATTTTTAAACAACTTCCATTGGGTAGTAATTCTAATGACGCTGTATCTACTTCTTTGTTAAGCAGTTTTAGGAGAAATTTACTTTTAAAATTTCGAAAACCTACCTTTGGCAATTGTTGGAGTAGTAGGGGTAATTGATGAATTACCCCTACTACTCCAACAAAGGTACCCCTACCATTTACTTCAAAACTGCATCTATACAAGAAAATTCACTTTACTATGGGTAGATTGACTTCATCATTTTTCTTTTTGGTTATTTTCATCGTTCTATTTTTGGCCAGTTGTGCAATGAACGACTCCAAGCAATATGAGCGCAAACCCACTGCGTTTAGCAAAATCAATGAACTAACAGTAGTAGCTGATGAAGAACTATGGAAAGGCATGGTGGGAGATACTTTTCGCCACTATTTTTCAGCGCCTTATCTAATTTTACCCTCACCTGAATCAATCTTTGATCTAAGGTATTTTTCTCCTAGAAAAATACAGGAAGAACGCATTTTTAGATCGCTCCGAAATTACGTTATTCTCGCAGATTTGAGTGATACTTCATCGCTTGCTTCAAAAATGGTCAAGGCTGATATCGGCCATGACAAATATGTAGAAGCAATGGGCGATTCAAAAATAAACACCTCAGTCGGCAAGGACAGATGGGCTATTGGTCAGCGCATTTTTTACCTCTACTCTAACTCCCAAACTGGACTTTCAGAAACTATAAAAAAAGGATTTCCAGCCGTAAGAAATAAACTTTATGAAATAGAAGCGCCGCGCATCAAAGCGACGGCTTATCAAGGAGGTGAATTAGACGGATTAGAAAATAAGATTTTTGAAAAATTTGGTGCTAAAATGGACATTCCGAAAGGGTATGTCGTAGCTGTTGAAGAGGACAATTTCTTATGGTTGAGAAGAGAAACCAAGGGAGTTAGTAGTAGTCTTTTATTAACTACAATCCCATATAAAAATGAAGCTCAACTTTCTGACAAAGGAATACGAAGCGCCAGAGATACACTTGGCTACAAATATGTTTCTTCTAATGCGGCAAATTCCTACATGAAAACCAATGATATTGATCTACCCATGTTTTCTAAAAAAACGACCATAAATGAGCGCTACGCAGTAGAAACGCACGGCATCTGGGAAATGGAAAATGACTTTATGGGTGGCCCTTTTGTAAACCTCGCTGTAGTTAATGAGACAAAAGGTGAGCTTTTTATGGCAGATGGTTTTATCTTTGCCCCAGGCGAGAAAAAGCGCAATCACATGCAATATCTCGACACTATCCTCAAAACCGTAGAATTTTAGGTACTGAGAAGCAATCAAAATACTTAATAGGCTTATTAATTTGAAGGAACTTTCCGACAACGAGCTTTTAGCAAAAGTTGCCGAGACAGGAGAATTGGGTATTTATTATATCCTTTTTGAACGTTACCAGCATTTGGTCTATGGCCAATGTAGGCGCTACTTTACCGATCCTGCCGACTGCAGCGATATGGTGATGCATATTTTTGAAGTATCCTTTAGAAGAATAAAACCTACCGAAGTAAAAAACTTCTCCTCTCTCATTTATTCCATTTCCAACAACGAATGTATTTCTGAGCTTCGAAAGCGAAAAAGCTATCAAAAACACATTGATCATTATGGTCATATTCAAAATGATGAAAAAAGTTTTGTGCAGAATGAAGGAATGATTCGTCTTACATCCGAATTGACGGAAGAGCAACGACAGATGGTTTTAGACGCTTCAATTCAACAATTGAAAAATGAGCAAAAGCAATGTGTCGTTCTGTTTTTTCTTGAAAGAAAGAGTTACAAGGAAATTTCTGAGCAACTATACATGACGGATAAAGAAGTCAAATCTCATTTGCAAAACGGAAAAAGGAACTTAAAATTAAATGCACAATCAATTTTAAAACAACTACATAAAACTACTGGAGTTTCTAATGAAGCGCTAAAAAAATTGATAAATGAAAACATTTCTTAGAGAAAGAGGACATTTGACTTATAAGGAAATTCAGATGTACTTATCTGATAAATTGAACACTAAGCAAAGATTTGGAGTGGAGAATCACTTGTTGGATTGTCCTCTTTGCAGCGGAGCAGTAGAGGGCTTCGCAAACTCCAAAAACACAGGAGAGGATACTCAGGCACTTAAAAAGCTTACGAAAGAAATCACATTGACAACACAGAAAGAAAGCATTAGCATCTGGCCCCTAAAAGTTGCTGCATCATTAATGCTTCTTCTGGCTATTTTTTACACTTCAAGACCTGAAAGTGTAACTCAAAAATATGCCGCAAACTTACAAGAAGAGTTTGCTTATGGAGATAGAATGGGGCGCAATGAATCCCAATTCCAGAAAGCCTTGAAACTTTGTGAGAATGAAGATTACAATTCTTGCATCAACTATCTAAATAGTTGTTTAGAAGAAACACCTGGCAATACTGGATTAAAATTCTATTTAGGATTGGCAGAATTCGGTAAAAAGAATTTTGAGAACGCAATTCTTAATTTTAACACGATAGACAAAAACTCCTCATACTATGACGATGCTTGTTGGTATTTGATTTTAGCTCACATTGAAAATGGAGAAAAAACAAAAGCCATCAGCTTGTTGAAGCAATACACTATCAAAAATCCAACTGGATTTTACACAGAAGATGCGGAGGAATTAAAACGTGATTTAGAGTAGTCATTTATTCTTTATGAGAACTTTTGGCCGCTCTAAATCACAATATATTTTTTGCCAGGAAGGGATTTTACTACCCCTTTGAATTCTAACTCTAAAAGTAGGGCTGCCATCTTACTCGGCGGCAATTTTGCCTCATAGGAAAGTAAATCAATAGCAGCTTCCTCTTTTGTCGCTATGATTTCAATGATCTGTTTTTCCACTTCGTTCAACTCTACAAAAAGATTGGTTTGTCTTCCTTCATTTTCAACAGACCAACGCATCACATAAGCAATATCTTCTGCCGATTCAAGCAATGCGGCTTTATGCGTTTTTATCAAATGATTGCACCCTTTTGAGTATTTATCTTTCAATCGTCCTGGCACCGCAAATACATCTTTATTGTATTCGTTGGCAATTTGAGCAGTGATTATTGAACCTCCTTTCTTTTCTGTTTCAACAACAATCAAGGCGTCTGCCATGCCTGCAATAATTCGATTACGCATCGGAAAATGCTCGCGAGCAATCGGTGTTTCAAAAGTAAATTCAGAAATTAAACCGCCGTTCTCAAGCATTTTAGTAGCTGTCTTTTTATGTGCTTGTGGATAAATAGTTTGAAAACCATGCCCCATCACACCAATGGTTGGAATATTTACTTCAACAGATTTACGATGTGCCGTGATGTCTATACCATAAGCCAAGCCACTGATTATCAGTACATTGTAAGACATCAAATCTTCCACTAATTCTTCGCAAATACTTATGCCATGTGGCGTTGGCTTACGCGTTCCCACAATACCTACAATTCGAGGATGGTTCAAATCTGCACTACCTCTATAATAAATCAAAATTGGACTATCCGTAAAATGTTTGAGTCGTTGAGGGTAATCTGCATCTGTATAAAAAAGTGTTTGAATGTCGTTTTTTTCAATAAAACTCAACTCTTTTTCTGCGGCGTCCAATCCTTTTTGAAACCCTTCTTCTGACTTTAAAAAGTTGACCGTTTTTCCTCCAATTCCCGGAACTTTAAGTAATTCCTTTTTCGAAGCTTTGAAAATTTGCTGCACGCCTCCGCAATAACTCACCAGATTTCTGGCAGTGATTGGTCCTATCTGCGGCGTCTGCTTTAAGGCAATTTTATATAGGATGTCCTGTCTTCCCATGTTGCAATTATAACAAGTGCTTTTCTAAAACAGGTATGGATTGAAAAAAAATTAGAAATTTGCACTCTAAGATATATTGAACATGGCAGAAAAAAAATCAATCATTCCGGGTTTTGAAGTACTGATTATCATTGTATTTTTTGCAAGCTTCTTGATTTGGGCCGTCCCCAAATGTGCTGCTACGCAAACGGAATACGAGAAAAAAGCAAAAGAGAAAGAAAAACCTGAAGAGACACCCACAGACAAAACCATCGACTCTATTGCGGCCAACCTTATCGCTGCTCCAGGCTCTATTGGTGAAAAAATTGATTCTGCAAAGCAAATCATAAAAGACAAATTAAAACAGGCACCTACTATTGTTGCCCCCAGTCGCAGCATTCTCTACATTACGATCGACAACTTAAAACTGCGAACAGAACCCAAATTGGAAGCAGATGTACTCGCTACCCTCTCTCTTTTTGATGAAGTCTATTTTATGAATGAAGTGACTGAATTTAAACAAGAGATTAGTCTCGGCTACGAAATTGCTAACGAGCCTTGGGTAAAAGTCCAAACCAAAAAAGGCAAAGATGGCTGGGTGTATGGTGCGGGCGTTCATTATTACAAGAAAAAGCGATCTGGAGTTATGGACTAACCCTGATATTTCATTTCTTTGAGCACAGATGCAAAACTACTTTCTAAGTCTTCTTTTTGGAGCAGCACTTTTGTTGGGCTGCAAAGATCCCGTTGCTTCTTATTCCGTTTTTGAAACAGATTGGAATGCACACACTGATTCGCTCGGCGCTGTCCTCTTTCTACCTGACCCCAACAATATCCAACGAGAAATTTCATTTTTAGAAAATTTTCTAACTAAAATCCAATCCGAAAAAAAACGAAAAGGTTATGATGCTCGACTTGATTCATTAGAAATGAAAGTCATTGAAGCCTCCCAACTTTGTGGCCGTTGGTATTTCGATTTAGAAAAATATCGAGTAGATAATTTCATTAATGAGAAAACAGATTCCTCTCAGTTTTTAGAAAAATTAAAAATCATTCCTCCGTTTTTGAATAGCGGGCAACAAACACTTCGTCCTGAGAACATTTCGATTATTGAAAAACATATTGACCAGCAAAGTCAATCTTATTTCTTCATAAAAAGCATTTCTAAAAACTATCCAAAAGAGGCAGAAGAAGCTCAATTAGCCATCAAAAAATATATCAGCTATCTTCGTTCTGTGAAAAACAACCAGTTTTCAATTGATGAAATCAAAAATTCTCGTTAATCATTCCCTTTAGTTTTCAATAAGTGAAATGGAATTAATAAAGAAGTTGTTTAAAAACTCATTGATTGGCTACAAGCGGCAAATTTAATCCTGAATTACGTTAAAAATCCTCGTTGATGCTAAGGCATCAACTGTGGTTTTTGCCTTATTCAGAATAAAATTTTCTCACTTTCGCGAAATCAT
>CALDSS010000080.1 GCA_937924495.1 uncultured Saprospiraceae bacterium
TGAACACTTCTTGCTCCATCATATCATAATCAGCTTCATAGATTTGAAAATCTACATTTTCTGTTATTCCAAAACCTTTAATTGCTGTATTTAAAAGTTGAGTTGAGGTGTCACCAACGATAGCAATTTTGACAGAAACAAAGCCATCCTTTGGCTTTTTAAGATTTTTTTTAAGTGTATTGAAAGAAGTGCGCATGTAAAGTTTTATTGACAATATATATCAAAATGCTCACCATTACTTACACTTCCCAACGAGACTTTTGCCCCAGTTTCGGCATTAGTGATGTCTTTGTAGCCCATATCATTTAGCAGCTCAAGAAGTTGATTGCCAGAATATCCTTGTTCAATCAGTTTATGATCATGAAGTTCCAAAAACATTTTTGGTTTAAACTTCGATATAACTTTTTTCCCACCTAAAAGGACATTCATTTCATAACCTTCAACATCCATTTTTATAAAATCAATTTTGTCTATTTGTGCTTCACCAATAAAATCATCAAGTCGGATGATTTCGACTTTCATATCTTCTGCGCTATCTGATTTTGAAGTTCCAATTATCCGCTTACTTCCAGCATTACCAGGTTCTGTTTCATTCATCTTTATCAAAAATCCACCTGGGACATCACCTAAACCTTTATTGACTAAATGAAAGTTTTCAAATTGGTTTAAATGAACGTTTTCAGTCAATCTCCTAAAGTTGTCTTTGTCTGGCTCAAATCCGATTACTCTCCCCTCAGCACCTACTCTTTTGGCAAAATTTAGTCCCGTTTCTCCCATATTTGCTCCAATATCAAGAACCGTATCTCCTGGCTTGATAAAAGAGAATAATTTGTCTTTTACCTCATCACTAAACCCATAGTAAATATGCCAATCGACGATATCTCCAAGATCAAGAGCATAGTCAATACCTCTTCTAGTTGCCTTGCGCATTGTCCGAGACCTGTATTGATAATGGTTTGGAACAAACTTAGCAAAAAAAGAGTCAGGTTGACCATTTTTAGTTAAACCGACGAGTAATTTTTCAAATGGTGCAAAAAAGAATATTTGTCTGAAGAAATTAAATATACTTGTTTTAAGACTCATACTGACTCGAGTTGAACAATTTTTTCTATTCTATTTATTAAAATCTTCGCCTGATTTTGGCGAGAATATTTTTCAGCTATTTTAAAATTCCCTTCATAGTTTATGGTTCCATTTTGCTCCCATTGTCTATACCAGCTTTTTAATGCTTTTGAAAATTCTTCACTTGTGTTAGCAATTATTCCAGCATTTGATTTTTTCATCAAGTCATCAATAGAATAGTTATCCCCAGGAGCAATAAGAATATTTTTTTTCATTGCTAGATATTCAAATATTTTTGCAGAGTAAACTCCACGCCAATTTGTCCATCCAGCATAAAATAATGCATGACTTCTTTGCCCAATTTCAAGTGCTTCTACTTGAGGCATTCGATCAGTAATAGTAATGTATTTGGAAGGAATATTATTCCGTATTTTATCTGCTACTTCTTTGATTGCGTTTACTCCAACAAAATAAAAATGAAAATTTGGGTTACCAATTTCTTCTATAAATTGGTTCACGCCATTAAATAAAATCGTCAAATCTTGTGGAGGATATAGGTATCCCAATACAGAAATAGTAAATTTCTCAAAAGGAGGATGATCTTTAAGATTGCTAAAAATATCTTCGTCATAACCATTTGTAATCTCTATACCAGATACGTTGGTCATGTTGGAAACATAGTTATTGATGGGTTCTGAAGCACCAACAATTAAGCTAGCGTAGCTCCCCCACGACTTCATGTAAGTCTTGTTTATTTGAAATTCAATTTTTCGAAAATTTGACAGTTTCGGCTTCAAAGGAAGTATTACATCATTTTCATAATCACGATAATCTAATGCAAATGGTGTCTCAAACTTTTTGTGAATTTCATAAGCAAGTCTAGTAATATTCCACGGAGGATTGGTTGCAATAAAGAAATCAAATTTTTCCTTTTTAAATAGTGTTTCTAAAAAAGGCATATATTGCATAGTATCTACCTCTCTTTCGAGGGTACCTTTAGATAAGCTAATCAATGCATCCGCCTTCCGAACAAAACCATTTTTAGGATAAGCATACTTCTTAAATGGTAAAGAGATAAGTCTAAATCCTTCCTTTTCGATCTCTAGTGGAGTTTGAATTGAAGTATCTTGGATATAATCATCCCAGTTTTTTTCATTGCCACTCCAGTGTCTAGAAACTACAGTAACATCATGTCCTAAACGAGCCCAAGTTTTTGCCCATGTGTAGGGTCTGGGAGATCCAGTACCCATACAAGGCGGGAAATAAAAAGTGAGGATTAAAATTTTCAAGTAATGCTAAATATTGATTGACTGAATTTGTATCTAATCTAGATCAATCCTACTTTTTTTGCCATATCTTCATGGCAAATGAAATAGTTCATATCATCAGCACGAACTGAAAGTTTATCCATTCTTCTCACTTCTTTGGTTTTATCATTAATATTAAAATAGAGGTATCCATATTTTTTAGTTTGAAGAATTTCTTCAACTGCCACCGCTTGATGATCTCTAAGTATTTCAATCATCAAATTCGGCTGATATTTTCCAAACTTTTCAGCGAAACCTTCAATCATTTCCACGACATAATGTTCAACATCAATTTTTACTAAATCAATTTTAGGTACATCATGATCCTTTAGGAAAGTATCTAACCGCACAGCATGAAAATTTTTATCCTTATTTCTCCAAACACTTTTTATATAGGTTTCTCCGTCAATATTTGAAAGCGCCAATTTATGAGAGTGAATATCATCAATTCCATTCAATTTGCAATTCCTATTAAATCGATCATACCAATCGTTTGAAGGTTCAAAGGCATGTATTTGAATAGCAGGGTTAACTGTTTTTGCAACGAGTGTATAAAAGCCTGCATTGGCACCGATGTCAAACATAACATCAGAATGTTTGCTTGCCTCCCTCCAAATCTCGATTGATTTTCCTTCCCAGCTATTATAAAGCCCCTCCCAAAAAACTTCATTGGCAATTTGAGCACCATCAGAATATATCTCAAACTTTTTTCCGTTTTCTACTTTCACTTTAAACTTGTCGTTAAAGTGAAGATGTCTATATACACTTTCAGGAGGCGTTCCAATACTCTTGATACCGTTAAAGAATTGCCTTTTTAGAGGCAAACTTTGATAGGCTTTTTTTAGAAATGACTTCATTAAATTGAATTTTCCGATGTAAAAATTATTCTTTCGTCTGAACTAATTTTTGCATCAATTTTTCTAATTTTTCTACTCTGTTTTCGAGTTCTTCAATTTTCGAACTTTGTTCTTCCATTATTTTGTTCTGCTCCTGAATAGCATGTATTGCAACTACAGACAATCCATTGTAATTGACATGAAAAACATCATTGTCTGTAGAGTACTTAACAACTTCAGGGAATACTTTTCCTAAACTCTGAGCAAGGAACCCAATTGATTTTTGGTCTCCAATATTTTGACCTTCGAAATTATATTTTAGTGGTTCAAGGCTCATGATCTTCTTTAAAGAATTAGCAAGCGGCTCAAAGTTGGTTTTGTAACGCTGATCCGAGATACTGCTAAATTCACCTGTTATTGGGTTTATGCTTGCAACGTTTTTATCAGCACCATTTGCAGCACTAAAAGCAGTAGAGAATAGCTTTAACTCACCAGTTGAGTTTTCAACATGCATTCTCCAGGAAGAAGTATCATTTTCAATACTTTCAATCGTAAATCCGTCTGAACTTAATTCATTCCCATGCTTTACCTGAAAACCAATTTCACTATTTATTCTAACGTACCGTTCGTCAAATTTTCCGAAAATTAATGGCGAACGACTAGATGAGTTGTCTATTATGAGGGTGTTGCTTATAAGTTGAGAACTTCCTGAATTATGGCCAATAAAAATATTATTTTCTCCATTTTTATTTGAGTGCCCTGAGTTGTGTCCTATGAAAATATTATCCTTTCCATCTCTATTAGCTAACCCAGCATTTGTTCCAATAAGGATATTAAAACCTGCTTCTCCACCATTATGTCCTGCATTAAATCCTATTAGAACGTTATCACTAACTGCACCAAGACCTGTCCCAGAACCATGACCAACAAAAGTATTTCTACTACCAGTTCCTAATTCAGCCCCAGCTCCACTTCCAATAAATACATTTAACTGGCCTTCATTAAGTTTAGCACCTGCATTTGTGCCAAAACACGAATTAAACCTTGTGTTCTGCAGGTTTCCTCCAGCTCTAAATCCAACCCCTGTATTTGAATGTCCGCTACGATTAAACAGTCCAGCGTTATGCCCAATAAAAGTATTAAACTTACCGTCAGGTGTTACGTCAGGGTCAAATTGAGTATTCTCGCCAGCACTAAATCCAAGAAATGTATTCTTATGATCTCCAGGTATGCTTATGATTGGTAAGTTCCAATTGTTGAGACCAATATTCAATATATTTTCGCCTTCAACAGTTATATTCACAACATCACTATCATTACCGTTATCCAAAGCAATTTTGGTGTCTGCATCCCCATCTTGTATAAAAGTAGAAGAACTCCCTCCTTGCAAAGGTATGGTTACTGCATTTCCATTTGAAATACTAATTTCTTGCGTATTTCCATTCCAAGATAGAGTTTGAAGTTCATTTTCAGGGTCTGCATCGGCGTCTGCACCTCCAGCACTTAATTCACTAAGAGGAATGCTACCTCCTTGAGAAAGTACTAATGCTTGATTTGTTGAATCAATCGATATAGTTTGGATTGCCTCACCAATGTTTCCAGCTTTTTCTGCATACATCGAAAAAGGAACGGATAACAATTGAGAGGTCCCCATAAGTTGGTAATCCGTACCTCCTGATGCATCCATTTCTACTTGCAAAAAATAGGAATCTGACCCCCAATCAATACTCAAAAGATCAGAGGAACCTAAATTTATTGAGAATAGTCCCAAATCGTTTGTTGTCGCAGTTTGCGTTTCTTCATAAACACTTGTTCCATTTATGCTTCCTTCAATAATATTAAAACGTAACCCGACGTCTGATGCCGAGATCGGAAGATTATCAGCGTCTCTTGCCACACCTTGATATTTAAATTGGAAAGGAGCTTGGGCGGATAGAGTTGTTATAAAAAAAACACAAAAAATTGTGAGTAGGGTGGAAAATTTCATAAAAACGATATTTGTTGTTTTTGTCAAAAAAGTATTTGATTATTGTATAAAATAACAATACACGTGCAAAATTATTATTGCTTTATGATCTTAAATTGTGAATAAGCTATTTTATTTTCTAACAATAGTAGATAAGTTCCGGAAGGGAATCCTGCAAAACTTATTGAATTCTGTATTTGGTTTGATTGGATAGGTTCTTTTATAATCTTTCCATTCAAATCCATAATTTTAATAGTATAATTACTTCCACTATTTGACTCAATAATGACTTGATCCGTTGTTGGATTTGGGTAAATATTTACCTCAAAAAATGCTTTTTCCTTTGTGGAAGAAGTCGTTTTATAAGATTGATGAAAACCTTGAGAAATAGAAAGTGAAGAAGAACCTATAGTCTCCGTTACTAGCTCACCCAAAGTCCATGAGATACTCCCAACATTTGCTTGTTCATGATGAGCTCCACTTGATGATATGACATCAGGTGAAATACTTTGAGCCATCAAAAAAGGGAGCGTAAATATTTGAATGAATAGTACTGAATAGTAAAATTTCATATTCTGTATTATTTAATTTTTATAAATTCTTTTTAAAATTGATCGCGCAATAAATGGCTTATAGTGCGACCTATCATAATAATTTCCTGTTGATTCAGTGTATTCATTTTTACCTGAAAAATTGAAAACATTGTCCTCGCCAAAGGTAGTCCTTAGATAAGACAAATCAGAAGGATGAATTGCCTTTTGGTCATATAAAGGATTAATTACTATTCTAAAATTTGTATCATTTTTCTTTAGAATTGTGGAGATTTCACCCAACATCTTTTTTTGAACAGAGTGAATAGATTTTGGAGCTGTGGTTAGATTAGCTGGTTGTTCTCCAAAATTTCTTTTTTTATAATACCCGATTGAATCTTGTTTTAAGGCATTTTCTTTTCCTTGATGAATCCAGTCGTTTTTATAATTATCAAAAACAAGCCCTCTACTATCATTATCGAAGAGTTTGTCCATATAGGGTTTCTTTTTCCCAAAGAAATTATAGTCCAAAAATTGGATAAAGAAATCGGTGGTAATGTACTCGACAAAATGAGTCAGATAAAAGTAAAATTTCTGCCCAGCAGTGGCAGGATGGCGAATTCCAATTACACCCGAACCATTTTTAGTTTTCGATAATAATTCATAATCAATTATCAGAAGTGCATTGTCGATTTTGTGGTCTAACTTGTTTAAGAGCAAAAACTTCTTCCATATACCAAACAACGATTCTCCCGATCCAATAAAATGAAAAGGAACGACTTCATGGTCAATGTATTGAGCCCAATCATGACTTAAGTAAACGGTAGATCGTGAGCTCCCAAAAACAAAAGAATCATATTTTAAGCTATCTCTTCTTTTCAAGAAAAGCTCCGTTCCTACAAAATCTCGATTGAGTGTGAATCCGTTTAGTGTTCCAGTTTCTTGAAATAATTTTTCTCCGTGGTCGTATATGATTTTAAAAGGATCTAAAACCCAAAAACTAATAGCCACCAAAAAAAATGGAAAAAGGAAAACCCCAAAGTTCAATAAAAATTTTCTCAAGCGTGTTTTTTGGATTTAACTGTGAAAAGCTTGGCAATGGTGACATTGTCACTTTCTCTAATCAATGAACTGCTAATTTTATAAGCATCATCACTAATTTTTTCACAATCATGCATCCTGTAAATAATATTCTCCTCTATGTTGCAATTCGCATAATAAAAGATATCCTTATAGGCCGTATAGTAAGTTTGCTCCCAACGCTGATCCTTAAATTTCTGGTTAAAATATTTTGCCTCACAAACATCATTAATAATCGGGTACGCAGCAAAATACAGGAGATTTACTCCGTTCAAATCGTAATAGGGATTTAATTCATAAACGGTTTCAAAAATTTGGTCTTCTTTTACCTTGAAATGATAATCACCATGAATGATTTCTTTTAAAATTCCTTTTTTTAGAAGACGATATTCGCTACCAATTTGAGGCAGGCCAGTGAGTGTCGCAACTTGATTAACAACATCAGCAGGCTCGCTTTTTGCCAACTTTGTATTGTCTGTTTTATTTCGAATTGAAAAGGTAGTCATCAGGTTTGCACGAATGGATTTTTTTCCTGCATCCAAATGAACATTACTGAAATACATACTATTGCCAAACCTATTTATATCACCCATCAATACTGCCTGCTCATTTTCTTTGAAAGATTTCAACGTAGCATTACATTCAATTTTTATTCTAACAAAGGTGGCGTAAAGTCTATCGCCAGTATCATTCTTTAAGTCAAAAGAACGAGTATTTAGACCGTCACAAATAAGATCCCAATGGGCATCTCCAATCTCTTTAAACAACCAATTTTCAGAAATGGCTTCCAGAGCCATCTGTGGCATATTAAATGTTATATTTTTAGAAATACTCATTAGTTTTCTTTTAACTTATCTTGGATATCGCCAACAGTTTGTACCATTCCATCTTCATTTACGTTAGAATTAAATGTGATGTCAACACTTGCAACCAATTCAGCAATACTTATGGAGTCAAATTCCAAATCGTCTCTTAAATCCAAATCTTTTGAATAGGACGCAAGCGGTGATAGCCCAGAATTAACTCTAACTGTGTTTAATATTTCTACTAATTTTGAATCCATTTTTTAAAATTGAAAATATACAAAATCTTGTTGTGTTCCAGCATATTTCAACATCACGAAGATTAAGGAATAATATACCGACCATCTAGCTGGCTTGAAATTCCAATTACTTATATCTAAGCCAAATGCTCTTTTACGATTAAACCATTCAAGCGTCATTAGAACCCCAATGAAAAAGAAGAGGAATTTATAATTTAAAATTGTTTTTAGTGAGTCTGGCAAAAATGGGTTGGAGCATATATTTTGAATATATGAAATCGCGTCTGATATACTCTCTGATCTAAAGAACAACATCCCTACCAACCAAAAAAACATTGTAATCGCCCAACCATTTAGCGAAATTAATGTTGAATTTTTTATCAATTTATCTCTTTGTCTCAATTGCTTTTTGAAAAAATATTCTGAACTCACCACAATTCCATGGAGTAATCCGAACGCTACAAATGTCCAGTTGGCACCATGCCAAAATCCAAGAATCAAAAACGTACACATTAAAGCAAACACCACTCCTTTTCTTCCCCAAGATTTTTTATTTTGAGATAAAGGCATGAAGATATATTCGCCTGTCCATGTAGATAAGGTAATATGCCATCGTCTCCATAGTTCTGCCATTGAGGTTGAGAAAAAAGGATAATCAAAGTTTTTTGACAACCTAAATCCAAGCAGTTTAGCCGTTCCAATAGCTATATCTGAATATCCAGAAAAATCACCATAAATTTGAAAGGAAAACAGTACCACCCCTAAAAGAAGCATACTTGATGGCTGACTTTCATAATTCTCAAAAATGGTGTTAACCAACGGAGCGGCATTGTCAGCTATAATAATTTTCTTGAAAAATCCCCATAGTATTTGCCTCAATCCGTCCTTCGCTTCTAAATTGTTAAAAACTCTTGGTTTGGAAAATTGAGGTAATAAATCTCGAGCTTTTTCAATAGGGCCTGCAACTAGTTGAGGAAAGAAACTGACGAAGGCAAAAAATTGGATTATGTCTTCAGTAGGTTGGAGTCGTTTTCGATAAATATCTAAAGTATAGCTAAGCGTCTGGAAGGTATAGAAACTTATCCCTACTGGCAAGATGACATTTAAAGTGAATGGGTCTGCATTAAATCCAAAGTTGGATATTAAAACTGCAAAGCTCTCTGAAAAGAAGTTGAAATATTTAAAAACGCAAAGTAAGCCTAAATTGAGGAGTAAACTAACCCACAAGAGTCGTTTTCTTGTTGTTTGCTCAGAAGCATTGTGAAGATGCTTTCCAATCGTAAAATCTGCGAAGGAGCTAAGGAAAATTAATGTTAAAAATCGCCAATCCCACCATCCATAAAATACATAACTTCCTATAAGAAGAAATATATTTTGTAGTTTTAATCTATCCTTAAGCAAAAACCAATAGACAAAAAAAACAATTGCGAAAAATATAACGAATGTCGCTGAGTTAAATAACATCCCTAGTTTGCAAAATTGATTTCTTGTGTAAATAGATTATTCGGATGCATGAAAAACATATCTGGAATATTCAGAAAACGAATCACCTGACCTGGTTCTTGAAATTTCAACCCTTCCACATTGCCTAGCCCTTTTAAAGATACCTCAAATTTATTCTCTCCTAATTCAGAAGTTTTCAATGCTTTACCACTCAATGTTGTCATGTTGACTTTTTTGGGGCAAGTGAATACTACATTTTCAACTCCGTTCGGAACAGGAACATAAAGAAATCTATAATCAGTTACTCCTTTCGGAAAAGCATTAAAACAAATTGGATCATTCGGCCGAAAATTAAACTCCACAACACATTTTTTCACCAACAAAGTCAATTGATAGTATCCTGCCGACGAAGGAGAAAACGTGAAATTTTCACTTTCAGGAGTCAACTCTTTATACAAAACAGGAGTGGGATCATTTCCCTTTACAATCATGGCGCGAACGTAGGATTTGCCTGGTTTGTAATTTTTTAATTTAAACGATGAGGAAAATGATTCATTCTTATCAAGATAAATTGAATAATTATGAGATAATCGAACATTAACCTTTACTGGCTCACCAATTTCTCTTTTCTTCAATTTTCCTGAAGTCCTCGGTTGAATGGTTTCCTTTTTAGCATACTGTTTTTCTGCAAACAAGATAGGATGAGAGCTGATATCTTGTTTTATCAAGTTATCTAAAGTCTTGGATGAAGGAGATTTGATTTTTGACCAGACACGAGGATTCATCATTTTTTTGTTCAAAGTCCAGTTAACCTGAAGATCTTGATTCTTCTCATGCTGGTGCGTTACAGAAAATTGAGTAAAAGTAGAATGGACCATATAGGTGTCATAAATACTCCACATAAACTCAAATACTTCGTTTGCTTTTTTAATTCGTTCTGGTGATTTCTTTTTCAAGGCTTTAAATTCAGCCATTAAACCAACAAAATGAATATACTTTTTCCATTCTTCTACTCTTTCAATTTCCAATTCTCCTTTGGCTAAGGCAGAAGCTTCTTCAATATCTTTTAGGCAATAAGGTTGATCTATTTCAAAATCAAAACCATCACTCCATCTCCTAAAAATGCTTTCCATGGGAGCAGCGCTATTTGGGAAACAATCTTTTAAAAACTCGCTCATTATGGACTCACTGGTTTTGTTGACATCCCAACCAATTTTAGACAATTGGTATAAGGCAAGACCTATTGATCCTTTGCTGTACGAAGATTCTATTGAAGCACCATTCACCCCACTTTCAAACCAAAATCTCATTCTATTATCAACTCCATAAAGATCGAAGCCAGGCAAGTCTAATTTCCAAATAGGAATAGACCAATAATCATATAGATTCATTGGTTTCTTAAGTTTATCTTTCCATTTCTTTATGAAAATTGGACCTGGTGCAACATCATGAAAACCAGCGGGAATAATAGTTACGTCCACATTTGGATGCAAATCAAAAGTCGGAGTATCTGCATGAGATGCATACGCTAACAAACCTACTTTTGCTTTTGGATATTTTTTTGAAATTTCCCTTGCGGTTTCATTTGCCAAATAATAAACTCTGTCACTTATCGAGCCCATCGCAATACAGGGGCCACAAGTACAATGACCATAGCCATCGGAAGGCTCAACTCCTACTCCTTGTCCTTTGGGATCCTCATCACCAAATTTTTTCCGATTGGCCTCGTATTGTTTAATTCTATCTTCCACAAAAAGCTTTTGCAATGCCTTATTGCTTACACAAAGCTTAGCGCTATTCTTAATTTTCACACGTTTCCCTTTTACCTCTGCTAAATATTCAGGATGCGCAAGGATAGTTTTTTTATTTCTTTGAATGAAAGCTTGCCACTGATGTCCCCATGTTTTTTGGCTTCCGCCAAAACGATTTCTTGCTTTCCATTGGTTCCAAACCTTTTTCCTTTGGTTTTGTGGATCGATTACATGATTAACTTGAAATCCACCAGAACCAAAAAAGTCTCGCAACTTAAAATCAGGTGTAATTACCTCATTGATCTGTAAGTTTTGATCAATACTATTAGGTCTAATTGTCCATATTTCACCAGGCAAGTACCACTTAAACCCAAGTTTATCTAAATAGTAAAACAGACCATTTGTCAATGCTTTTTCAGAGTAACCAAAAATGACGGTTTTTCCAGAATCACTTTTTATGAAAAAACCTTCAGCTCTATCTTTTTCTAATTGCCTCTCTTGAGTTTTAGTAATAGATAAGGGTTTGATTTTGCTTAAAATTAAAGATGCTTTTTTGGAGTCCAACATTCTTACTAATGGTGCTCCATTCACTTTCTCTAAATTTGATAATGCATCCTCAATTGCTGTTTTCTCGGCAACATTGGTAAGCTCTGGAATATAAACCGATAGTCCATTTGAAACGGGTACCGCTTTTCTTCCACAACCAAATGAAGTGAACATACTTAGAAAAATAAACAACGTACCAAGCTTAAAGATAAGATTCAATTTCATTCAAATAGTAGGCCTGTCATTAAATATTGCCAGTCGAACCGTGGGTCGGTTTTTTCATTAATTATTTTATGATCTTTCAGGATCACCTTTGACTCATCCATTAATGCCTTGAACTTCGGATGTCCCGACCATTTCTTTTGTGGTGTATTGAATACCGCCTTTTCTTTTCTCCAACCAATATCCTCAGGCAAATAATCAGACATACTTTTTCTTAAAATGTATTTTGACCACCCTTCATGCAATTTGTAATGATTGGGCAGTGAAAACACAAATTCGACCAAGTCATGATTTAAAAAAGGTAGGCGTATTTCTCTTGAAAAGGCCATTGAATTTCTATCGGCATACCTCAATAAATCTATGAGTTGATATTTGATTGAGAACTTGAGTTGATCATCCAATTTCATAAAATATTGAAAAGGATCCTTCACAGCGTTTTTCTCTTGAGCAAGTGATTTGTTTATAATGGTTTGATTAGGAATTTTTTTGAAACTGGTGGATTTGATAAAATTTGAAAATTGCTTTTTGAGTTTATCAATTCTCATTCCGCTACTCCCTTTGATAGGAATACCATGCATTTCCAAAAACGCCTGTCTTTCCCTTTCAAAAATCCCGTTTCCTTTTTGTGATAATTCCAAAAGGTGTGTTTTGTAGTATCGCTTAACATAGCCAGCCAAATATTCATCAGCTCCTTGCCCATCAAGTAAAACGGTAACATCCTTCTCTTTTGCTAATTGCATCACAGCATTTTGTGCAATAATGCTGGTTGTTCCAAAAGGTTCTTCTTGGTGATAATAGATTTTCTTGAAGTTCTCGAGCAAATATTCAGAGTCCACCCAAATATGGTGGTCTTTAATTCGAGTTCCATCTACCACCTTTTTTATATAAACTCCTTCGTCTTTATCATAATTCTTAAATCGAGCTGAAAATGTATTTTGAACATGATTCCCATCTCGAATACTATCAATCACTCTGACGATACTTGAAGAATCTAATCCACCTGAAAGGCTTGAACCTACTGGTACATCTGAACGCAATCTGCGCTCAATTGAACTAATAAAAAGTGACTGAAATTTTTCAGTAGCTTCTTCAAATGAAATATCAATTTTTTTACTCAAATCAATATCCCAATATTTTTCTATTTTTAAAGACCAGTCACTATTTAATAAAAGGAAATGTCCAGGTTCTAATTTTTTTATTTTTTCAAAAAAAGTGTCTTGGCAATTTTCAGGAGTATCAAGCACATTGTAAGTCAAATAGTAGAAAATCTTGGATTTACTTGGAGTTTTTAGGATTCCTCTTGTATTGAATATCGCCTTTAATTCCGAAGCAAAAACAAAGTTTCCATCTTCAAAAGAATAAAAAAATGGTTTTTCTCCAAACCTATCTCTTGCACAAAAAAGTTGCTTACTTCTTTTATCCCAAATTGCCATTGCAAACATCCCATCCATTTTGCCAAGCATCTTTGGGCCATACTCCTTATAAGCAGCTAACACTACTTCTGTATCTGATTCTGAAATGAATTGATAGCCTTTTTGCTCCAATTCATTTTTCAGTTCTATGTAATTATAAATTTCACCGTTAAAGGTGATCGTCAAATTACCCTCATCATAATGCATGGGCTGCTTCCCATTCTCAGAGAGATCAAGAATAGACAACCTTCTATGACCAAAACCTATGTTGTCTTCCTTATCAATCCAGTGTCCTTCACCATCTGGGCCACGATGTCGGATAGCATCCGTCATTTGTTTAAGTTCAGGAAGTTGGATTTTTCTTCCCTTAGAAATTATACCAGCGATTCCACACACTTCTTTATAATTTTTTTAAAAAAGAAGAAAATTTAGAATAGTTCTTTTCCGCATTGTAATGGTTGTTCCATGTTTCATACGATAGACTAGATTTTGATTTTCTGACCTCAGCTTCTTTCATAGATTGGATGGCATTTGCCACATCTATAGCAGATGGGTTTGCTCTTAAAAGCACTCCATTTTCATTGTTGACGATTTCGGATACTCCTCCAACATTGGTAGCTATCACAGGAATACCATAACTCTGTGCTTCCATGATCGACACCGGTTTTCCCTCTGAGGAACTAACATTGATAAAAGCATCAATGTCTTCATTCTCTTTATAGAACTTTAAGACCTCTTTATTAGGAAGACTTCCAGTAAAGGTGCATTTATAATTAGATGGCAAATCATTTATTAAATTGTTGATTCGTCCTTTTATGTTCTCATCTCCATCACCAATATGAATCCACTCAAACTCAATTTCGTTCTCTTGTTTAGCTAAATTCGAAACTGCCTCTGCAATTAAATCAACCCTTTTTCTTTCTGAAATAAAGGCTACACTTAGAAGCCTAAATTTATTTGGGTGAAATATTTTTTTAACCACAAAATCATTTGAAACTCCTAGATTAAAAAGTTTAATTTTTGAAGGAGCAATCCCATAACGCTTTTTCAAATACTTCTCACCGTCTTCAGCAATTGGTATGATTGTATTTAGGCAATCCGCTATAAATTTTCGAAAAGGAAGGCGGTAACTACCTTTTTCATATAGGTCATATTCATGTGTTCTAGTTACCCCCTTTATCTCAGGAAATTGCTTTCTTAGAAGCCCTATTGCCATCGCGTGAGAAACGAACCAATAACTATACATTACAAGCTCATTCTTATTTATTTTTTCAGATTTTATAAAATTATCTAACACTCTATATTTCCGATAAGATAATTTACAAAAATTGAAAAATCTTAGTAAACTCTCTTTAAACGCTCCAAAATCTAACAACCTGAACAAATCCTTCCAAAACCATATCTTCCCAATAAAAAACTGTAACACTTGAAAATTGGATACTTGAAAATCCCCTGTATTCAGTAAAGCGTTATTTAGTTCAACACCATCGGGCAATGCTCTCAGCCCTTCTTCACGTATTGATGGAAAAACGATAATTCTTTGAAAATCTTTAGTCAGAAATTTGATTTCTGATTCTAAAAAGGCATCCCCTTTACCATAGGGAAAAACGTTAGGCAACAAAATTAAGGTCTTATTTCTCAAAGAAATTAAGTCTTCATTTTTTTCACATACGACTTTAATTTTCCTTTTACCTTTTTGGCAAAGGTTGGCGGAGGCTCGCTATATTCAATATCATCTCTGTTTGGTTTAAGGACAATTGCCTGATAATCTCCCTGAGCTTGCCAAATTGAATATGTTTCCAGATGCCAAATATAAAGATCATTCGAATACACGTTATTGGCCAATACATTAGTGTAAATCGATTGATCAATAACTTGCATTAATTCCGGTTTGTTTTTCCAAACCCATTCTTGATAATATGGTTGTGGGATATGTATTAAAACAAAACCATCTTTCTTAAGCACCTTACGAATATTGGCAAATAGTTGCTTGTGTTGATCAACAGGGATGTGTTCCAGAACGTCTGGCATCAACACAACATCAAATTTCTCATCCATTTTATGCGTTACAAAATCAGCAGCGATCCATGTGATACCCTTATAATTATCATATCTATCTTTTGCGATATCAATACTCTTTGGGCTAATGTCTAGCGCAGTAATTTGATTATCACTATTTAGATACTCTGCAAGTAATTGGGTTTGTGTTCCAATTCCGCATCCAATCTCTAATACACGATGGTCTTTTTGCAAGCCGAATCTTTCAAGCCAATTCTGAATGCTTTTGTTTCGGGCATTAATGCCCATTTTTATTTGACGAACTGTAAACTCGTCATACCAATCTGCAACTTTTTTGCTCATGAATATAAAAAATTAAATTACGAAACTACCTTTTTGTTATTCTTTACCGTGAACGGATGTTCTGATAATTCGAGATTTGCAAATGGATGATAATCACCCTTCGGCCCCAGAGGGGTACTATTCCTGATGTTATAAACTACATCAATTGCTTTCCTCACCTCATCCAATCCAAAACCATTTCCATCAATTATATCTTGATAACATACGGTATGTAAATCTGTAAATCCACCACTGAACTCTATTTCTTCTCCATCTACTGTAATGGAACGATAAGTTCTAGCTCCATCATCTCTAAGCTTCTTAGGAATTGTATCATAGTTAATACTCAAGAACCACCTTACTCTTGCTTTTTCCAACTCCAAATATCCGCTGGCTCTGTCATGTGTTAAAACATGAACTACATTTTGTTGAACCTCGCCAAATATCCATGTCAGCATATCATAAAAATGAACGCCGATATTAGTTGCGATTCCACCAGATTTATTTTTATCTCCTTTCCAACTTGTATAGTACCAGTTTCCTCTTGATGTAAGATAGGTTAAGTCTATATCATGTTTGGTTTTGGAATCAGAAGCATCAATTTTTTTCTTCAATGCAACAATGGCAGGATGTAATCTAAGTTGGAGAATATTGAATATTCGCTTTCCTGTTTCTTTCTCTATTTCTTTTAGAAGGTCAATGTTCCATGGATTAAGTACGAGTGGTTTTTCACAAACTACATCAGCACCATTTCGAAGACCAAACCTACAATGAGCATCATGCAGATAATTTGGAGTACAAATACTTACATAATCAACAGGCTGACCATTCCGTTTGAGCTTTTCAATGTGTCTATCAAATCTTTCAAACTCTGTAAAAAAAGCTGCCCCTGGAAAATAACTGTCAATAATTCCTACAGAGTCATTCGGATCAAGAGCCGCAACTAATTGATTGCCAGTATCTTTTATAGCTCGCATGTGTCTAGGAGCAATATATCCAGCAGCACCGATTAAAGCAAAATTTTTCACTAAATTATTCTTTTGAAATCGATTGTTTAAAATCGACTTTTGATTATTTTTTGGATTTCTAAAAAGGCTTCGGGCTTCAAAAGGAGAATAAATATTCCATAAACTAATCCACCTATTATAATTTGGGAAAGGAGAGTAATTGCATCAGATATTTCTGCAGCAATCAGAAATTTTCCAACGAAATAGACAATGATTCCCATACATATTGCCGCAAATAAAATGGGCAAAACAGATTTTAAGGTTTTCCAAAACGGCATATTTACTAATCTACCTGAAACATAAAAAATGAGGGGACTAGTGAAAATATTAGCAATTAAATAAAATAAAGCAACGCCAGTTATTCCGTACTGAAGTCCTATTACAATCATTAAAATCGTAAATGATTTGGTGACTATCCCTAACTGAAAGATCAGTTTTGTCTTTCCTTGTGAAAGCATTAAACTACTCGTAAGGTGAACCACGGACTGAGAAATACCAAGTAAACTTAAAATTTGTAAAACAGGAACCATTGGCAACCACTGTTCTCCAAATATGACAGAGACGACTTGTTCTGCACAAACAAAAAGACCAACCATTAATGGCATCACTATAAGGCAAACACTCCCCGCGGATAATCGAAAAATAGAGACTATTCTTGCATGGTCATCCTTTATACTAGAGAAAGAAGGAAAAAGTACATTTACAATTACTGAACTGACATTGTTGACTGGTAATAACATCAGGGTATATGATCTATCATAGAAACCCAATTGTTGGCTTCCTAAATATTTTCCAATCAAAAGGTTATCCACATTTCTAACCCAATAATTGAATGATTCGCTTCCCAGTAAAGGCAAACTAAAATTTAGCATTTTCCTGATTCCAGGTTTATAAAAACTAAAGTTTGGTTTCCATTTTGCCCAATACCAGTAAAAAATACAACCTAAGGCTGTGAAGGTCATCGCTTTTGCAACTAAACTCCAAACTCCAAAACCACTGTATGCTAAGTAAATTGCACCTAACCCAGATAAAATTGTTGCCACAGTTTGAACCTTAAAGATTGATTTGAAGTCCATTCTTTGTCGAAGCAAAGAAAAAGGCACTAATGAAATCGAAGAAACGATAAAGTTAAGAGATATGACTTTGGCAATACTTTCCAAAGCTGGCTCTTCATAAAAATCGGAAATAAACCCAGAGGAAAAAAAGAAAATCAAGGATATAAGGCTACCGATAATAATGCTAAACCAAAATATTGTAGATAATTCCTTTTGGTCTAATTCATTAGAATGGACAATGTAGCTACCTAAACCAAAACTTCTAAAAACATTTGCGAAGCCTGTTAGTACAACTACCATACTCATCAATCCAAATTCTCTCGGAGAAAGTAACCTAACCATTAATATTCCGATAATAAAGGTACTTAACTGAATAATTACCTGTGAGGCAACACTCCAACTAATCCCATTTACCGTTAAATTTTTTAAATTATCTTTTCCTGACTCAGGCAAAAAATTGCAGCTTTTTCACACTAATTAAATAAAGCCGAATCGCTTTGCTACTGGGTCAGTGATCAGGTGAAATGATTCTTTTTGAGAATCACTCCAATTATCATAAGTCTGAATTCCTTTCTTTTTGGTCTTATTTGATCTCATAGAAAGGCTATCCAGTAATTTACTCTTTGTAACACCTTCTTTCATTGGTGCATTGATGAAATCAGCAATTTTGAAAAGTCCCTGATAATCATTCGCTTGATCAAATATCTCATCAAATCTAACTGTAATTGCATTGGGGTTATTTTCAACATAATCTCCAAGCATGGTATTTACCTTGTAATAATGCCAACATAATTTTTCAAATCGTGACCAATTTTCCCATTGGTTTGCGAAAGGATCGTTAGGAAAATCAGGAGCCGTAATTCTATTCCTATTATCAAATTCTGCATAAATATGCCTCTTTGCCTCCTTCACACTAAAAATTGATTGTAACTGAGACTTTGGCTCTCGGATAATATGAACTAATTTGAAATCACCAAAAACTGGCTTTAGAAATGGCAATAAGTAGCTTAAATTGTAATTGGATTCAAGATAATTTTTTATCTCTCGTTTATTCAAATCTGCACAAATTTCAGAGCGCTCTCTTTTAATTATGTCAATTGCTCTTTCCTCTGAATATTTGTTGTGATGATAATTATATCCAATATCATGTAAGTCTGGCCAAGGTTCGTGATAAGCCAAAGTATCTTCAAAGTTTAAAGTAAAAAAATCTTTAAAGAACATGGTTCCAATTCGACCAGTACCTGTTACCAAGGATACATCAATTCCATCCCAATTATTTGTAGATGAAAGGTATCTTGATTTAAGATTATTGCTGATTTTCTTAAAAAGCGCCATAGGAGCTTATAATTTAGAGATTATTTTTTTGTAAATATTTGAAGGACTCCGATAAATTGTTTTGGCACAATCAGCTACACAAGCCCCATTTTCAAAATTAAAAGTATGGGTGGCAACTACATCATCAATCCAATCAGGAAGTATAGTACTAATTACTTCCTCCTCATAATTTTCAAAATCCCAATTTAATATCTTCATAATTTTCATACCATAGCCATATCTCGGTTTTGAAATTTGAGAGGGTCTAAAAAAATCTTCTCCTACCTTAAATATTCCTCCTGCAGGCCTTGAATTTGAATGTGAAGCTATTGGGTTAGATGGATGTGATGTCCAACCCTCAGATACCAAACGCTCATTCGAGAAAAGATTTAGTTCATATGAGGCTGTGTCATTATTTTCAATGTAAGAAAAAAGCCACCATGTTTGGTCTCTTAAAATTACAGATGAATCAACTGCGTTAATGTTAACTTTTAAATCACAATATTTTTCCCACCGACTTGGAAAATCTGTGGCAGTGTAGAGAGTAATTGATTGATTTTCAAGAGTTTCTGGTAGCATGTACCATCTATTTTTGTATTGAAAAACTTGAGGAAAAGAAAGATGAAAATCTTCAGATAATACCGTCTCGCAACTTAATAATTCTCCATTACTATTTACCGTTAAACAACTAATGTGACCTTTCAAAGTCGAATAGGGGAGTTCCTCAACAAAAATAAAATATTTGTCATTCGTTTTTACAAAAAATGGATCTGCCCAAAACTTTTCTTTGGTTGGTTTTATCTTATGGAACGAACTTAAATCCACATTTAGTGGATCAGTTACACCCTCCTTAAATAGAATATACCACTGATCGTCAGTGAAAATTTTTTGTATAAAGTTCTTGCTACCAGACATCCATGTCGTTATAAAACATTTCCCACTTTGAAGCATCTAAATATTCTGGGTTCTCTTTTATTGGCTTTATAATAAAATAGAATTGTTTTTTCTGTGGGAAAAATCCAACATCTTTCAATTGGTTTAATAAATCAGTTTTTGAATCAAAGTTGAGTATCAAAGAGACAAAAGAGATAAAACGTAATTTTTTTAGGTCACGAAGAAATTGCCTCAATCCACGATTGATAAAGCCGCTATCATCTGTAGTTCTCCGAATATCTCCAATTAATAATTCTTTTACGATTTTCTTTCTAACTCTCAGCTTCATTTCAATTTGCATTACTTCCCCTTTTTCTTCATAGGAAAAGGTGTAATACTTCGCTTCGGGTCTAAAACCTTTTCGCCATTTTTCAAACTGAGAATTATGATTTAATCTAAAAACGTTTTTTGCATAGATCGCTTCACTGAAACTTGCTCCAAATGTCAAGTCGATCTTGTTTTCATTAAGCGGAAAAAAAATAGAGAATAGGTTGTTGATTTTTACCATATATCTCATATTCAAGATATTTTTCCACCCTTTTCTTATAAAACTTCCATATGAAGCTTGCACAGGGAAACCTACCAAAAAATCAACATTTCTTTGCTCAATTAAAGATTGGATATGCTTCAATAAGCGACTAAAAATTTTTCTTCCCCGATAACCAGAATGAACTAAGGAATTTCCTGATTGGAAAGAATTGTATACTTTATCTTGAAAACGATATGGCCAATAAAAATATGCTTGAAAACCAACTACTTTTTTTTCATCCACCGCTGCTACCATAATAGCTCTTCCTTGTTGGTATTCATGCTCATAAAATTCTATAAAGAAATTCTTGAACACATTAAAATCAAATTTGTACTCATCTACGAAGAGCTGAATGACTTGCTCTTGCATCCATGCATCGTATTCAGTAATTTTTATAGAATCTTTCAATTTTATTTAAATAAATTAATCAGTTTTATTTAGAAATTGCTATTCGAGATACCTGCCTTATCTCTCCTTCTTCGTTTAGAATTCTCAATATGTATAATCCACTGTTTATCCCGTCTGTAGAAATTGAAGAAGTTTGACCTTTATTCAAAATTGATGAAGCAAGTATTTTACCATCAAATCCAATAATTTCAATGAAGTGTTCTTCATCCCCAATCTTTTGAGACGGCTCAATAAAAATATTTCCATTTGAAGGATTAGGAAATACCTGTAAAACATCAGGATCTTCACTCTTTAATGAATTATTATTAACATCTAATTTAGAGAAATTAGTCTCCTCAATGCACTCAATATGGAGGACATCAAAGAAAGCACATTCGATAAATTCGTTCTCAATATATATCTTAATGCTGTCACATTGTTCTGGAAGTAAAGGAATTCTTGGATTTAGAGTAGTATGAACACAACTTTCACCAGCAGGGATTTCAACTAATGATGGGATATTACTAAAATATTTACTTAAAGTATCGTAAGGAATTTCTCCATAATTTAGTTTTAAAACCATAGGGATTTCATAAATAGAATCTATACAGACTTGAATTGGAAAATTCCCATTTTCATCCATAATTGATGTTTCATTCGGGAAAGAAAAACAAGGAATCAATTTAGGGCAAAGAAGGTTTATATCAAAATATGAATCGTACGTCTCAGATTCCGCTGTAAATTTTCTTCTAACAATAGAAAATGGCTGATCAGGATTTTCTACAATCAGTTCTTCACAATCAGAAATAATTTCTCCATCACAGATTCCACATTCATGATTGTCACAAATACCCTCAGGGTAACCTTGAAATCTAGTCGGGCAATTAGTCTCTTGTTCAAACTGCCTCCCACAACCACAATGTTCATTATATTTATAGACATCTAAGTCAATATTAAATGGCCATATCTCATGACAATTACAAGGAGCAGGATCCGCGGGAGAGATTGAAATTGCTCTAAATTTTCTTGCTAAATGTTCATGATTATCAAAAATAGTCGCTTCACCGAAAACTCTCCCAAATGCATTACCAAATTCAACAAAGGCTGGAATACCTCCATTACAGATTCCATTAAAAAAGTTTAGATTTTCATCCCCTCTAGATAATAAAATCCCAGAGAAATTATTACATCCGTTAGCATTATGGATAAATAGACTTCTACCAATATGATATTCAATTTCTGTATCAGAATCTAAGTTACCCTCATTCATGGAAATGTCCTCAAGTAAAGGTCGAAAAAAAATTCCTCTTTCTGCACCATCACAATCACCATCCAAAAAAATATGTCCAGAATTTATATCAACTCGCCCTTTTAAATCATCACCGTTTCTATTGCTAAAGGCCATACCTCTATTTCCACCATGAATAAAATTGTTTTCAATAGTAATATCAACTGGAGGAGAGGTTGGCTGAATCCCCTTGAAAGATACTTCAACACCATATCCTTGATTGTTTGAAATATCATTCCCCCAAACAAAAATATTCGTTAACTCGGCACCAAACCTCTCGGTTTCAATATCAATACCAGCATTTGGTGCAACCCCTCTCTGAACCGGAGGAGGAGGATTTATTGGATAGGGAGGAAGAGGAGGGCAAGGATCGTCGTCAGCCCCTTGAGGGTATAAGTCAATGCCAATATTTCCAACTATTCTATTACTTAATATTTGTATATTTTTTCCAGAACCAACATGAATACCATTTCTCCAAGAATTATCAATTACACATCCTTTGACAATAATATTTTCACATGGCCCAGAACCTAACTTAGTACAAGAAGGACTAGCTGTTTTACTAATATTTAAAATAGTAATATTCTGTGAATCTCTTATCCGAGAATCTATAGAAATTCCATCCCCAGCACTTCTGGTAATGAATAATTGACTTAATTCCATGTCTTTACAAGACATTAATTTTAGTGCATTTCTTGATTCTATTCCTTTTGGATTATCACAAGGATTTGTTATTATTCTTTCAACACCTGCCATGTGAAGCCTTCCTCTTCCTTCACAAGTAATATTTATTTTTCCGCATTCTTCAAAAACTAAAAGAGATGGGTGGCCTCCTCGAAATCCCTTGTGCGGAAGAAATCCTCCTAAGTTAGGATTCGCCCAAATTAACGTCGAAATTGTTATTTGTACTCGTCTGCTTCTAGATTCGAAGTCAACATCAAGAAAATCATTTGAAATAAATATCTCATCACAAACCAACCAATTCCTATAAATTGTTGGAAATCCAGGCACAATTGGTCGCGGATTATCATCAATCTCTAAGTCATATCCATGCTGAACCGCATGGAATATTGAAATGAATAATATCTCTCTATCACTTAGAGATGGAAAAAGGTTGTAAATGTCAGATGCTTTAAAAGCCCCTCCTGGTAAGTTATTCAAAGAAGAATAATTAACAAGTGGACAACTTTGTTGGCAGTTAGATTCAACAGTTCCACAAATAACTAGGACAATGAATAATAGTTTTTTCATAAAATTCATTTTCATATACAACTTATTTAATTAGGAAATTAGGAATAAATGTAAGAATATTTAACCATATCCTTTCAAATGGTTTTAATTCACTCCTCCATTTATCATCTCTTGCGATCCTAATCTCTTTTTGTGAGAATCTATAAGGGCTTCCACCAAGATTATGGATAAAATGTTTCTGTTCTTGAAAATCGCCATCAATTCCAATGAAGCGTTGAATTTTTTCAAGCACAGTTTTAGGATTTAAGCACAGTTCATCATAAGAGATAAATATTCTTTTTTCCTTAGAAATACTTCTTTCAATTATCAGCTGTCTCAAGGTAAAGTTAACCCAGCTCATTGATGCTACAAATAAAGAAATTCCTCTTTTCATTTTTGAATAGGCAACACCTCTACCATCTCTGTAAAGAAAAATAAACTTCACATTGTCTTTGAGTTTATAATCAAAATATTTAGCTCTCTCTGACTCCTTAGATGATTCAAGAATAATTGGAGTATTTGCAACTTTTGCAACCGCCTTATGAATTTTGATACTGTTGTGTATCACTTTTTCATTCTTTTCTTTTTCAAATATATTTTTTGAATTAGGGAAAAAAAACAAATTAAGGCACATCCAAAAACGTTTAAAACGTGAGGCTGGAAATATTGTCAATGATTCTAAGGATTTCAATGATTCATCGCCTTTATTTAGTTCATTTTCCACTTTTTCCCAAAAATCACATTCAGTAACTACTTTACCACACGAACACAGATTCTTATTTATTTTATCTTTAAAATAATTTCCATTAAAATACTGATGAGACCAATGCAACTCCCCAACTGAAGCAATTTTTGGGTTTTTACTCAACAGAATATCAAGCAAGGTTGATCCTGACCGCGCATCTGATACTATATATACTAACTGATAATCCAAGTTATGCTCTTAATATTTTTCTATATAGATTTTCATGCTTTTTCACCACGGAGCGTACGTCATATTTTGAAATGATTTCCTTTCTCAATCGCATGCCCCTCAGTGCAGCTTCTTCATAATTTTTAAAAACAAACTCCATCCCTTCAGCAAAATTATCGATCGTTTTTAAGAAACCAGTTTTTTCATTCAAGAGGCTTGGAATACTTCCAACTGGAGTACAAATACACGGTAATCCTCCTGAACCAGCTTCAAGTAAAGAAATAGGAAATCCCTCATATTTTGAAGGCATGACAAATGCATGAGAAGAATTACACAATTCTATAATATCTGACCTAAAACCAAGCAGTTTGACTACATTTGTAGTCTTAGTCTCATAAATTTGCTCTAGCAATTCTTTTTCGCAAGCTCCCTTCCCTACAATATAGACTTGAAAGGTTTCACCATATTTTTTTACCATTTCAGCAGCAGCATCCACCAATATTTTGTGATTCTTAAGAGGGTTCAACCTTCCAATGGCAAGAAAAGTGAATTTATTAAATTTCTTTAAATCTGGGCTATAGTAGTCATCTGTATTAATGCCATTTGGAATCGCAATACTATTTTGTGTCAAATAATAAAGCCGAGCATCATCTGAAAAAATAATATCAGAGTTTCGAAGCCATTTTGAGATCCACAATATCATTTCACGAAACTTTGATTCGATATTTATACTGTGAGAGGTGAAAACTATTTTCAAACTTGGAGTCCATAATTTTACAATACAAGCAATCAAAACAGAATGAAATAGATGTGCATGAATTAGTTTAATTTTGTTTTCTCTTATAAACTTCGAGAGAAAAATGACTACACTAATTATTCCTTTTATTGACTTATCGGCAAATAGTACTTTTGGATAAATCTCTTTTTTGTGAAATAATTCTAAAAATTCAATTCGACTACCAATCGAAACAACATGAACGTCGAAATTATCAGAATGATTAGAAGCAAGATCAAGGACTACTTTTTCGGCACCTCCTGCACCAAGTCCAGTAATAAAATGAAGTATCGGAATTTTTTCTGTTATTGTCATTTTGAAAGTCCAGGAAAGTAAAGGGTTACAATTCCCAATCTTTTGTATGCCATTGTCATAGCTGCAATGTTTGCTAATGAAAGGCATAAAGCACTTGAAAATGCGGCTCCGTTAATACTGTATTTGGGAATTAAGTAAAAATTCAATCCAATGTTTAAAATCGTGGATCCTAAAGCAATATACTGAAAATCTAATTGGTGATTCGTCATTTTCAACAAATTGCCAACTGAACCGCTTATCGCATTAATAAACTGTCCACATGCTAAAATAATAAGCGCTGAAGAAGCAGCTACGAATTCATCTTTGAAAAGAGATAAAATCTGTTTAGGAAATAAAACCAAAATAGTGACAATGGGAACCGAGCTATAAAAGATCATCTTAGATGATTGTCGTACAATTTTTCTTAATCCTTTATAATCGTTATTTTTGTACAATTCAGAAAATTTTGGAGTCGCAATCGCATTAACTGCCAATAAAAATATTAGTGTCAAGATACTTACCTTATAGGCAATATCATACAAACCTACCTCAAGTGGAGTCTTAAAATGACTCAACATAAAATAATCTGTAGTCGTAACAATCACAGAAAGAGAAGCTGTTAACAATAACGGGTATGATTGTTTAAACATTTCTTTATTAGAAAAAGGAACAATTCTTTTCCTGCTGGTGAAATGTATCTTTTTATTTAGCTGAAACGTGTTAAACATTAAAGCCAAGTAGGTAACAGCAACATAAGTTACTAATACTAAGATTCCACTATCTCCAAAGCGAGGCAAGTAAATAGGAAAAAGCGTAGCATCGAGTATCCAGTAGAAAATCATTGAAGCCCCAAATAAAGCTACATTCTTGAAAAAGCCATAAGAAAGCATATCCTTTAAACCCGACAAGGCGGCGTTATTCAATTGAAATGCAACATTGGCAGGAATACCCAAGGCTGTAACCATTAACCAAGGACTGATGAAAGGTTTTCCAAATAACAATCCACTAAAAAATGAGGGTGCAGCCAAAAAAACTAAACAAATTATTATTGAACAAAACAGAACAAACTGTGAAGAACGAAGATAAAATCCACGTAGCCTTTCCATATCTTTTTGAGATTGAAATTCGGATACATATTTTATCATCAGCATATCAAGTCCTAGTAAACAAAAAATCGAAATTACATTAATGGTGGTAATCATCAGGGTGATAAAACCCCATTTGGCCGCTCCAAAATTTCTGGCGACCCACCACGCAAAAAAGTAGGTAAAAACGATTCCAAATAACTTAGTAATAAAGAAAAGAACACTACCAGAAAGAAGTTCGTTATCTGCGTTTTGGAGCTTATTAGAAACCGCACTAGGTAATAAATTTATAAGCGATGTGAGAATTCGTTCCAATCTTACTTAAACGTATCTCTTGTTAGTTTTGGCAACTTAGCATCTTTATCAGAAAGAACCTTATCATCCTTTGACAGTAGCCAATCAATGGCCAATGCTTTATCATTATGCTTTATTCCTCCATCATGCTCTGGTGAATAAAAATTATCACACTTATAACTAAAAATTGCGGTCTTAGAAAGGACAGCAAATCCATGAGCAAATCCTCTTGGCACAAAGAGTTGCTTTTTATTTCTCCCAGTAAGGATCATCGAAACGTGTTGGCCAAATGTTGAAGAGTTTGGTCTAATATCAACTGCCACATCTAATACCTTTCCTTGTATTACTCTCACTAATTTTGCTTGAGCCATCGATGGTCTTTGAAAGTGTAATCCTCTCAAAACACCAAAGGTAGATTTTGACTCATTATCCTGCACCCACTTGTTTTTCAAGCCAGTTTCTTTCTCGAATTTTTCTTGGTTAAAACTTTCGATAAAATATCCCCGGCTATCTTTAAAAACTCTTGGTTCGATTAGCAAAACATCTGGGATTGCCAACGGAGTTACAGTCATTTTATCAAATTTTTCAGGTAAACTCCATAGCCACTTTTAGAAAGCGGTTTTGCTAATTCTATTAATTGCTTATCGTTTATGTAGCCCATTCTCCAAGCAATTTCTTCTATACAACTGATTTTCATACCCTGCCTTTTCTCAATGACTTTCACAAATTCAGAAGCATCAGCCAAAGAGTCAAAAGTACCCGTATCCAACCAAGCTGTACCTCTGTCCAAAACACCTACCTTTAGGGTTCCAGCTTTGAGGTAATGTCTGTTCACATCTGTGATTTCGTATTCTCCTCGTGCAGATGGTTTAATACTTTTCGCCACCTTCACCACGTCTTTATCATAAAAATAAAGTCCAGGAACCGCATAGTTACTTTTTGGTTTCTTTGGTTTTTCCTGAATACTTTTCGCATTGAAATCTTTATCAAACTCTACAACACCATATCGTTCAGGATCTGAAACTTCATAAGCAAAAATGGTAGCACCTTTTCTTTGCTTCGCTGCTTTTTGCAAAAGTTTGCTTAAACCAGAACCGTAAAAAATATTATCACCTAAAACCAATGCTGCCTTATCGCCATCAATGAAGTCTTCTCCAATGATAAACGCTTGTGCCAAGCCATTAGGAACTTCCTGCACAGCATATTCAAATCGACAACCAAGGTTTTTTCCATCACCTAAAAGTCTTTTGAAAGACTCATTGTCGTGTGGAGTTGTTATGATTAAGATCTCTCTAATCCCTGCCAACATCAACATTGACAAAGGATAGTATATCATCGGCTTGTCATAAATTGGCATCAATTGTTTACTGATGGCCTTTGTGATAGGGTAGAGCCGTGTTCCCGAACCTCCTGCTAATATTATTCCTTTCATCTTAGTTTATCTATCTGCGTATTGTAAATCATAATATTTCTGGTAATTACCAGAAGTTACATTATCCAACCACTCTTGGTTATTTAAATACCAGTCTATGGTTTTACTCAAGCCTTCTTCAAACTGTAAAGAAGGAACCCACCCTAATTCATCCTTTAATTTGGTAGCATCAATGGCATATCTTAAATCATGACCAGCACGGTCAGTAACATAGGTGATAAGCTCTTTGGATGAACCTTCAGCTCTTCCCAATTTTTCGTCCATTTGTTTTATTAATAAATGAATGAGATCAATATTTCTCCACTCATTGTGTCCACCTATATTATAAGTCTCTCCTAATTTTCCTTCATGGAAAATTGTATCAATTGCTCGACAGTGATCTTGTACATACAACCAATCTCTAACATTAATTCCTTCACCATAAACCGGTAAAGGTCTATTGTGACGAATGTTGTTAATAAAAAGAGGAATCAATTTTTCAGGAAATTGATTTTCTCCATAATTATTAGAACAATTTGAAATTACTATTGGAAAATGGTAGGTGTGATAAAATGCTCTAACTAAATGATCACTACTTGCTTTTGAAGCAGAGTAGGGGCTTCGAGGATCATAAGAAGTATCCTCTAAAAAGAACCCTCCACCCATTTCTAAAGAACCATAAACCTCATCTGTAGAAATATGATAGAACCTCTTTCCATCAAAATTTCCATTCCAGTACGTTTTTGCGGCAAGCAAAAGATTACCTGTCCCAATAACATTGGTTTGAATAAAGGCCAAAGGATTTTCAATCGATCGATCTACATGACTTTCTGCAGCACAATGCAAAACACCATCAATTTCATATTTTTGAAAAACAGTATCGAGAAGTGCTCGGTCGCAAATATCACCTTTCACGAAAGTGTAGTTGAGTTTATCTTCAACATCCGTCAAATTTTCTAAGTTGCCAGCATAAGTTAAGGCATCCAAGTTGACGATGTGATAATCTGGGTATTTATTGACAAGGAGGCGGACTAAGTGAGATCCGATAAATCCAGCCCCTCCTGTAATCAGAAGCGATTTTTTAAAAGACATAGGATAATAATTTTGGGAGGGTAGGTTTATTATTAAAGTATTGAAATAATATCAAGATTCAATCCAAATTTATACCTTTTGAAAAAGGTTCTTTTTGTACCAATCAAAAGCGATGTTCAATCCTGTTTCAATATCAAACTCAGGATCATATCCAAGGCCTCCTTTTGCCTTCGAAATATCCGCAAGACTATGCTTCACATCTCCGACTCTTTCAGGCCCGTAGTTTGGGGTTAGTTTTGAACCAGTAATATCTTTCAAGGTATTAAACAATTGATTTAGATTGGTTCGTTGTCCGAAAGCGATGTTATAGACTTGATTTGCGGCATCTGGATTTTCAGTAAAAAGAGCCTTTAGATTGGCTTGAACCGCATTTTTCACGAAAGTAAAATCCCTACTTTGAGAACCATCACCATGAATGGTAGGTTGATTATTCTCCAAAATAGCCTTCATAAAAAGAGGAATGACAGCGGCATAAGCCCCATTTGGGTCTTGTTTAGGACCAAATACATTGAAGTATCGCAGTCCTATTAATTCCAAACTATATAGGTCTCCATAGACACGCGCATAAAGCTCATTAACCAATTTGGTAACCGCATAAGGAGACAAAGGATTTCCAATTTTGTCTTCTTGTTTTGGTAATGTCTTACTATCTCCATAGGTACTTGAAGAAGCTGCATAAACAACTCTTTTTATACCATTTTCTTTTGCTGCGGTAAAAATATTTAAGGTGCCGTTGATATTAACCCTGTTGGTTTTCAACGGATTATTTATAGAGCGAGGAACTGAGCCAAGCGCAGCTTGATGAGTAATTTTATCAATTCCTTCTGTTGCTTTTAGACAGGAATCAAAATCAGTAATATCGGCTTTAAAAAATTCGAATTTGGCATTGCTTTCAAATTCTTTAATGTTTTTATAAAAACCAGTAGAAAGATCGTCAATTACTCGAACCAAAGAAACTCGATCATCTTTAATGAGTTCTTCAACTATATTGGAACCGATAAAACCAGCTCCTCCTGTAACTAAAATTTTTGCTCCCAAAATATTATACTATCATTCCAGCACCAACGGTTTCATTAGTGCCTTCGTCAACAAAAACCACTGATCCAGTGATACGATTTTTCCTATAAGAATCAACAAATAATGGCTTGGTAGTACGAATACTAATCCGAGCTATATCATTCATTTTTATTTCTTTGTCTTCCAAGTCTCTGTGCAAAGTATTGATATTCATCTTATAGCGAACATCTCTAATTACACATCGAGCATCCTGAGTGGTATGCATAATAGCATATTTTCCATTCAGCTGTAAAGGCTTATCATTAAACCAGCACACCATTACATCAATATCTTGAGTTACTTCTGGTTTATTATTGACCCGTACTATCATATCTCCTCTGGAAATATCAATGTCATCATCTAATAAAAGAGTTACGGACATTGGTGGATATGCTTCATTCAGCTCTCCATCGTAGGTGTCAATTTTTGAAATTTTTGAAGTAAAACCACTTGGCAAAACCATTACCTCGTCTCCTTTCTTAAAAGAACCACCAGCAATTCTTCCAGCATATCCGCGATAGTCATGATAATCATCTGTATTCGGTCTGATTACATATTGCACTGGCAATCTGCAATCAATAATATTATGGTCACTTCCAATGTGCACATTTTCTAAGTAGTACATCAAAGTGGAACCACCAAACCAAGACATGTTTTCTGATCTATCTACTACATTATCTCCATTCAGCGCTGACATCGGGATAAAGTGTACATCTTTAACATTCAATTTCGATGCAAAGGATTCAAATTCTTCTTTGATATTTTCATAAACCTCTTCACTATAATCCACTAAATCCATTTTGTTGATACAAACTACAACGTGAGGTATCTGTAACAATGAAGCAATTATTGCGTGCCTTTTAGTTTGTTCAACGACACCATTTCTTGCATCTACTAAAACTAAAGCAACATTCGCTGTACTCGCTCCAGTCACCATATTTCGAGTGTATTGAATATGACCTGGGGTGTCTGCAATGATGAACTTTCTTTTTGGAGTAGAAAAATATCTGTAGGCCACATCAATGGTTATGCCTTGCTCCCTTTCTGATTTTAATCCATCTGTAAGCAAAGCAAGATTGATTTCCGACTCTCCTCTTCTTAAACTACTTGCCTCAACTGCTTCTAATTGATCTTGATAGATCGACTTACTATCGTATAAAAGTCTTCCAATCAAAGTGCTTTTTCCATCATCTACACTTCCAGCTGTTGTAAATCGTAATAATTCTGAACTCTTATAATCCATTGTTAAATTTTTTGAATTAATTAGGAAATGTAATTTAGAAGTAGCCTTTTTTCTTTCGATCTTCCATAGAAGTTTCAGAACGTTTATCATCGGTTCGCCCTCCTCGTTCTGTCATTCTTGTGGTAGCCACTTCTTCAATAATTCCTTCAACGGTATCAGCATTTGAAGGCCATACTCCTGTGCAGGTCATATCACCAATGGTTCTACATCTTACCATCATTTCTTTGACTTCCTCATCAGGTCTTTTTTGGATATAATCACAGTCAGCTAACAAGGTTCCGTCTCGTTCAAATACCTTTCTTTTATGGGCAAAGTATAAGTTTGGTAGTTCTACTTTTTCCATAGCCAAATATTGCCACACATCTAATTCCGTCCAATTACTGATAGGGAATACTCGAAAATGCTCTCCAAAATGTTTTTTACCATTGAACATATTCCATAACTCTGGTCTTTGGTTTTTTGGATCCCATTGACCAAATTCATCTCTATGAGAGAAGAACCTTTCTTTTGCTCTTGCTTTTTCTTCATCTCTTCTTGCACCTCCAAGTGCAGCATCATATTTTCCTTTTTCCAAAGCTTCCAAAAGAGCAGCCGTTTGTAAACCATTACGACTAGCATTAAATCCTTTCTCTTCTACAACCATCCCTTTATCTATTGCCTCTTGAACAGAACCAACAATTAACCGAGCTCCTGTTTTCTTTACCAAAGCATCTCGATAAGCTATAGTTTCAGGAAAATTATGGCCTGTATCTATGTGTAAAAGCGGAAACGGAATTCGCATTGGATGGAAGGCTTTCTGAGCCAAATACACCATGAGAATTGAATCCTTACCCCCAGAAAACATTAGAACTGGATTTTCAAATTGAGCAGCAACTTCTCTTAAAATAAAGATGGACTCGCTCTCTAATTCTTTTAAATGACTTAATTGATAATTCATTAGGATATTAGCTTGATATTAAAGTAACTAATTTAGTAGTGGTAGATTTATTTTTTTTTGAGCATATTTCGAATTCCTCCTCGTGGAACCATTTGCCAGGCTCTTTCGTGCAAATAATACAGTAGTAATTTTACGAAAAACTCTACAAAGCCAATTTTGAAAGCTATTGTAATATCTCCAATGGTGAAGTAAGCTATCAAAATTATAGTGGTAGTTGCTACAACTCGCCACGTTAGACCTTTCAAAATACTCCGAAAGTGGGATTCTCTATAAAAGCTATTTTCTGACATTTAGATTTTTATACGGCTTCGCCGACGAAATGTCGCATGAACTTTCCGTAAAAACTCGAATTCAATGAATAATTAGTTCGAGTAATGTGATATTTTGCTTTAAATAAAAGCATATTTTCCAACCTTGCTATTCCCTTTTCTAAGCAATAGCGGGCTGATCAACCCTCCTTAAAATGGAGGGGTCAACTGTCATTTTTAAGGTACACCCAAGATTATTCAATGCGATTGAAAATCTTTTTTTACCTTCTATAGAGGCCAAGGTGCCTCTTAATCCAACTAAATTTCCTGAAATAACTTCTACTACATCTCCTTCTACATAAGAGCTTGGATCAATCTCAAGAGGCAACCCTTCACCCGTAACTTTTTTGATGATTTCAATTTCTTCGTCCGTAACGCAGAGCATGTTCTTACCAATTTTGATAAATTTAAGCACGTGCTCTGTCTCTAATACTCTGATATATTGAGATCTGGTAATTTTCACAAAAAGGTAGCAATTGAGCAGTGGAATCTGCTGAACCCTAATTTTCTTTGAATACCGACGGGTGACCTTCTGCAAGGGAAGATAGGCTTGAATTCCCTTTTGGGTAAGCATTCTATCTACCAATTTTTCTCTTCGAAAATTAGTATATATAGCAAACCATCTTGGAATTTCTTGATCCAATTGGTTAGTGAACTCCTCTTTTTTATTATCTCCTTTCATGGTTAAAGTCAAAAAAAACAATCAACTCAATTACAGTCTCCAATACAATAATCCATTTTGACTTGGCTCATAGATTCCCTTTAGATCCATTAAAATTGGATCTTTAGTAGAAATTGATTTAAAATAGTCATGACCAAGATTTCGATATTCTTCATGAGCTACTGCCACAATTACAGCATCATAGTCATCTCCAATATTCTCCGTCATCGTAAGTTTATATTCGTGAGCTACCTCATTTGGTGAGGCATGAGGGTCAACAACGTGTACATTAATAGAATAATCCATTAATTCTCTAATGACATCAACAACCTTGGAATTTCGAATGTCGGTAACATCTTCTTTGAATGTAACCCCCATCACCAATACTTTGGAGTCTTGTGGGCTTTTATTTCTTTGAATCAACATTTGAATGAGTCGCTTAGCTATAAAGGCTGGCATACCATCATTGATTCTTCTTCCGCTCAAAATTACTTGAGGATCATATCCAAGGGTTTTGGATTTGTGGACTAAATAATAGGGGTCAACACCAATGCAATGGCCACCTACCAATCCAGGGAAAAAGTTGAGGAAGTTCCATTTGGTTCCAGCAGCTTTTAAAACTTCTTTGGTATCAATTCCCATCCTGTCGAAGATCATCGAAAGTTCATTCATCAAAGAAATGTTGATATCTCTTTGGGTGTTTTCGATGACTTTTGCTGCTTCTGCCACTTTGATTGTGGGTGCAACGTATATTCCAGCCTCGATAATTGAACTATAAACTGACTCAATCTCTTTTGCAGACTCTTCATCACAACCACTTACTATTTTTAATATTTTTGTAAGTGTTCTTTCCTTATCACCTGGATTAATTCGTTCTGGAGAGTATCCGATCTTAAAATCATCACCCATTTTTAGTCCAGAAGCTTCTTCCAAAATTGGGACACAATCCTCTTCCGTACAGCCTGGATAAACCGTGGACTCGTACACGACGTAGTCTCCTTTTTTCAGAGCAGCTCCAACACTTTTAGATGCTAATTTTAATGGTGTGAGATTTGGTACTTTGTGGGAATCAATATCAGTAGGAACACCAATGATGTGAAAATTAGCCTTTTTTAAATCTTCAGCGTTTGCTGTAAATTCAATATCTGCCTCATCAAAAGCTGAACTGTCTAATTCATTTGATGGATCAATAGCATTTTTCATCATATCAACCCTTGCTTGATTTATATCAAAACCAATTACTTTATATTTTTTTGCAAATTCAAGTGCAAGAGGAAGTCCAACATATCCTAAACCAATCACAGAGATTGATTTCTTTTTTTCAATTAGATCTTTGTAAATACCCATATTTAATTCTGCTATTTTTTAACTAATCTCTTGACCAAACTAATAAAGATGGTTTTTCTTTTTGGTCAGGTTGAGACAGTAAGTATTCTTCAGGAGTATAAATTAGATAACGAATTTTTCTTTGAACCAGATTTTCAACTTTCTCAATGAGGTTCACCAAATAATTTTTGTCAACATTTCCTACGAAAATCAAATCAATTATTCTACTGTTGAGTCCTTTTGCAAAGTCACCTACCAAATAAACACTATCCACGTCACCTAATCTCTCAATTACGTCCTCAATAATTCTATCAATTCCAATATGTTTCAATAGGATTTTATGAATTTCATCAAATAAAGGATGTTTGATGTTTGCCTTAAAAACTTTTCGATTGCCTATGAAGTTAGAAGCAAGCATTCCAGCCTCCTCCAATCGATTTAATTCCAATCTTATCGAGTTTGACGATTCTCCAAATTCGGATTCCAAACCTCTGAGGTAGGCCGTTGTATCACTATTAAGAAAAAACTTTAATAGCAATTTAATTCTTGTTTTGGAGGAGATTAGAGTTTCTAACATTTCTAATATTGAGTAGCAAATTTACTCAATTAATATTATGAATTTAATACTCATTCTTCATTTAATGCATCTTTGATAACCTTACGACCAATTAAGAAAAAAGTTGTAAGAAAAAATCCTAAAATCAACCCTTTGATTAATGCATCACTTTTGGACTGGACAATTGGGGTGATCGGTTTAACAGGCATATCAATAAAACTTACATAAGGAGTTCTTCTTCTCATGTCAAAATCAGACATCTCCAATTGCCTCACTACTTCGGTGTACATTACTTCTAAAATCCTTGCTTTTCTTTGAAGTTTTTGTTTTTCCAATTCCCCTCGTACCCAAACCAAATTTCGATGACCGTCCTCAAACTCAGCAAGTTTTCTTTCAGCTATCGCCAACTCTACTGAAATAGAATCTTTCTTGTATTGAGCGATCTCCTTTATTTTTTTGGTTTTTTCTATTGCATTATCTATATAATAAGAACTTAACTGATTATACAGAACCTTTACTGATTCAAGGGTTAAATCTTCATGAATTGTTGACATAGAGATTCTCATAATGTTTGATTTCTCGTCAACTTGAGAACCAATCATAGCCTTGATATCTAAATTTGTATTGCCTGTTAAGTGCGAATACAACACATAATTCATAATGAACTCCTCTGAAGTAGAGGTAGAATCCACTGGCCCTTTGAACTTAAATGATTCAAGGTTTTCAATCTGCTCTATCCATCCAACAGTCCCTCTAAATGGATCTATTAACTCATCCAAACCATAAAAATCAACTATATGGTTGGCAAGAAAATCTGTCTTTCCGTTTATTTGAGTCTTATAAAAAAGGGTGTTATTGATAATTCTTCTAGAACTAAATAATTGAAGAATTTTTTCTAAGTTGCCTTCAGTCTTTCTACTTCCACCAAAGGCGGCAATGATGGAAGAAATGCCACCAGCCCCTCCTCCAGCAGACTCCTGAGCTACTTGAAAGGTGACCGAAGCAGGATAATAAATTGGTTCTGTATAGGCTTGATAAAAGAAATAAGCTGCAAAAATTGCAGGAATTATCAAATAGAACATCCAACCTTTGACTAATTCAACGAAATAATCCTTTACAACCTTTAGGATGTCTTTTAATGAAACATCATCTTGTATTTCAGGATTATATTTACCGTAATCATCCATTGATTTGACCGTATTTAACCGCCTATTCGCTCTAATAATAAAATCAAAGTTAGTACTGAAGTGACTTGGGTTATTGTTTTGGAGAAAACATTTTCCCAATCTACTTTCTCTTTGCCAGCTTCAAAGTCATCTTCTTTCTCAATTTTCTTTGGTCCGACATTTATTTTCGATCCAGGCCTTACTTTTGGAGAAACTGAAAACAAAAAATAATTTCTTGTCCTTTTTGTTTCACCGTTAGGATACTGAACTGTTATATTTTTCCGACTGCCACTTTCTCCTATTCCTCCTCCATGATTCCGGATATAATAAAGTGCTCTTTTTCCGCCATCATAAGGAACATTAATTTTATTGCCTTCAAGAATTTCAGATTTGTAAAGATCACGCGTCCTAATGTCTCCAGAAATTGTAACCAAATCTTGTTTTTTTGGAATAAATAGTTCGTCTCTTGCTTTTAAGATAACATTGTTTTTAGAGCCCTTATTTTTAAGCGCCTTATCTAATTCTATGATAACAAAACCTGTACTATCTTCAAATCTTCTCAAGGTAGCACCCTCTGGAAATCCGAATTCAGTCACTCCTCCAGCTCTTTCGACTAAGGACGAAAGAGGCTCATCCTCATTCAAAATAGCATACACGCCTGGATAAAATACCTCTCCGGTAATCGTTACATTTCTCTGAAATTCAAAGTCAGGTACCTTTCTTACAACTATTTGGTCAAATGGCTCAATTGTAAAATTAGGGTTACCAACTAAATCAAATTCTTTATCAACTTCAATTGTTCGCGTAACAGTTTTAGTTGGGCTGTTTTCACTAAACTCAATTCGATTGACATCAATTTTGTTTTTGGCAGCATTGATGGTTAAACCACCAGCCATCGTGATGATATCTTTAATTTGAAGACTTTCATCATACGGATATTCCCCTGGGACTCTTACTGCACCTCCTATTGTAACCGAAATACTATCACGAAAAAGAACCCTTGAGTAAGTTGTCAACTCATCCCCAGGTTTTAGAAGTAAATCTCTTAAACCACCTGGATTATCTACAGCGGTTTCCAAATCCACCCTTATGTATTCAATTTGTTTTTCTCTCGTTGGGCTTTCCCTTCTTAAATAAGCAAATGGAGTAGCATCTGGATTTAAGCCAGATGACAGGTAAACCAAATCACTAACACGCATACCATTTGTAAAATCATACGTATCAGGGTCTCGTACAGCACCAGACACCGAAACTGTATTTTCATCCGTATAGCTTTCCTTTTCAAATACAGTCAATTCATCAAATGGCTCCAACTTAATATTGGCCGCTGAATTATCGCCTGACTTTGCAGAAAATAAATCTACTTTTATATAATCTTTTACCTCTTTATTTGAAATATCAAATCTCTTTATATATCCAAACTGAGCAGCGTTGGGATTTAAACCATCTCCCAAAAGGATTAGGTCACTTACGTAAAGAGAGTCATCAATATCGTATGGAAATAAACCGGGTGTTCTTACATTCCCTTTAATTTCTATGGTTCGTTTATCTGCAAATTTATCTAAAGAGTAAATTATTAATTTATCTTTTGGTTTGAGGACGAGGTTTTTTTGAGAATTTGGTGATTCCAAAATTTTACCTAATTCAACCTTTACATATTCAACTGTTCCGTCAATATTTGTACGTTGCAAAAAAGCAACATCCTTCATGGCTTCTTCCTTAATTACAGCTTTTTTGATCAAGTCACTTATCCTAAGATTATCAGTAAAAGCATATCGTGAAGGAAATTCTACCGCACCAGTAATATCTACAAAATTATCTACCCCTTTATTGATTGTATTAATAGTAACAATATCACTTTTCTTTAAAACAAAGTCTTGATTGGTTCTCCTCAATTCATTCAAATTAGCATCAATTATTATTTCCTTGTCATCCTCTATTCGCTTAATTTGAATATTGCCGCGCAAAGCATCATCCGTCAAGCCTCCTGCGTATTCTATCAACTGTATTAAATTCTCTCCATCTATCAATTCGTATCTATGCGGTCGATTAACCGCTCCTTGCACCTCAACAATCCTTTCTGCGATAGGTACTTGAATAAAATCATTTTCTTCCAAAAATAATTTTTCTTGAGTGGATGGGTTTAGGAGATATTTGTAAATATCAATATTTTTGGACTCACTTCCCGCTCGCATTAATTTTATCTTCCGTACACTACCTATGTCTGTAGGTCCTCCCGCCGCAACTAATGCATTGAAAGCAGTGTTAATAGCAGGTATCGTATAGCTTCCTTGATTAAATACCTCACCAACCATATTTACGGTAATGGTTCTCGAGAAATTGAGGGTAAGTGCAAATTCCTCTGGCCTAAACCTGTAGTATTGGGAAAAACGCTTTTCAAGTAGTTTTTTAGCTTGCCCTAAGGTAATACCTTTAAGCGTTATCCTTTCCATTTTTTCAGGCTTTATGTAGCCCTCCTTATTAATTTCAAAAACAATATTTTCTTGAGAATACCCCCAAATTGATACTGTGACGAAATCACCTACCCCCAAAATATAGGAATCGGGAGGCTTTATATCTTCAGATTGCCTGAAAACACGAATACTTTTATCACGAAAGACTTGCTGTCCCCAAGTTTTAGCCTCAGGTAGTTCTAACTCAAGTTCATCTGTAAGTTCTTCTGATACAGCTTCTTCAATTGTAGCTCCATCCTCAACAGCTTCTTTTATATCTTCTGCTTTTTCATTGGCCTCTTCTTGAAGGTTGTCTTCAACTGCCTGATTGGGGTTATCCGCTGGAACGACAGTAGGTTCGTCTCTCTGGATACCATCATTTGATTTTTTCTCATTAGTTTTATTATCAGCCTTTTCCTTATCCAATTCAGCCTTTATTTCTTGAAGGGCTTCATTAACTTTATTGACCTCGATAGGATTGGTTGGGTCAATTGTATTCAAATCAATACCTCTATCTGCTAACCTTCGGCGGATTTCGATTTCGTCGTATCCACGATCATCCAATTCTTTACTTATTTGATCGGGGCTGGGTATTTGACCGGGAAGAATGTTTGGTATTTGACCTATTAGTATAAGTGGGGCAAATAATAGGAAGCTTAGAAGGAGGAATATTTGTTTCATTAAAACACTATAGTATTGAGAATTCATTACGAAAAATCAATTCAATTTAACATAATAAAAATTATTCAATTAATCTTTGCTTGAGTCCGCAAACATATATAGAAATTTTCAAGTTAAAAGGGAGAAAAGCAGATTCTTTTAAAAAATCACCATAAAAGACTACCTAATTGGTGAATAAGTCACTTGAGTTATCTTTTTAATATTTTAATAACAAAAAAAAACTAAAAATCCATCCGAAGCAATCCAGAATTCAATCGGAATCCACCACCAATATAGAATGTATTTAAATCAAAATTGTCATTAACGCTATTCTTCTTACGCTGATAAAACGTCAAGTCCGCAAAACAATTATGGAAAATTTGATAGGAAGCTGTACCAGAAAGGATGAACCCATCAAAAGAGGTTCCCTGAAAAAGTTCATTTCCATAATTCTGTTCTCTACTAAAATTACTAATATTTATGTTTTCTCCCCAATTGGTACCTTGCTCACTCTCTCCTCCTTTGAAACTTATTGCACGAAGTTCTATAAACAAGTTTTTGAGCGGTTGATATTTAATAATTCCGATAAACTCTTGAAAGTTTGCACCCATAGGATGAGCTAGTGGCTGATCAAAATGACTATAAACCGAGGAGCTATCTCCATGCGAGTAGGTATATGGCGTTACTGTATTTGTCTCAAACTGAAAATCAAGTTGATCAATTCCGAAAGCATCTACATATTTAAGGCCTAACTGATAGCCATATTTATTGGCCCACCATCCTTGATTATCCAATATTAATTCATCAAACTTAAACTCATCTAACGCTAACTGTCCATATACTTGAAACCTATTCAAAAAATTCCACTTTCCGTTAAGCCCAATTAATATATTATCAGCGCTCCCAATGGATTGCTCTACTGTTCGATATAGGATGACAGGGTTAAAATATTGAAATTCGAATTGGTTATTTCTATTAAAAATTACGGTCTCAAAAAAACCAAAACTTAAATTCTTATTGACTTTATAATCCAGGTAATGGGAAGCCATATATTTTTTGGGCAATAGTCGATCACGCCCTGCCCCACTCTGTGCAGATAATTCAGCAAAAATATTTTGCAACTGAAATCTCCAAACACGCCAATTGAATTTCAAATGATAGTAGTTATTTGCCCAATCAGAAAGCAATAAAGAACGATAACCATTTCCGATAAAATGTTTCCCATGCCCCAGTTGCATCCCAACATGTTTTGAAATATTGAAACCCAAATATGCCTGAGCATTCAAATAATCAAAGCCATCGGTTATATCAAAAACGCTGCTGCTGTAAATTTTATACAATCCAGCTCCTGGCACAGCCCTATCCTTTCTAATTCGCTGGGTAACATAATCAGCAAATCTCGCTTGTGATTCGGTGATATTTGAATAAAAAAAGATTCGATCATCTACCCCACCCCTAAATTCAACGCCTCGCTGATTTAGGAAAACTGGCTGGGCATCGTTTTGTGCATTAGCATATCCAAGGTTTAGCATAGGATTGGCTCGAAAATGAAAATCTTTTGTATTGACTTCAAATAAATTTGCGGGCGTTTTATAAAAATGTTTTAAAAGTGGTTTTCTCCGTTTAAATTTTAGATGTTGGATACTCGCATCGTTTAATGACACTTCCGAATTCTTTCCTCCAATTAAAGTAATATCTGTTTTATCGATACCGAGCCATTCATTATTTTCATTGAAAATATACTGGATATTTCTTTTATCAAGGCTTGTCAACAGAGAATCGGAAATAAGCAGGCGTTCCCCTACCCTAACCGCATCTTCACGAAGGTAGGGACGAATTGATGAATGAAAATCAAAATTATGGTTTGCGATAATTTCGTACCTATCCATAAAATAAGTACTCATGCTTCCGTCCGAAAGATTTGCACTTTGAGAAAATAAAAAACCAATATTAAGAGATAGTAAAAAAAGAATGGAGAGACGCTTCATAAAAACCCGATTATTTTTGATGGGAACAAATTCGGGTTGAAGGTAGAAAATAAATGCACCTTCAAATTATTGAAGGTGCATTTATTTTGGTTTATACTTTACTAAACAAGTCATATTTTGCCATGAAAACTCCATAAGCGTAGGCGGCAATATTTGTTTTAATGTTCCCGCTTCGAGCAGTTTCCTTAACCGCAAATATGGTGCGATGGATTTCACGGGTAGGAACATTAAAAACGATTTTCCGTGCCTGACCTTCTGTCAATTTCAAATCTTTCAACAATCGTTCATAAATTTCCACCTCAGCCGCATTCATTGGTTTTTCCTCATTGGGCACCAATCTGAATTTGATTTTATCGATTCGACGACCTGCTTTGATTTCTTCAAAGGTAAATGCCATATCCGTGTGCAACAACTCCTTTTGGGCTTGTAAAATCACATTTCTTTTGAATAAATTGTAGCTACGATATTTACCTTCTAAATTCAATTTATATTTAAGATCGTCAACTTTTGTGATAAAAAAGCCAGTATGCTTAAACTGCGAGAGCATTTCATAAATCCGAATGGCATAAACTGAACGCAAACTCAAAACCTGCTTCAACGGCATGATGGTAAACTGTTGCTTCAGTTGGAGCAAGTATGGTTTCAACTTTGGATCAAAACACAATTCCATCTTTCCTTTACCTTCAAAATATTCCGCACTTGAAAGAATGGTGATTTGTAGAAGCCCTGTTGATTTTTTAATATGAAAAACCTTTGACAACAACCCTTCGGTTGCACTCTTCAATTTTCCATAAATTTGTGTGGATTTCAAATCAGCTGCTTCTAAAAAATCTTTCGCCCTGATTCGATAAGGCTTGAAGTCAACATCGTCTGGTTGAATCTTGGAGATGAGCATCAGCAAAATCTTCTTTTGCAATGCCGTCATCTCATAGCGAGCATGTATCAGCTCATTTGATTGTACCGTAAGCGGGTTGTCTGGATCCCGTTTTAAGTGCAGTTTTACTTGTCCCATAAGGCAAATGTAGAGAAAAACACTATGCCAAAAATCCTAAAAGCTACAATTTGAGCGAGAAAGTAGCTTTTAGCGCTCTTTTCGTAGCTTTAAAACACATTATTTCTCTCAAATCGTAGCATTAACGCGCTCATTCCGTAGTTTCTATCGCTGCATTTGTAGCCTTTTAATGCTGAAAACGCTTTATTTTAAATGATTATCAACACCCTAAAAACCTTCTAAAAAGCTAGAAAAAATACCACGTTTTTTATAACAAGCCGTGTTTTTCTTTTTAATTTATTTGTTTTAAGTGTTCAAATACTTCGTATTTAACAATTTACAGAAAAAACAAATTCATTCAATTCACTTAAAACTACTAATCGAGCGATAGATTTTTATATTGAATTTAAAGCTGCTAAATACAATACCCGATGCGCTCAATTTGTAGCCTTTTAGTGGTTCTTACGCTCAATATGTAGTTTTAAGGTGAGCTGAGATCATTTTTCATAGCTTTAAAGTTGGGCATCATGCTTTTTTCAATATTTCAATCTATATAATTGATAACCAATTAGTTGCAATGATATAAAAATGTAAAATTTCCGCTCTTTTTGTAGCTTTTAGCCTATTCTTAAATCATAAGCAATAATGGCGCTCGATTCATAGCTATTGCGCTTCATTTGTAGTATTTCGCATTCTACAGTGTTGGTTATCGTGCAAATAATCTATGTTGCGATATTTATAGCTACAGATTTGAATCGTTTTGAACGACTATGAAACCGTCTAAGAAATTTACCATTATTTCCATGACTCAGATGGTGCACAAAAAGAGTTATTACTCCTTACTCTAAGACTTGTTCGAGCAGATTAATTACGAATTTTCGTATGGTCGTTTGATTGGTTACAGCATAGATTTTAAGTTTTGTATGTAGTTCAAGAGGTAAATCAAGCGTCACCCTTTTTACAGGTTCTTTTTCCGGAACAGGTATTTCCAAGACAACTTTCGGAATCGGTTTTTTTGTTTCCTCTTTCACCACTGGTTGTGGCTTTACAACCTTCTGCACCACTATCTCTTCTTCTTTGTGAATCGCTTCTACAATTTGATCGTCCTTTTTTGGGGCTACTGGTGCTTTCTTTTTAATCGGTTTTTTTCTTAGTCCCGATAGATCTATCTTTTTAGCCATTGTATAGTATGTTTAGGTTTGAATTATAGGAATTTCAATTTTTTGGCAATTTTCAAAACTTCTTTGGTTAGGCTTACTACTTCTTCTTTTGCTTTCGGATCAGAATATTCATAAACGCCTTGACCAGTAATGGAAGTTTCTGCATAGGCAATTCGTCTTCTGAATTTTGTTTTCAGCATCCCAATTCCAAAGTCCTTCAAAAGATCAACGGTGCTTTGATGTAGTTTCACTTTATCAGAAAATTGATTCAAAAAGAAATAAGCAGGGATGTCATCTCTAAATTCTTTGGCCTGTTCATAACGTTCAAAAAACAACTGCATGGAACGAATATCATGGCCACTGGGTAGAATAGGAATCAGTAAAAGGTCTGATGCTAAAATGATTCGAGTTGACATTTCAGAGAGTGAAGGCGTACCATCAATAACGATAAAATCATGATCTTTGTCTAGTTGATCCACCATTTTATTAAGTGATTTTGAATCGGTCAATCCAACAGCCAATAAGTTTGGTAGTTCATCACTTCTCTCCCCTACCCACGCCAATGAATTTTGATTTCGATCTGTATCGACAATACAAACCTTGTATCCAATATGTGCAAGGCCGACTGCAAGGTTTTGTGATATGGTAGTCTTCCCTACCCCACCCTTCAAATTTGTTACCCCTATCTTCATAGTAAGTTTTTATTTTAATTTTTACTGAAAAGTTTATTTACTGAAATACTGAAAAATGCTTTTGATGTTAAACGTATAAAAGTAAATCTGTGAATGCAGAAATACGGTTGCACTGAAAAGCGTACAAATGTAAATACATCTTTTCAGTATTTAAAGAAAAATGCAAAAAAGTTTTTAAAGAAAAGAGTAAATACTGAAAACTGCAATCTATACTGAAATACTGAATTCTGTACAGGTTTAAAATTTTAAATCTCAGGGATCTGAGGGTTGAAATTGATGTTAGTTGCTTTTTTTACAAGAAAGTCGTTCAAATCGTTTTAAAACAGCCAAATGATCTATTTTTTGGTTCAAAAAAGGATCGAATTCGGGTCTTAGTTCAAAAAAAATGATTTATACTGAAATACTGAAAACAGTATATTGATATATTGTGGTTGCTTTAGAATTCAGATGAAAAACTTCAACCACAAAATTTTTAATGAAAATAACTTTCATTCTATACTGAAAAAAGTATTTCAGTAAAAAATTAAAAACCACTCTTTGATTTCGTCAATAAATAAAACCAATAAAGCTGAAAGAGGCCCAGTGTTCCATTTCCAAAACTAAAAATTTGAATCGCTTGCAACGCATCGTCCGTTTTCATTCCAAACCAGAAACTGAAAATAGAAATACAAACAAATCCAATTTCAAAAAGTAAATTCTCTTTCAATTTGTTTTTTATGTCAATTATAAAAGAGAGTGGAGCCTTTAAAAAGGTCACTGCAAAAAATGGCATCAACCATTTTGCATAAACACCCGCTGTTGACCATTCAGCTCCAAAGATGATTGGGAATAGGGTAGGGGAGAGCAGCATGACCAAAATGGTGGCAGGTAAAACCAACCCAAACATAGTTTTTAAATTTCTCAGAAAGAAAGGACGGATTTTACTCGGATTCTCATTATTCATTTTTGCCGCCTCCTGAGAAAACACCTGACCAATAGATGAACCAGTAATTCCGACCGGTTTACCCAACACCTTTTGACCTAAATCATAATGTCCCGCAAGTGCATCTCCAAAATAGGTAGTGAGCCCAAAAACTGGTATTTGTTTAAAGAAGGTATTTAGCAGTCCTTCCAAAGTTGAAAATTTCAAAAAATTGGAATATTTCTTAGCAATTTTAATCAGTTGCGAAAGGTTATTTGTTCTTTTTGAATGATTTGACTTTCTGGACTTTTTGAACATTGCAAATAGATAAATCAAAAGCTCGACAATATGCCCAAACAATTTTCCCAGAATCAACCCAATTGCCCCAAGGGTCATCGTTCCCAACCCTATAGTTGCGGCAGTAAGGCTGATTCCGCCAAAAAGTCGGCCTTTTGAAATTTGAAGATACTTTTTGTGCCTATTCAAATAATGAATGAATGTCTGAATCATCCCTTGAAGAAAAATAGCAAGCGGCAATAACCACCAGAAATCGGAAATTGAAGAATTTTGAAACCAATCAAAACGTTGTAGTCCCCAAAATCCGAAGAAAGAGGCAACGGAGAAAATAAGCGTAAACCAAAGACAAAGCTGAAAAATTTGAAATCCTTCTTCATCTTTGTCCGGTAATAGGATAGCCATTTCATAGCGCCCATTGGCAATCATTCCGAGAATGGAAGATACAGCTACAAATAGAGCGAAGATTCCAAAGTCGGCTGGAGTGAACAAGCGGGTAAGAATGGGGCTCGCTAACAACAATACCAATTGAGCCGAAACCGAGCCACTCATCAAAGTGGCTATGTTTTTTAGATATTCGGACTTCAATAAGTTTTTGAACATGCAAAAATTAGGAATACGTTATGTGGATTCAATTAATCTTTCGCGGCTAAGGTACGTGATTGATTTTTTGCGCCAACATCCGTTATGCCCCGATGATTTGAAAATTGAATTAATTAACCAAACAGAAACGGTAGATTTTATTTTGAATTATGGTGTTAAGTCGAACGCAGATTTTCAAATGCCGTTTCAAAATCAATTTTTGCAAAAAGACCATTATCCTTCCATTGAAAACTTCGAAATTCGAGAATATTCCCATCAAAACGAAAAGCTACAATCTTTAGAGCTAAAAGCTACAAAACGAGCGCAAAATGATTTTTTTCAAAATGGAAATTTCGGATTTGATGTGTTCGAAGCCATTTTTTGTCATATCAGCCGATTTGAGGAGTGGAATTTGTCAGGTGACCGACTCGATTTGCACGATCGCATGAAATCTGAGGAAATGATTTTGGTAAAATCAGGTTTTGAGAAAATTCCGGTAGTCGATCAGCTTGTTTTCGCTCTATTTGTAGCTTTTGGATTTCAACCCAAAAATCAGCCCACAAAAATCCATTTTTCCCATGATATAGATATGATTCAAAAGTTTCCAAATTTGAAAAAAGTAATCTTCGCTTTTGGAAGCATGATCCTAAAACAAAGAAACATTAGAGGTCTTTTTCGATTGACAAAACAATATCTCAATTTCCTAAAAACAGGAAAAGACCCATTTGATACTTTTGATTGGCTTTTAGCAAAAGGCAATTCGTGGCACGACTCCAAGTCGTCCCACGAATACGAGATAGTAAAAAAAACACTGTATATATTAAGCGGAGGTGAAGTCCCAAGAATCGAAAAGCACTTCGATCTAAATAACCCAAGAGTTTTAGAATTTATCAATTTAGCCAAAAGTCGAGGCTACGAGATCGGAATCCATCCAAGCTATAACGCACACCTCAAAAAAGACCTTTTCCAAAAAGAAAAAGAAGCCCTTGAAAAATTAATCGGTTATGAAGTAAATGCAACACGCCAACATTTTTTAAGATGGAAATTTCCAGAGACACTTCGCATTATCGAAGAATTAGGTTTGAAAACAGATTCCACTTTAGGGTTTGCTGATAGAATTGGTTTTAGATGCGGCACAGGTTTTCCTTATTATATGTATGATTTTGAAAAGGAGCGGCCATTTGATTTTTTGGAAATACCAATGGTGGTCATGGATGTCGGGTTGATGAGGGATACCTCCTTTAAGGAAGACAAAAGTTATTTAGAATTATTCCTTTCTGAAAATTCGCAAAACACTTTGATTACTTTCAATTTTCATAATAGTGGCTTTGATGAGGCTTTAGGTAATGATAGAGCGCTCGAACCAAAGCTTTTTGCGCTCAAATCATAGCTATTGGGTGAATCACTCCCGAAACTCAACAATATTATCAATCATCCCATCAAAAATAAACCAGTGAAACGGTAGCACAGAATACCAATACAATCTGCCAAGCAACCCTTCTGGACGAAAAGTAGCGGTTTATTTTAGGACGTCCTTACCGTTTTCTTTGACAACTTTGAATTCGAGCCACGCATAGCATGGAAGAATCATTTCTGCGTAAAGCAGTAGTCGCTTCTTTTTGTGATCTCTGTCTTTGTCGCGGGTACAGGCATAAATTTCGTGTTCCTGTTCAATCAAGACAGGTAGCAGTCGCTTTCCGATATAACCGGTCGCACCCGTGAGTAGAATTTTCATTTATTGGTAATTTAGGTTTAAAACAGGATTTGTGATATTCGGTTTATGGTGACAAATTAACAAAAACATAGTCTTAAGAGTCTGCAGGTACAAGCAATCCTCGCGCGATCCGATCTTTGAATATTTTTAGAAAAGTGAACAAGAAGTGTTGTAATCTGTTGCTTAACCACGAGCGGTTGCTCAAGGTAGCCAGAGAAGAAAAAAGATTTTTCAATAAAAATTTATAATTTGGACGACGATGATTATCTTGAACAACTCATAAATACTACAAAAAGAGAGCTATCAAAAAAGCTTTCTAATTTTTCTGAAACGAACAAATTTATCGACCGGTCTGCTCTGCAGTCATTCGCTAAATGGACAGCAAAACCCTACACCCGGGTTTGTTTATTTGAAAACAAAGACTTCGAGCTAATTCTAATTTGTTGGAATCCCAAAGCTCAAACTCCTATCCACGATCACGACGAGCAAAGTTGTAGAGTTTTCTTTTTCGACGGTCCTTTTCAGGAAAACATCTATTGCGAAGAAGGGGTCGAATCTTTAAAAATTCGAGAAATGGAAATCGGTTCTTCAGCTTTTATGAAGAAAGGAAGACATTGCCACTCCTTAAAAAACATGTCCTATCAACCAGTTATGACACTCCATTTGTACCATGAGCCAATTAAGTCATGTCGAGTGAGAAAGAGTGAATCACTCGCGATGGAAGAAGTCCATCTCAAAAATGATTTTACGATCAAAATGACTGTTTAGGCGGTCTTACATAAATCCTGAATTAATAAGTCAGTCCAAAGTTGAAAGTTTTCCTGAAGTGAATTCAGGATTACATGCCTCTCTTTTAAACTATAATTCCATCAAAAAAATAAAATAATTAAAATATGATTAATAAAGAATTGGATGTTTTTAATGAAATAGCAAATGCCTTGCTCACAGATGAGGTAGAAAATCCTATTTCGGAGGTGATTCCTCCAAATGAATTGCATGAAAAGTTATCGATTGAATTGAATGAAGATGCGATCCCTGACCCTGTTTTCGAAAAAGCATTAAAAGAGATTATCCTTAAAACTCCAAAGACAAGTTCCAAGCTGTTTTTTAACCAACTCTTCGGAGGACGTCAGCCGAAAGCGGTTTTGGGTGAATTACTATCTGTTTTGCTCAACAACAGCATGTACACCTACAAAGTAGGCGGACCCCAAGTTGGTGTCGAAAAAGAAATTATCAAAAAAAGTGCGGAGCTGATCGAGTACGGCGATAATTATGGTGGAACATTCGCTGCGGGTGGTTCGATGAGTAATTTCATGGCCATACTGATGGCAAGAGATCGTGCCGATAAAGGTGCGATTGATAAAGGAGTAACCAAGCCCTTGACGGCATATACCTCCGCCGCTTCTCATTATTCTATTCCTAAAAATGCAGCCTTTGCGGGCATTGGGAGAGATCAGGTGAGATACATTGCGACTGACAAACACGGCAGAATGATTCCTGCCGAACTCGGAAAAGCGATAAAAGAGGACATCGAAGAGGGCAATTTCCCATTCTTTATTAATGCCACTGCCGGTACGACGGTATTGGGTGCATTTGACCAAATCGAGGCAATTGCAGATATTTCTGAAGCACATAATATATGGTTGCACGTAGATGGCGCTTATTGTGGTAGTGTTATTTTTAGTGAAAAATATAGACATCTAATTGCCGGTGTCAATCGCGCAAATTCTTTCAATTACAATGCCCACAAGATGTTGGGTGTTCCGTTGTCTTGCTCCGTTCTTTTGGTCAAAGACAAAGGTGATTTGTACAAGTCTTTTTCAAAAGAGGCCGCTTATTTGTACCAAACGGATCATGAGTTTGATGAATTCAATCTCGGTAAAACGTCCCTACAATGTGGTAGAAGAAATGATGCCCTAAAATTGTGGACACTTTGGAAATCAGTCGGCCGCAAAGGCTTGGGCGAAGTTGTGAATCAACAATTCCACCTCGCGGATGTGACAAGAGATTACGTACGTGCCAACACTGATAAATATTCGTTGTACAGTTTCGATGATTCCATTTCTGTTTGTTTTAATTATAAAGGAGTCGATCCTAAAGAGTTATGCACCCGCCTTTACGAAGACAATGAGTTACTCGTTGGCTTCGGTAGTTTTGGAGGAGAAACCTTCGTTAGATTCGTGACCATTAATTCGAATAATACTGACAAAGAGATTCTAAACTTCTTTAAAGTATTAGAAAAAACTGCGGAGAAGATGGTGAAGGAGCAGTTGGTTGAGGTGGTTTAAACTTCTATTGTTTAGCTTGGAACCAAAAGATTATATAAAAATCCACTACCCGTAGGTAGTGCATTTTTTTTGAAAATGAATATTATGATTAATGCTAAATTATTATTCACAAATTAGGAAACTCTCCATCCCAAAACTCCCGAATCTCCATCTTTAATCTAACCGCCAAATTCCCTATCTTTGCACTCGTTTTCAAAAAACAATTCCTCTTTAAAGAGGTTAATAGCTCACTCACCTAATTTCAGCCATCAAAATTTAAAAGCTTTCAATAAGAATCTACCAACAATGACGGAAACAGCGACCATGACATTGCAGGAAGCAATAAAAGAACAAATTCTAATTCTCGATGGTGCGATGGGTACCATGATCCAACGTTACAAACTCGAAGAAGCAGACTATCGTGGTGAAAGATTTAAGGATTGGCATTTAGATATAAAAGGGAACAATGACTTGTTGTCATTGACCAAACCTGAAATAATTGAAGCCATTCATACCGAATACATCAATGCGGGTTCGAATATCATAGAGACCAATACTTTCAATGCTAACACAATTTCGATGGCGGATTATGAGATGGAGGAGTTATGCTACGAAATGAATGTGGCTGCAGCGCA
>CALDSS010000081.1 GCA_937924495.1 uncultured Saprospiraceae bacterium
TTTTTCAATAATCTCTGGCTTGTAACAGTCGTTTAGAGAGGTCAGCATAAAATGAGTGACCGACTCTTCTATCGGAATGAGTTGTTTGGATAAATCAATTGGTAAAATCGCTTGGCGAATTTGCTCAATCAAATACCATTGTTGTCTATTAATGGGTAAATTGCTATAGACAGGAAAGGATTCCTTGCGATAGCAGGCGGGCAACATGGTTGCTCCTACTGTCGCGAGGATTATGTTTTTGATGGCGGCTCTTCGTTTCATACAAGGGGTTAATGATGTCCTGAATCAGTAGAAGTTTCACTCACCGACTCTATAGTTGGTGCCTGCCACACTTCATATCCAATCGGATTTGACTCCGCTTTTCTTACCGCTTTACCAGTTCTACGTTTGTCTGCAATCATGGCGAAAGTCATTATTAAACTGGTGGCAATGATGATGAAAAGTAGGATGCCTGGCTGAAAACCTGCTACCTCTGCACCTTTTGGAATTGCATAAAAAAGCAATACTGTAATCAATCCGCGAGGAGCAATGAAAAGTTGAGGTTGAATATCTTTCCCAACAAAAATTCTCAATAAGATGAATCGAATAACATAAATTGAGATAAGGATTAAGGCACTTATCAGAGCAACATTTAGACTTGCCAAATCTGCCAACACAATCGTTAATCCGAAAATTACGAAGAAGAAGGTTCTAACAACAAAAGCTGTTTCCATCGTAATGACATGGAGGCCTTCGTAGATATGCCCTGCTTCTTTCATGTTGAGCCACTTGCTCAAAGCACCTTTGAAAAATAATTCTTTATTGGCCATCAATAATCCGAAAATCAGAATAATGATAAGTGCCGATAGGTGAAATTTCTTTCCAACAGCATATAGTAAAAGCAATACTGCAATTAATAAAAACAGTTTTGTATGACTTTTTATATTTTGAAAAACCAAGACAATCAAATAACTGGCAATCAGTGAAATGACGATGGTTAAAACGACATTTCCACCAAACTCAGCGAAGCCACCACCACCATGTGCTGCATCTAACTGTCCTGTCAAAAAGTAAAAAACCATGATGCCTAAAATGTCAGAGAAGGTACTTTCATAAATATGAAACTCCTTTTTTGATTCACTTAAACCCGTGACACTCGGAATAATAATGGCGCTTGAAAGTATGGAAAGTGGCGTGGCATAAATCCATGCCTTGGTCATATCCATGCCTGGTATAAATTGATTGAGAATAAGTGCTGCGATCCAGATTGACAATAAGAGCCCTATCAAAGCTACAGTGAATGCCTTTGCGATGGGTATCACTTTCTCTCGTTTTAATTCTAATTCAAGTGCTGCTTCCAGGACAATCATAATCAATCCGACGGTACCCAATACCGTCAAGATAGGCTTGAGTGCTTCTTTTATATCTACTTTAATACCTTGAGAAGCGAAATAAAAATCTAAGCCGATTTTCATTAAAATCCCTAACACTATCAGCATCAAAACAGAGGGAACGTTTGTCTTTTTAGAAATTTCACCAAAAAGAAAAGATAGAATAATAACGGCTGATGCTGCAATGATCTGAATATTAGAATCCCCTAAAAAATTGCCACTACCACCCCAAAGTAAAATATCAAACATGGTTTATTTCGTTTTACGATTTTATAAGTTTTGCTGAATACCCCCATTCATTGATCAACGCCATGAGTTCTTGCAAATGACTTTCTTCTTTCAATGAAACGCGAGCTTCTATTTTGTTTGGATTTTTTTGCGAGGCAACCAAAACAGGTTTTTGATTGCGATTGATGTAAGGCGTTGAAACAAACATATCCATCAAATGAGGAACATGATTTGCTTTTTCTTCTTTCTCATTTGCGATTAATACTAAATTGAAAAAACCGCCAACTTCATCTCCTGCCAGTAAAGTGTACCCCTCGTCCAACATTTTTGAATAACTAATAAAATGAAGTCCTCTATTCGTCTGCATTTGCAACCCAAATTTTTCCATATCATACACAACACCCGAAAGGTCTTTGGTCTTAATGGCTCTACCTTTTGCCAGTGAGCTGTCTCGCTGAATGAAGCGCCCACTGATATAACTTTTGATATAGGAGGAACCAAAGAAACCAGCCAGCAAGGCGAAAACACCATTCACTTTTGGGTTGATTAAAATGAAAACGCTACTTAAAATGAGCAGTGCAATGGGCTCATAAATGAGTAGTAGCAAATGGACAAAATTTCGAATGATAGGCTGGTACGTCCCTAAAAACTGAAACTTATCCAGTAGGCTCCTGAAAAATATCAGTATAAAATAGAGCAAGAGTAAGAAAAGCCCTATCATGATAAAATCTGCCCACGAATAAGAAGGTGATAAAAAGTTCATATCACAAAAAGTTCTTTTTGACTAATTGATTGGCAATGTCATTCACTGCCACTGGATTGATGCTCAACGCGCCGTCGATTTCTCTTACCAAAATTCCCATACTCAGCAGCCGTTGTAGCATGCCTTTATATTTTTCATTGAATGCTGGACCGAATTTCTTTCGCAAACTATACTCGTTGATTCGTTTGGCTAAGAGAATGGTCGTTAGTAAAATACCCGTTTCGGGTGTAAAAAAATCGGGCAATTTAAAGGAAGACTCAGGCGCAAAAATGACTTCATCTTCTCCTACTTTTTTTATAGAATTTGACCATCGACTTAGTGCCTCTCCCATAATTCCATTGCTCGAATTATAGACTCGCTGAATCATATTTTTCAATTGCGAAGTAGAAATTTCCTCTCCTTCTGCTTCTTTTACCAGCGTTTTATGCGTTGCACCATGTCGTATCAAAATGGCTTCACTCACCTCACTTGCTGAGGTTTTATTCATATTGATTTCTGATTGAAAAGTCGATTCAAAATTGTGGAATTTGCTCAAATGTTTTCGCAACCAAGTACTCATCGAAACCATCACAAAAACATTGGAAGTATTGGCGTTGATGAATTTACTCAGGCTTCTAATGTTTTTGTTGAGTGGAACTTCGTTGTTCCACCATAACTCCAAATCATCAATCCAAACCAACACTTGCCCAGTGCTTGCATTCTTTTTTACAAAAGAAAGTGCCTCTCCCAGATCACTCGTCGTATCAATGTGGCGTCCTGAAAATTTTACTTTTGAATTCGGAAGCAATCGAATCACATTCGATCGAAAAAAGCGATTGATAACCAATTCTCCAAAAAGCGTTTTTCCCGAAAATCTATCTCCCACAATTGCTGCCGAACCTCTGAATCCCATCTTCCAATTGTCAATCAAATTTTTCACACGTTCCAATTCATCAGTTCTTCCTACCAAAAAAGAATCGCCAATGTAGCCCGACGTCATGAATATGTTTGAGTAGAAATTTTCATCCACATTCGTTCGCGACTTTATGTATCGCACTACTTTTTCTGAGGTACTCAATTGGTCTTCGATTTCGACTCTGCGTAAAAGCCCTTTCACTCTTTTTGTACCTTTATTCCACCAACCTTGTACTCTTTCCAAGAATTCATTTTGCCCAATTCGATTGTATTGGCGAATCGTAGATTGAATGGAAACTGGCAAAAAAGCATCTGTTGAATCATACACAGAAGAAACATTAAATTCCTCTCTCAGGCGTAGTCCAATCGTTTTTTTGAATTCCTTAATTTCTTTTGCGGCCGTTGTCGTTTTCTTTTGAAAACTTGAAATGGGTTGCGATAGTCCCGTTTTTTCAAAGTCAATCGTTTTGCCCTCTTTCAACTCTGCCGATAGAATTTTTGCCTTATTGGAAATATTCATTAGCGACATTTTGAAGTTGTTGCCTGTTTTTTCCGTCAACTCGCAAATTTCATTCATTAGTGGCAAAATTTCTGAATCTAACCACTGCTTGGCACTTCGCTTGAAGTTGATTTCTTTGTACTGTAAAGTTCCTCCTCGCGTACTCACAGGCACCTCCGTCCTTTCGGGCAATTGATTGACTAATTCATTTACAGCTGAATTTAAAAGTTGAGGGTAGGTCGTTATTTCCAAATTAGAAATACTGTTTTCCAATCCATTAGAAATTTTCATCGGAGTTGGAGCATCAGTAATCGTATTTTCTTTAATTGTGGAAAGGCTGGTTTTGGCAAGTGAATTATATTTTTCTAACTCATTTTCGCAATTACCAACAATTTCGAGGATTTGATTTTCTATTTTTTCGAAAATATCAATGGCCTCTTTTAAAATCGCATGTCGTTCACGCAGCATAGAACATTGCTCAGGAAAGAGGTCAAATTGCTGATCATAAGTTGACCAGGGCGACTGTTGTAACTTCCATTTTTCGATGGTTTTTGATTGACCACCCTTTCTATTTTTGATTCTTTCAGATTCTTTTAATAGAAAATTTCTAAAAGAATCTGTCGCATTTACTAAGGCGTTTTTAGAGTGTAAATTCAATTCTTTCAATTCTTTCGGAGCGACTTTCTTCTCAAGTTTTAAAACCTCCGCTTTTTGTTGCTCGAACAAAATATCTCTCCAAAGAATCAAAGATGCTTTTGCCTTTTCAGGAAAAACATAAGTTCCAATATAGTCTGCCAAAACTGCTGAGCCCGAATTCAAGTTTTCCTGACAAGTCGCTCCAACTGTTTTTGCCTCACGTGACAAGGTTTTTGCCTCTTCTTCTAGTTTGGTCAAATGCGTATCCAACCGCTGACTCCCCCATGCATCATTGATAGACTGATCAAGGGCAGATTCAAAGTTTGAAAATAATTGTTGTTGGTTATCCATTTTACTTAACCATTTTTTGGTGAGCTAAAAATAGTATTTGAACTTTGAGTTTCTAAGAACTGTTCGTCTTTTTTATTTCCTTGCGAAAAATTTACAACATGAATTCACCAGTTTTTGAAATAAGAAAAATTCAAAAAGAAGATAATCCCAAAGTTGCGGAAATAATTCGGACAGTCATGACGGAGTACGAATGTGTCGGTGAAGGGTATTCAATTGAAGACCCTGAAGTTGACTGTATGTTCGAGACGTACGCTGATGCCCGAAGTCATTATTTAGTTTTATTAAAGGATGGAAAAATTGTGGGTTGTGGGGGTGTCGCTAAATTAGAAGGCGGTGCAACAGATACTTGTGAATTAAAAAAAATGTATTTCTTCTCTGGTGCCCGAGGAGCAGGCATGGGTACCAAAATGGTGAGTGTTCTCCTTGAAAAGGCAAAAGAGTTGGGGTATAAAAAATGCTATTTGGAAACGGTTGCTCGTATGAAAAGAGCGAATGCCTTGTATCAGAAAATGGGTTTTGAAAAACTACAAGGCGCTGAGGGGAATACGGGACATTGCGGTTGTGATTCGCATTATATTCGGGAGATATGAACGCAAAGGCGCAAAGTTTAGAAGTTATTTACCTTTCGGTAAATTCCTTTTTTCATTAGAGGTACATTGAAATTTAATAAAAAGCCTAATCTTTGTATCGGCTAATTTTAGGTAGGTTACTAATTGGACTTCATACACAGGAAAAAGTTTTTCAACATATTTTAATTCTAAAACAATTTCGTCCTCAAGTTTTCTCTTGTCATAATGAAGTTGTTTAAAAACTCATTGATTGGCTACAAGCGGCAAATTTCATCCTGAATTACGTTAAAGCCTTTGATGCTCTGGCATCAAGCAATCCCAGGATGCTAAGGCATCGACTGTGGTTTTCGCCTTATTCAGAATAA
>CALDSS010000082.1 GCA_937924495.1 uncultured Saprospiraceae bacterium
CACTACTGCTCGGTTGCGACCAATAGTCGCCATCGAACCCAAATCTTTATACTCAAAAGGTTGTAACCCTTTGTCTTTCAGTTGATTATTGAAGTTTCTGGCAAGATTTTTTGCTTGTTGCAAAGCGACTTGTGCCACCTGTGGATGACCGTATGGCAGCGCTTCTGATTTCATCACCGCGATGTCTCCGATGGCATACACATTGTCCAAACCTTCTACTTGATTGAATTCATTGACGTGGATTCGATTGCCGCGTTCAATACAATCTTGCGGGACACCTTCAATCGTATTGCCTTTGATTCCAGCTGCCCAAATGAGTTTTCTGGTACGGAATTTTTCTTCTGTTTTGGTGGTAGCAAATTCGCCATCGTAACCCGTAACACGTGTTCCCAATTTTACCTCGACACCCAAATCTGTCAAATATTTCAACGCGCCCTCCCCTGCTTCATCCGACATTCCCGGCAATAATCGGTTACCACTTTGTACCAACCAAATATCAATCTCAGAGGAATCTAACTCATGAAAATCTTTTGGAATAATGTATTTTTTCATCTCCGCTAAAGCGCCAGCCACCTCTACTCCAGTGGGTCCACCTCCAACAATAACGATATCAATATATCCCTGTCGTTGCTCAAAATCAATCATCGAAAGTGCCTTTTCATAATCACTTAAAATAGCATTTCGAAGAGACAAAGCTTCTGGCAAAGACTTCATTGGGATGGCATGTTTTTCAATTTCTTCGTTGCCGAAAAAGTTAGTCGTTGCCCCCACTGCCAAAACCAATTCGTCATAATTGCAAATACCGAGTGGTGTCTCTATTTGCTTGATTTCAGGCGAAATTTTATTCACTTCAGTTACCCGAATAAATACATTCTTTTTCTTTTGAAAAATTTTCCGGAAAGGAAAAATTATGGAACTTGGTTCTAAACCAGCCATGGCTACTTGATAAAAAAGCGGCTGAAATTGGTGGTAATTATTTTTATCAATTAGCACCACCTGAATGCGGTTATTCTTGGAAAGTTTGCGCGCCAACATCAACCCAGCAAATCCACCACCCACTATGACAATTCGCTTCTGATCAGTTTCTGGAATGTTGATTTTTACCATGTGCAAATTTAATGAAAATCAAAATTAGAAATCAAAATGAAAAAACGTAACCTGACATGGTTTTGATTCCTTTCTAATGAAGTTGTCTAAAAATAATTTTTAAGCTATAAAATTGCATTTTCATACAACTTCAATCATTAAAAACAAAGAAGCCTAAACCTCCTGGGTCTCGAATGATGACATTATCTACAATTCCTTCTTTATTAAAAACAGTGATTTCTTCTGTAATCGGAATTTCAAGTGATCTAAGTTTTGCAATAATTTCAGGGTTTTTACCTGAATTAAAATAACTCAAAGATGGATTGAAAAACAGATGTGGGCAGCTCCCTTGTTTCATCAAACTAAGTCCAAATCCATTCTCATGAAACATCGCCACAAATCCTTGGTCAGCCGCACCCATTCCGATTTTAAAATCGAGTGATTCCCAAAACTTAATGGAGCCAGCAAAATCAATGGTTTCCAAACTCAAACCATAGTGAGTGCCAATGACGCCAAACGATTTTTCCTCTGGTTTAAAATCAACTGGAGCCTCCCCTTCCATCAAATAAATCCAACAGCCAGATGGAGCAGCAAGCACATATCCATTTTCTAATTTATTGACATTTGTTCCAGTTTTTAACTCCTCAACTTTTGCACTCCAATCCTCAGCGTAAAGCTTCACTCCTGCCCTTGCCGATCTTTCAGGATTGATTTCCAAAAGTGCTTTTCCATCCGTTACAAACGTTGGGTTTTCTTTTGATAAAACCTTGAAATTCAGTTTTTTATAAAAATCGAGACTTGCTTCTAAATTAGGTGTTGGAGTTTGGATAAGTGCATTCATTTTTTCAATTTCGTCAGCATTCAAATAAACTCCAATATCGAAACTGGAATTAATGAGTTCGAAAACCGTAGATTTTCCTGAACCATTGGCCCACCAAAGATCCGCATTCTTTGTACAGATTTATAATTTTCCACGAGACCCTTTTTCTACTTTTCTCCTAGGCGAAAGTTTTTTAGTTTCAACTATTGCCAATTTCCCATCAGGTAATTCTTTGATTATCAAATCCCCTTCGCCGTAAGTAACCGCAAGTCCAGCTGATTTAGCATTTTTATACGCATTTTGGGTAGCCTTTTTGGCAATTTTATCAATTTCTGTATGAAGTTCAGGTGTATCTTCAATTTCTTGAAAGTCTTTTCCGTCTTCTTTTCTCATAATATTTAAAATATTTTAGTTCAAAAAAATGTAAAACCTTGAAATTGAAACGAAATAGGTCAATTTTTAGTTTACACCCCTTCCCGCTTTTTCATTTTCAAAACCAACTCCTCCATCCGTTTCCTCGCCAATATCAATTGCGATTTAGAAGTATTGATACTGATGCCGAGCAGCTCAGCAATTTCACGGTGTTTATAACCTTCCAATACATAAAGATTGAAAACAGTTCGATAACCCGTCGGTAAGGTTTCCAAAAGCTTGAGCAAATCTTCTGCAATCAACTGATCCTCGATCGTAATAGCTTCGGAGTGATCAAGGTTGGGTTGAATTTCTACGGAGTGTTTTAGCACATTTTTTTTGCGGAGATGCATCAAAGATTCGTTCACCACAATACGGCGAATCCATCCTTCAAAACTTCCATTGCCAGAGTAGGAACTGATTTTAGTAATCGCTTTAAAAAGTCCTTCAATCATCACATCCTCAGCATCTTCTCGGCTTTTGACATAACGAAGGCAGACCCCAAACATCTTCGGTGAATAGGTGTCGAACAATGCTTTCTGTGCCTTTCGATCAGCACATTTGCATCCTTCTATGATGTCTTTTTCTGTCACAAGCTGCTTTTATAGTTCCAGGTTGAAAGTCGGAAGTTGAAGGGTTTTAAGCTTCAACTTGGAACAATCAATATTCAACCTCACTTACTTGATGCCCGAAAATAGGTAGTCTGGTGGGTAGATTCGCTAACAAACAAACATTTTTTTAAATTACCTATTTCCTTTTTTGGAAAATGCCTTTTGGAATTTCACTTTTGACAACTCAAAACGAAATCATACCATGGAAATTCTACACCGCCTCTACGATATGACCGCTTTCGGAGAAATTGCCTCCGATCCAGGTTCAATCTTAATGTTAGCGCTTAGTTTTTTTCTTTTATATCTCGGCATCCAAAAACGGTATGAACCTCTTCTCTTAGTTCCAATTGCCTTCGGTATTTTATTAGCAAATTTCCCAGGAGGCGGAATGGCCGTCACGCCTTCCTCAGATGATAATGGCATCATGCAGATGACCATAATTGAAATTGCCAAGGAGCATGGCATCATGAATATGCTGTATTATACTTTAATAAAAACTGGTTTGCTACCTCCGTTGATTTTTATGGGCGTGGGTGCGATGACAGATTTTGGTCCAATGCTTCGAAATTTGAGATTGGCCTTTTTTGGAGCCGCAGCACAGGTGGGTATTTTTACGGTTTTGCTTTCAGCCGTTTGGATGGGATTTTCATTAAAAGAGGCAGCATCGTTGGGAATCATTGGCGGGGCAGATGGGCCAACGGCCATTTATACCACCATTATTTTAGCACCGCATCTTTTGGGACCAATTGCCATCGCAGCCTATAGTTATATGGCTTTGGTACCAGTGATTATTCCTTTCATCGTAAAACTAACTACGAATGAAACGGAGCTAAAAATAAACATGAAACACCAAGACAAACTTTTTCCAAATAAAACTAAAATTAAAAATCTCAGAGCTGTAAAAATCATTTTTCCTATCGCTTTAGCAACGGTCGTTTCCCTATTGGTTCCTTCCTCAGTTCCGTTGGTAGGTTTATTACTTTTTGGAAATTTGATTAAAGAAATCGGAAGCGATACCAGTCGTCTTTTTTCAGCAGCTTCTGATACGGTAATGAATACTGCTACCATCTTTTTAGGACTCACCGTTGGGGCAACCATGACCTCTGCTACCTTTCTAAATGGGCAAACCTTAATGATTGTTGGAGGTGGATTTTTGGCTTTTGCAATTTCCATAACGGGTGGAATTTTTGCGGTAAAAATTTATAACCTTTTTGCTAAAAAGAAAATTAATCCACTAATCGGTGCTACTGGGTTGAGTGCTGTTCCGATGGCCTCACGGGTTGCAAATGAAATTGCTTTAAAGCATGATCCAGGCAATCATTTACTTCAATACGCGATGTCTTCCAATATTTCTGGCGTGATTGGCTCTGCAGTGGCCGCAGGTGTTTTAATCTCGTTTTTTGGGTAGAAAATAATGATGGAATTTTGTAATGAGTGAATGGAATTCACTTGATTTTTGATTTCAAAAAATTGGATACGAATACACCTCATATTATTTATTTTATCCATATTTCTTTTTTTTAAAACATTTGGCAAGATTTTTTCATATTTTCAATTGACAAAACGAATTGATGTTTAAAAACCTGAAATTCAATTTAGTACGAATATATTTTTATACAAATTGAAATTTTTTCTCATTTTTCAAGCATCTTTTGAAAAGGTAGTTTAAATTTGTTCCACCTTCAACGAGTTGGAATTTTTTCTTTCCTACCCTTTTCCAACTATTTCAAGTTATTAAATTATTGAATTTGATAGTCTCACTTGTCATGAGTGAAATTATTGTTATATCCTAAATTACCTGTATTTCTTAATCCCGTAATTAAAAAAATTGCAATGACTAAACCGTTTTACTATCTGCTCATTTGCTGTTTTATCCTCTTTTCAAATTATGCTATTGCACAGGTAGAATTAAGCCGTGATGGAGGTGCTGCAAAAATTCTATTTGTTGATCATGGAATTGTAAATGGCGTAGATTCAGTTAATTTTTCCAATGGATTGGAATTAACTTACATCAGAAAAATAAGCGACCTTTTTAACCTTGCTATCCCTTTCAAAGCCAGTGTTGCCGACATTGGTGCAGAATTGAACAATCGTACGTTACTAAGCTTGGATGCAATTGCTCAGGTTCCTTTTGGAAGATCTACGAAAGGTCTATCCATTTACGGACTTGGAGGCGTTGGTTTCGTGATTGAAGAATTCGAAGAATCCAACATCCAAATTCCTGTCGGTTTGGGTGCCTATATTCCTGCTGGTGGAAATTCATTTATTAACATTCAAGCAGAATATAGATTATCTACTCAAGAATTGAGAAACAACCTACAACTTGGCTTAGGTTATGCTTTCAGATTGCCGAAAGGATTAGGCGAACGAATCAAAGACCGAGACAAAGATGGAATACCTGATGATGTGGACATGTGCCCAGAGAAAAAAGGGGTACCTACTGCTAAAGGTTGTCCGGACAAAGATGCGGATGGAGTTGATGATTTAAATGACCAATGTGTTGATATTGCCGGATTGAAAGAATTGAACGGTTGCCCTGATGCCGATGGCGATGGTGTTGCTGATAATATGGATGATTGTCCAAATGAAGCTGGTCTTGTCGTAAACAAAGGGTGCCCTCAATTGGATTCTGATGGCGACGGCATTTTGGATGATGTGGATGCTTGTCCAACTATTCCAGGAGCAAAAATCTACAATGGATGCCCTGATACAGATGGCGACGGCGTCTCTGATAAAGACGATGCTTGTCCTAATACTTCTGGATCTAAAAGTACGGGCGGTTGCCCTGATAGTGATGGCGATGGCATCGCTGATGCTTCAGATAACTGTCCTAATCAATTTGGTACAGCAGCAAGAAGCGGTTGCCCTGAGCCTACAAGAACGACTACAACGACGGTTACATCTACTTCTACCACAATTCTAAGAGATTCGGATAACGATGGAATTCTTGATAGAGATGACAAATGTCCTAATAAATTTGGCCCATCCTCGAATTTTGGTTGTCCTGAAATTTCTCGAGAAGTAAGAACTGTTTTAGCAACTGCCGCATCAAATATTCAATTTGAAACTGGTAGTGCCACACTTTTAACTTCTTCTTACTCAGTCTTGGATCAGGTAGTTCAAATTATGCGACAATATCCTGGCTACTCTTTGAGTATCAATGGACATACGGACAATGTTGGTAATGATTCAAATAACATGTCGTTGTCTAATAGTCGCGCTTTAACTTGTATGAACTATTTAAGAGACAGAGGAATTGATGTCTCAAGAATGAGTTACGCAGGTTTTGGTGAAACAAGACCAGTGGCAGATAATGGTTCTGCCGAAGGAAGAGCAATGAATAGACGCGTTGAGTTTAGACTTTTCGTACGATAAAGCACTGATAATCAATAGATTAAAATGCCATTCTTGAATTCAAGAATGGCATTTTTTATTTAGCGACAATTAGCTTTTCAACCTTAAGCAACCTATCAGATTGTTGAACTAAAAAATAAAACCCAATTGGTACCTCTAAAGAAATAGAAGTCTTTTCTTCAAAAACAGGAATAATTTCAACGACCTTTCCAAAAGCATCCAATAGTTTTATTTGTGATGGAAAATTAGGCGTGATAATATTTAAAGCACCAGAACTTGGATTAGGAAAAACGTAAAATTCATCCTCTGAATAATTAGTAACAGCCGTACTTTTACAGTTTCCTAAATCCCAATCATAATGGAAGGATTTGTAATATTCTAAAATGGCTATAGCCAAACCTTTTGCAAATTCCTTCCTCGTTGCTTCCACAAATCGAATATCTTGATTGCATTCAATTTGGATTCCATCAATATTTCCTCCAGCTTCTGAGCCATGTCTTCGAGTGTTATATCCTCCAGAGAAATAACTTTCTCCTGCATTGGGAAAAGGGTCGTTTGAAGAAGGTATTGCTGCGTATCCTTGTTCCTCCAATCGATTTCCAAAACTGACAGTTCCGCGCAACAATTCAGCAAAATTAAAATTATTTGAAAAGTGATCTGCCGCATGAGCAATGCTCGAATTTTCTGCAAACGTTCCAGAAAGTAGCTCGTCATCAGACCTGCGCAAATTCGTCCCTGAAATCAAATATCCCAACTCAATTCGTTGAATAGTGTGCCCATGACCATGCAAATCAAAGTAAAGCCCAGCCCCCACTTTCTCTTCAATTTTTCGTTTCGCGCCATCAATAAAATCGTGAAAATTTTGCCAAGATTCTTCCGCAATAGGATTGCCATCTGCTGCTGTTTCAATGGAGCGATTGGCATCTAATTTTTTACGATGTAATAAATTGATAACCGAATGAGGATAACATCCAGTTTCTTCAAAAATTGCCTCTGTGGTTTCCCTGATCAATTCTTGCGTATAAGAATCTCTTATGTAAACGCACCCACTACAATCTCGATCTGGAATCCTGTCTGGTTCTAAATATCCACCATGTGGAGCAGAAAGAACAATAGGCAAATTCCCCGCGAGATATTCGATGTAGCCGTTTGCTCCAAAGTAAACTTGCCCCGGTACATAGGTTTGTCCAAAAGAAAAATGCCCTACCAAAAGCACCCAAAACGCAAGTTTGAATTTCATAAATTAATTCACTTTTAAAAACTTAAAAGTTGAGGAACTTTGATTGTCCAAATCTCTAACTTCTATGAAATACATCCCATTTGACAACCCAGTTAAATCAATTTTGGATTCATTCTTTGAGGTTAACACTTCTTTACCAAATACATCATAAACAACTGATTTATAGTTATTTATAATACTTTTTATGTTTAAAACATTAGAAGTTGGATTAGGAAAAATTGCAAATTTAGTTTGATTTAAACTTTTAGTAGAACTGATTGGCCGTTGTGAGCAAAACACTCGACTGTTGCCATTGTCATCCAAGTAATTTTGCAATTCATCCCAAATAACTCTATTTACAATAAAGTAATTATCTGAGATAAGGGGATGGATAAATGCCGGAGGTGGCTCATATCCATTTGGAGCTCGTTCTTCCAACATAGCCATGTAAGTGACCATCGCCGCCAAAAAATAAATGGTTGGCTGACCATGCGGCGCATCATCCTCATACAAAGAACTTACGGGTATATTCGAAAAAGGAGATTGTTGTAATAACCGACTAATAACCGGCCCCACTGGTATCATACTCACGCAAACATCTGGATGCTTTGCCGCAACAGCATCATGATATTCTACAAACCAATCATTATATCCACCATTCAGATATTCATTATAATTTTTCCACTCATCTCTATTGGGCGGAAAAGCACCTGATAAAAACTGGGGCATATCTGGCCAGCTTTCATAGATATAAAATTTGAGTCCATCCTCCTGTTCTTTGCACCAATCAAAAATGGTATTGGTAGCCCCAATTGGTGAGAAATTATGGTTGGAATAATTAGCATCAGGTCTTTGCCCTTGAATAAAATTACCTGGCGTAATCATAATGGAATTGAAATCAGCAGCTCCAAAAGATTCATTGTCTGAATCCCATGCACCGGGCACATTATCAAAACTCCAATTGGCCACAGGCGGTACATTTTGATGCTGCGGTAAAAATCCATATTGACCGCTCACCGCATAATCATGCCCACCCAGCTCCATCAACTCTTGCAGCCAATGTGGAACGGAGGATTCATCACTTGGCGTGGGTTCAGCTTGCCGCTCATGTTGGATGAGGCTATTGCCAAAAATGTAGGTTCGGAGGTTTTGTTGGGCATTTAGGTTAAAAATAAAACTGCTTAGAATTACTCCTAAAAAGAATCTTCTCATGTAAACTTATCTTTTTGATTGAATCGAATATACTTGATTACAAATCAAAAGTAAGAATTTCGAAATTTCTAATTAGGAATGAATACAATTCCGTCTGAGGATAAACCAAGTCTTATCAAAATTTAAAACTCCTCCCCACCAAAATCACCACCACCACTGCGATTTCCACGGCGACGTTTTTTGCGATCTTGTTTTCCAATCTGATAATTCAATTGAACACTCAACGCACGAGATGGCCAACGGAATTCTCTTGAGGCAATAGTTCGAGCAGTTTCTAATTCAAATCTAAATCTGCGCGTATTGAAAACATCGCTCAATTTGATGGTAATCGAAGCGCGTTTTTTATAAAATGGTTTGCGGAAAGCGAGGTCAGTCCATGCAAATTCAAAACGAGTTCCTTGAGGGGTAGCGCCTTTTGAACGATAGAAAATAAACGATTGAATATTCGCATCTTTCCAAATTGTGAAATTGGAAATCAATCGCCCACTCCACTGAAAACCTGTGGAAGATGCGCCTTCTAAAATATCACCAGCGTCCACCTCTTGCCAATAACCACTGACACTACCGTTCATGTTTATTTTTCGATTTGGGCGATAGCTACCGATGAGTTCTACGCCATAATTTCTTTCATTATCGAAATTGCCCCAAGTACTGATTCTCTGTCCTGTAGATGGACTTTCTTCAACCAAACGAGCATGTTTATCAAAAATATCTCTAAAGAAAAAATTGGTATTGAACGTTCCTTTTTCAAAACTTTTTAAATATCCAATTTCATAAGAATTGATAAATTCTGGAAGAATGAATGGATTTCCTGAACGCGGATTCAAAGGATTTGAAATATCTAAAGCGGGATTCAACATTCTCAATCGAGGACGATTTACACGACGACTGTAATTGATTTGAATTTTTCCATTTTCACTTGTAGGGTAAGCAATGGCCGCACTTGGATATAAACGGAAATAATCATTTTGAACTGGAAACTCCTCAATGGACGAAAACCGAGTGTCTTCTAAACTGGAAGTAGTCAATGCTTGCTCCGCACGAAGTCCGAGTGAATATTCAAATTTATTGAGCGTTCCTGAAGCCAAAAGATAGACGGCATAAACATCTTCATCGTAAGTAAAAACGTTTGAAAAGGTATCGTTCAAAACACCAAAGTCTAATCGGTCATAATCATTCTCCTGATCTTGAATGGTAATCCTATATCCCGTTTCCCACTTGATCCCATTTGCTTTTTGCGAATAATCACCTTGTAAAAGTAGTAACTGATTTTTATCAAATACGGGAGTTGATTGAATCAATCTATCTCCAAATTCAGATCCATCTGCCTCAAAGAATGATTCTTCAAATGCCTCCAATTCATCTCCATTCGAGTTAGAAAAAGAAGCGATTAAGCTGAGAGATTGGTCTTCTCCGCTGTAAGTTTTATTATAATTTAGCGCATATTCTCCACCAATACTGTTGGAAATATCTGTATCATTTCTTCTCGAACTACCCAACAAATTACGGCTTTTATCAAAATTGATAAAATCAGTTCCTCCCTGCATATCACTCCCTCGCCAGTTGGAAGATCCGTTCAATGAAAGTACCGAAGAGGCATCAAAGTAATATTCAAAACCTCCACTTACTGTATGCGATTTTCTAAATCCATCAATTTCGAAAATAGATTCTTGAATGTCAGGTTGCCCCACAAACGAAACGAGATTTTCATTATCAATCAATCCTTTTCTGAATCGCCTACGGTTTTGAAAAGCATAATTTCCGAACCAATTGAACTTTCCAATTCTGTAATTGAGATTGAGTGAAGCTTGTGCACTTTTATTGGTATCGTATGAAGTTTGAGCATTAAGGTTGAAGCCTCTTTTGTTTTGCTTTTTGGTTATAATATTGATTATCCCCGTCATGCCCTCTGGCGAGTATTTAGCAGATGGATTGGTCATCACTTCAATGCGTTGGATGATATTTGCAGGTATTTGTTGTAGTACTGCTTGCCTGCTCAGGCCCACTATACCAGATGGACGTCCATTAATAAAAACTCTAACATTGGCATTACCTCTCAAACTCACATTGCCATCAATATCGACTTCTACCGATGGGATATTTTTTAAAACTTCTGTGGCATCTCCTCCAGCTGCAGACAAATCTTTATCTACATTAAAGACCCTTTTATCTAACCCAAATTGAACCATTTCTCTCTTTGCAGTCACTTCTACTTCAGCCAATTGTTGGGCATCCTCCGACAACATGATCTGCCTCATTCTGGCGAATCTATTTTCCTCGTTAATTTCAATTTTTTCTTTTGAAAATTCGCTGTATCCGATGAAATTGATTTTTAAGTCGTAAGTACCAAAATCAAGGTCTTTGACGAAAAAGCCACCATCATCACGACTGTTATTTCCTGCTACCAGTTCCTCCGTTCCACTTTTGTAAACGGCAATGTTTGCAAAGGAAATTCCAAGTCCCGTACTTTTATCCATTACCTTTCCAGCAATAGCACCTTTATTGGGATCCATTTTCATACGTCCACCACCTCGACCACCCGGCCCTCTTGGAGGTTGTGCTTCTGCTACAATAGGAATGATTAGAGCGAGGAGTAATAATATCTTCTTCATGGAGTGGTTTTCTGTGAAGTTGTTTTAAAAAAAACTTCCAAAATATAAAAATAGGCACCCAAAAATCTTTGAGTGCCTATTATTCAATGCGTTTAACGTTATATTATATCTAAAGTTTAATCATCCTTTTTGAAAGTGTTGATTCCTCATTATTTAACAATAAATATAAATTGCCTTTCGGCAAATGATTTACCTTAATAATAAAGTCTTGTGCCTCCGTTGATTTATTGAATTGTTGAATATCCAATACCTTTCCATTTACATCCAATATACTTAGTTCAAAATCTCCTCTCCAATCATTATCAATATTTAGTGTAGTGCTATATGCAACCGGATTTGGTATTAAAGTCACATTTTCATCATCTTCAAAAACGTTTTGAGCATTAACCATTCCCTGAAACTCATACGCACCGATATCTACTTGACCAAATCTCGGGTTTCCGTCCAAATCGACAGTTGGGGCATCGTCGTTTACTCCTGCATTAATCAATGGACTTCCCGCTAAAAGGTGATAATCCATATTAAATGCATCGACAAACATGGGGTCATCCTGACTATTATTAATGTCCGTAGTTTGGGTTAGGATACCTTCTGTTGAAGTGTCATTCGAGAAGTTTCCACCATCAGAAACAACAATTGTATTACCAGTACTGGCTGCGTAGTTAGTCGCGTTTACATTCAAAAAGGCATTATTTTGTAGAAACAAGGTTGCCTGAGTAGAGTCAGTAGTCGAAGTAGCAATTCCAGCGGATAGTTGACCAGTATTGTCAGCAAAGGTGGAATTCTTAATGGTAACATTCAACTCATCTGATCCAGAAGCCTCCATTGAAATAGCACCCACGTCATTCGCTTCATTATTTACAAAAAGACAACTTGTAATATTTGAGTTAGCATTCAAAATTACCATTGCCCCGCCTACAGTTGCGGTTTCGTTAGAATCAAAAATAGTATTAGTCATGTTCAATCGTGAGGCACCCATTTGGCCTTCAACCATATATAACCCTCCACCAATGTTGCCAGATTGATTATTTTCAAAACGAGAATCTTCAATTGTGATGGTCTCCGCACCAGCGATCAAAATACCTCCGCCCATCTGATCTGCATTGTTAGAGGAGAAAGTGGTATTTTTCAATGTAAGGGATCGCGCTTCACCTTGAACATGTATTGCCCCTCCAAACCTAGCACTATTACCTTCAAAACTACAATCCTCAAATGTCAAATTAGCATCAAGGGCAAGCGCTACCCCTCCTCCGTAATTGCCAGAAATGTTTCCATTAAATTTTGTGCCTTTGACAATGGCGATAGTAGAGTCTCCTTGAACGTGTAATGCCCCTCCAGTCTCTCTATTGGATTCATTATTTTCGAATATGCAATCTGTGATAAGCACCCGTTTTTTATCTCCAATAGTGCTTACTGCCCCCCCTGCAAAGCCGGCCTCATTATTCATAAAAACACAATTCAACAATTCAAAACTTCCACTAAAAGATCTGACTGCTCCCCCAGCAAAACCTGTGGCAGTATTCCCATCAAAGAGACAATCTTTTATCAAAAAATCTTCGGCAAATTGTTCTGCGAAAGTAAAGTCTCTAAAGTCTGTATAGATTGCACCTCCATTTGAAGCGAAATTTGCTTTAAATTCACAATTTACGATATCCACATTTGTGCTGTGCCAATTATATATCGCCCCAGCAATACTGCCTTCACTTACATTATCTGTAAAATTACAATTCTCGATATTCAGTCCGCGTGACCATTCAGTATATAGTGCTCCATTACTGATCGAATTTTCAGAGAAATTGCAGTCTTTAATTTCGACATTTTCAACTCTTATCATATACAGAGCTGCCTGATCCAATGCGGTATTTTTGTAGAATCGACAATTCTGAAAAACAGAATTGGATGCAGCGCTTTCAAGGAGACTAATGCCAACACCAGTTCCGCCAAAATTACCTGTAAAATCTGTATTTGTAATCGTCACTCTAGCATAAGATAAAATACCAGCACCTGCTCTCAACCCAATATCAACCGCCCCATCATTATCCAAATAAGTACTAGTTCCGCCAGTAATTGTAAAGGCATCTATCAAAACAGACCCAGCTGCAGAATTAATTACCATTACATGAATAGCATTATCTTCTCTATTGTCTAGGACATTGTCATCGACATCATCGCCCGCCAAATCGCCCGATAGTATAGTAGGATTGGAAGCGATGTCCCTATCATCTTGCGTAAACTCAGTCCCTGCGAATCCTCCAAAAATACTTACTGGACGGTTCACTTCAAATGTACTTAAAGTATCCAATGAACCGAACCCTGGTCTATAAGTACCTTTTGCAACCCATATAATATCTTTTGAAGTATCATCAAGCGCTTGTTGCAAATCGGTATAAGCATTTTCCCATGATGTACCATCATTGGTTCCAGTAGCAGCCTGATTTACATAAATCTGGTTTTGCTGGGCTAATAACATGAATGGTATCATGCATGAAAACAAAAAAAGAATATTTTTTTTCATTTTGAATGAGTTTGTAAAAGTTAAATTAATTGATAAATGTAAAAATATAGACAAATAACCCGTGGATAAAACTACCAAAATGTTATTTGGAGACAGAATCCTTAATTTTGTTTTGGGACGGGTGCTCGTTTTAAGTTCTTTATCAAAATTCGATTTGCAAAGAGTCATAAATCGATAAGCAACTTCTTTATCCTAATACATAGCAGGCAAAAGAAAGCAAAATTAACCTCAATAGGAATCATAATATCATGATTACTGATTAATTTTATATATACAATTTTATAATTTGTATAGAAGCTTAATTGATCAACCAGAGAGAAGCAATCGAACAAACTAAATCGTAATAATCATACGGCTCTTTTTGCCCCACTTTTCGTGAAATTTTATGACTCCCATACAAAAGTCATGAAATACAAAATCTAAATTTACTCATCAAAGATTTTCGAGTTCGAAAAATCGAGATTTCGAGACGTGTTTTGTTCCCGAAATCTCGATCTCTCGAATTCGTTTTTCATAACTTCCACGGCATCTGTCTAAGAACCCATTTTAAAGTAACTTCTGCTATCAATCCTTTAAAGTAAGGCAAAAAAAAATGGGTTAATCAGCCTAAATTACTGATTTCGTTTTAGGAAGCTAAAAAAACTCATTTTGCTTTCTATTTTTGCACCTCAAAATTGAATCATGCAATTATTAGACGGAAAGGCACTTAGCAATACCATAAAAGACGAATTAGCAGAAGAGGTAGGACGAATCAGACAATCTGATTTGAAAATTCCTCATTTGGCAGCTGTTTTAATTGGCGACAATCCAGCAAGCGAAAGTTATGTAAGAAGTAAGGTTCGCTCTTGCGAAAAGATAGGCTTTCAATCTACCTTAATTAGAAGAAAAGCCGATATCACTGAAGATGAACTTCTCGAAATTATTGATGATTTAAACAAAGACCGTGATATCGACGGCTTCATCGTACAATTACCGTTGCCCAAACATATAGACGAAGACAAAGTAACCCTCGCCATCGATCCTAAAAAAGATGTTGACGGATTTCATCCAGTCAATTTTGGCAAAATGGCACAAGGGTTACCGGCCTATTTACCTGCAACTCCTTTCGGAATTGTCACTATGTTAGATAGATATGGAATTGAAACCTCAGGAAAAGAATGTGTTGTAGTAGGTAGAAGCAACATCGTAGGCACTCCAATGAGTATTCTTTTATCAAGGAAAGCAAAAGTTGGAAATTGCACCGTAACACTTACTCATTCTAGGACTCGTGATTTGGCAGCACACACGCTAAATGCAGACATCATCATTGCAGCCATCGGAATCCCTAATTTCATTACAGGAGACATGGTGAAAGAAGGAGCAGTCGTCATTGATGTTGGAATAAACCGAGTAGAAGATGCCTCAAAGAAGCGTGGATATCGATTAGTTGGAGATGTAGATTTTGATGCTGCATCTGAAAAAGCATCTTATATAACCCCAGTTCCTGGCGGTGTGGGGCCAATGACAGTTGTCTCACTTTTAATGAATACTTTGAAGGCTTGTAGAGAAAGAGATTATCAATAAATGGACTATTGGAAATTTACGTGCAAAGATTTTGAAGACTCAGGGCTCATGGTTGCCTTTTTGAGTCAATACCCTTTTGATTCGTTTGAGGAATCTCCAACACAAGTTTCTGCTTACTTGCCTCAAAATGAAGATGAAAAGGCCATAGAAATTCAATTGGATTTATTAAAAACGAGCTGGCATTTCAACTTTGATAAAGAGTTGATTCCGTTTCAAAACTGGAACAAAAAGTGGGAAGACAATTTTACTCCAATTTTGGTGGATGATTTCTGTTGCATTCGAGCAGATTTTCACGAATCTCCTGCGAAGGTAGAGCATGAACTATTGATTAACCCTAAAATGGCTTTTGGGACTGGCCATCATGAGACTACGCGTTTAGTCATTAGGTCAATGAAAAACATCCATTTTTCTAATAAAAAAGTACTCGATTATGGCTGTGGAACGGGCGTACTGGCATTTCTGGCAGAAAAATTAGGCGCCAAAGAAATAGATGCAGTTGAAATCGAGCAACCTGCACACGAAAATGCCGTTGAAAATGCAGAACAAAATTCCATAGAAAATGTGACCCTTTATTGGGGAACCCTAATGGATGTGCCCGAAACCACTTATGACATCATTCTTGCTAATATCAACCGAAATGTAATTTTAGATTCCTTACCTGCGTTAAACGTGCGGACTTCCAAAGGAGGCATTATATTATTATCTGGTTTTTTACAGCAAGATATTCCGAAGATGAGATTTAATCTGGAGCAAGAAAAATTTGAAATCATTAACCAAAGTGTAGAAAATAACTGGGTTTGTCTCACAGCGAAAAAACGATAAATAAGTCCAAAACTCATCTATTACAGCTTATCCTTTTCACTCTACTGTTGACTCATTTAAATTCAAAGAATGAATTTTCGTATATTAATTTCATCTTTCCTTCTAATCTGTTCATTTACAATTAGTTATGGACAAAAATTAGAGACCTTTTCTGAGGATATTCCAGCTTTTTATAGTGAATTAGAACAGATAATGGTGGCCACCAAAAATCCTAAAAAAGTAGAAGCATTTGAAGCCTTTGGAAATGCCTACAAACTTGGACGTTTTGATGAACCTACCTTGGCTACAATCAGAGCTCACATGGACAAAATCCTAAAAATAGGAATGAATCGGGGCTCTTATTTTACAGATTACCTCAACTGTTTGGGTGCTGCAACCAAGGACATCAATAGCAATTTTAAACTCAAAGAATGGCATACTACCCTCAATCAAATCATTGATAATCTGGAGGGTAGAAAATTCAATCCTTATTCTGATTTTTTAGAATTTTCAGAATTCTTTTTCAAAAATAAATTAATCAGATATTCCAAGTCAGGTGTAAATTGGAAGGCTATCTATAAATCTTTTGAATGGAAATTCGAGGATGGTCAGCCTGTTATCGTCTTTGAAGAAACGGATTTGCAAGCCATGCGAAAAAAAGATTCAACCGTTATTTTAAAAACTTCAGGAAAATATATTCCAAATCTTCAAATTTGGAAAGGAAAGGGCGGAAAAATCACTTGGGAACGACACGGTTTTACGGAGGATGTTTTTGCCGAAATCGGAGACTACGAATTTGAGGCCAAATCAAGCTATTTCAAAGCCGAAAATTCTAAACTAAAATATCCCACTTTTTTTGGCGCTCAAAGTATCGAAGGAACTTTTGAAGATAAACTGGTCGTTGGAAACAAAGCAACTGGAGGAAGTTATCCAAGATTTGAGTCAACCAACAAAAGAATAAAAATTGATAAAATTGGAGAAGGAATTGAGTTTACAGGAGGTTTTAAATTTGAAGGAACCACTGTTTACGGTTATGGCACCAATGACCAACCTGCACAGATTATTATAAAAAATACTTCGGGTGAAAAAAAATATAAAGGTTTAGGTGAAAGTTTCACCATCAAAAAAGAAGAACAGATCAAAGCCAGTAAAGTAGAAACCACCATTTATTTTGATAAAGATTCTATTTATCACCCTTCTGTTAGTATTCGATTCGATATTCCCTCTCGTGAAATGAATTTGCAAAGAGGAAAAACAGCATCAGACCGAGGACCTTTTTGGAGCTCGATGCACAAAATCAATTTCAATACAGATAATGTGATTTGTAAATTGAATACAGATTCTATCTTTATTGGAAAACCTGGCGTTCAAATAACAGGAGAAAAGTCAAATATTGTGGTTTTTGAATCCATTGAATATTTCAGGGATAGGGAGTTTACCAAAATGCAGAATGTGGCAAGTTACAATCCCATTTCCATGCTAAAATTGGTGATAAACGAAGAAGGAGACGAGTTTAAGGCAAATTATTTTGCAAAAAAAATTGACCCTAAACTAACTGTAGAAAATATCAAAGGGTTACTCTATTTGTTGGTTGAGGAAGGTTTCATTGATTATGACAGTGAAAACGAAATGGTGAAGGTTCGAGATAAAGTGAGCCACTTTACAGAGGCCAATGCAGAGAAAAAAGATTACGATTATTTAAAAATTACTTCGGAATCCACTCAAACGAACGCAGTCTTGACTACTTCAAACTCCGAAATGGAAATGGAAGGAGTGAAAAATGTAGAATTTAGTGCAGTGCAAAAAGTCGGATTGTTGCCACGTGGCGAAAGATTGACCATGATGCACAACCGAAACATGGATTTCAACGGGAAGGTATTCGCAGGATTTACAAGTCTGATTGGAAAAGACATGCACTTTCAATATGACCCGAATCATATTATAATGGATAGTGTCAAATACTTTGACATTTTTGTGCCATCGGGCCTAATTGATGAAGCAAATCCAAATGCCACAGAGCAAGCTTTTTCTATCAGTAGTCGTATTGAAGATTTTAATGGAGTACTGCTCATTGATGCTCCATCCAATAAATCTGGGGTGGAAGATATTGAGATTTTTCCATCCATGCAGAGCAAAGGACCTGCTTTTGTTTATTATGATAAAATGAATAAACAAGGCGGAGTTTACAAAAGAGATTCCTTTCATTTTGAATTAGATCCGTTTAGCTTTAACTCTCTGGACAAATTCTCAGAATCAGATTTGAACTTTGCGGGTCAACTTAATTCTTGGGATATTTTCCCAAAATTCGAGGAGTCTTTAATTATGATGAAATCAGACTCTTCGCTTGGTTTCATTACCCGCACCCCTCCTAATGGTTATCCAGCTTACGCTAAAAAAGGGAAATATAATGGTGAAATTACTTTATCAAATGAGGGTCTTCTCGGAAAAGGAACTACCAATTACCTCGGAGCTGAAATTGATTCAGAAGACATTATTTTCCACCCTAAACTAATGACATGTACTGCAGAGCAATTTGATTTAGATGAAGTGAGAAACGCAGACCCTGAATTTCCTGAAGCAGAAGGAAAGGCCGTTTCAATTGAATGGCGCCCTTACAGAGACAGTATGTATATCCGTTCTAAGGAAGAAAATTTTTCTATTTATAAACCAAAAGAACATGGCCTCGCTGGAACATTAATTCTAACGCCAAGTGGATTGAAAGGAGTTGGAAATTTTGAATGGGACAAAGCAAAAATGAATTCTGAGCTCTTCAATTTTGGTGCCTTTTCCGTAACGGCAGATACGACTGATGTAAAAATTAAAGCATTCGATGCCGACGAGTTTGCCCTCTCAACAAGTAACCTAAATGCAGATGTAGATTTTGATGATCAGGAAGGACTTTTTAAGGCGAATGATGAATTTTTGCAAACCACCCTCCCCTACAATCAATATCAAACCACGATGAATGAGTTTACCTGGGACATGGCCAATCACACCATCACTTTCGCGGCCCTCCCCGGAAAATTAGGTTCTTTTACCTCCATACACCCAGATCAAGATTCATTATTTTTTAAGGGAGAAACAGCTTTTTATGATTTAAAAAATAACCAACTAAAAATTGGTGGCGTTCCATTTATCAAATCATGTGACGCTTTTTTATATACCGAAACAGGTGATATCGAAATTCTTCCGGGTGGTGTGATGACCACTTTGAACAATGCAAAAATCGTTTGTGATACGGTTAACCAGAATCACACCATCAATCGTGCAACCATTGATGTTTTAGGTAGAAAGGACTACAAAGCCAGTGGCTATTACGAATACAATATCGGTGACCGTCAGCAAGAAATTTTCTTTCAGGAAATAGTTGGGGCACGAGTTGGAAAAGGAAGTCGAAGTGAAAAAGCAACCGAAACAAGAGCTACTGGATCCGTTGAGGAAAGCAATAATTTTTATGTCGATCACAAAACAAAATTTCTGGGTGATATCGGTTTGAGGTCAAGTTCTACAGATTTGCGTTTTGATGGATTCGCAAAACTGGATACGAAAACGTTACCCAATAGTACTTGGTTCTCGGTTCAATCTGAAGCAGCAAAAGAAGATTTGAAAATCAAATTTGATGTTCCTAAAACAATGGATGGAGAAAACTTGCACACAGGTTTGTATTTGAGTAAAGAAACCGCAATGATGTATCCAAGAGTGTTGCAACAGAAATTTTTCCGTAAGGATGATCCTATTTTACCAGTCTCGGGTCTTTTCAAATATGACCAAAAGAAAGATGAATTCATTTTTAGCGATTCTACTAAAATGAATAAAATTGGATTCAAAGGAAATCAGATTGTCTTCAACAACAAAACGGGAAAAGTAGATATGGAAGGCACCTTCAACATCTGTGATAGTTTAAAATATCTCAGTGTTGATGTGGTTGGTGCAGCGAGTTCTGCCTACGGAGCTTCGTCAGATACAGCCAGTACAGTACCTTTTTCTGTAGATGCTCAATTCATGGCTGGTATCAATTTGTTGTTGCCAAAAAGGCTTTATAAATACATTATTAAAGATTTCAAATCTGCTGGTTTTGAAGCTGATCCTGTTATCTATTCTTCCAAAAAAGATTATTATAAAAGAGCAATTGCGGAGATAGTACCTGAAACCACTAAAGATTATGCAGAAGTTATGTCTGGCTTGAATATAGGTGCCTTTGACCTACCAAAAAAGATGAATGACTATTCTCTTTTCTTCAGTTACTTACCGATGAAATGGGATATGGATTACCAATCATTTGTTAGCTCAGAAGCCAAAGTTGGATTGTATTCAATCAACGGAGAACCTTTTAATATGCAGGTGACAGCTTATGTTGAGTTCAAAATGCCCACCAATAATGACGACCGTTTATACGTATATTTAAAATCACCAAGCGGGTATTATTACTTCTTTGGATTTAAACAAGGAGTATTAAATGTAGTAAGTGACAACATGGAATTCAATGATGAGGTCATCAATTTGAAGAAAAAAGAGGCGACTGTCAAAATGGGGAAAGACGAGTATTTCGAAATTTTCCCAGTAGAGCCAAGCTCCGCTAATATGTTTATCAGAAGAGTTCAAGCAGCGGCAAAAGGCGGAGAGTGAAAAACAATTGAGAATTGAGAATTGTATAAAATGCACTTCAATCTTAAATTCAACCTTGTAACCCGTATTTTTGACCACCCAACACTCCGAGTAATGAACGAACAAGCAGAATCAAAAAATCAAAATCTTTGGAAAGCATTTCAAGATTGGATTTCTGATTTATTTAATCTTCGTGATGTTGACAAAGCACATGAAAGAGACACAAAAGAAGAAATTAGAAAAGGAATCGTATTCCGTGGAGCGAATTTATGGATTCTCATTTTCGCAATATTAGTCTGCTCGGTTGGATTAAATGTCAATTCTACCGCAGTGATAATCGGTGCGATGCTTATTTCCCCAATCATGGGCCCTATCATGGGCATCGGTTTGGGTATGGGCATCAACGATTTTCAACTCATCGTAAAGGCGGCAAAGAATCTTGGTATTGCCGTTCTAATGAGTGTTTTGGCCTCAGCTATATATTTTTGGATATCTCCGCTCAATGAAGCTCAGTCTGAGTTATTAGCTCGGACTTCTCCCAATTTTTGGGATGTACTTATTGCCTTTTTTGGAGGTACTGCTGGAATTGTAGCCGCTTCAAGAAAAGAAAAAAGTAATGCCGTTCCGGGAGTAGCAATCGCAACGGCGCTGATGCCCCCACTTTGCACAGCGGGTTATGGTTTGGCTAATTTAAATTGGAATTTTTTCGCTGGTGCCCTCTATCTTTTTTGTATCAATAGTGTATTTATCAGCCTTTCCACCTATATGATTGTTCGAGTTTTAAGGTTTAGAAAAAAGGTTTTTGAAAAACCAGAACGAGAAAAGAGAGTAAGGCGATACATCGCAATTTTAGCCATTGTAACAATTATACCTAGTATTATTACGGCATTGAACGTAGTTAGAAAAACCGTTTTCACTCAAAAGTGTGAAGTATTTATTCGCGATGTTATCAGACCAACTGGATCTAAAGTCATCAGCAAATCATTTAAACACCATAAGGAGGGTGGAGAGCTTGAAGTCACACTTTATGGCGACCGATTGGAAGAAGACAGATTAGCTCAAATCGAAAAAAGATTCAAAGAAAAATTAGGTCAAACGGCCAATATCAATATCATTCAAGGAGCAGAAGCCGTTGGTGAAGACGACCTCGCGTCTTTGCGAGCTTATGTGGACGATTACCGCTTCAACACCAACAAAGTCTTAACTAAAAAAGACAGCACCATTCTTATTTTAAGAAGAGAAATTGACCGCTTGCAATCCAATGAATTTAATGTAAATCAATTCGCTAAAGAAGCAAAAACGGTTTTTCCTAACCTAACGGAATTTTCACTTTCTGATAATGTTTTGGTTCTAACGGGTGAAGAAACCAAGGTTGATACCATGATTGTGGCCTACACTAAATTTGCCAAACGCCCCGTCCAAGCTGAAAAAGAAAAACTTACAGATTGGATTAAAGTAAAAACCAAAAGAGAAAAAGTAAAAATTGTTATTGAATAGATTTCGCTTTTTGCACCTCTGAGAGCACCAAGGCTTTATACAATTTACTCAATTGTCTAGCCATTGAGCCAAAAGTTCCTGCTCCAATTTGGCGACCATCAATATGCGTGACTGGCGTTACTCCTCCAAAGGTACCGGTGACAAATGCCTCATCAGCGCCATAAACATCAAACAAAGAAAAGTTCTTCTCAAAAACTGGAATCCCATTTTCTTTACAAACTCGAATGATGTTTCCGCGCGTAATACCATTCATACAATATTGACCTGTCGAAGTCCATACCTCTCCATTTTTCACCATAAAAAAATTGGTGGCATTACAGGTGGATACCATTCCGTGAATATCGAGCATTAGCGCTTCGTCCGCTCCCGCCTCTATTGCTTGTACCAAAGCCATTACCTCATGCAATTTGCTATGACAATTCAAACGCGGATCGAGATAGTCAGGCGAACCCCGACGAATAGTTGAAGTAAACAAGGTGATCCCTTTTTCTTTACTTTGTTCACTTGCAGATTTATGTTCGGCAATGATCACCAAGTTGGGGCCGCTTATGGTTAACCTAGGATCTTGAGACGGGGTTTTCTTTATTCCACGAGTTACCATAAATCGGACATGCACCCCATCCGTCATCTCATTCGCCCGCAGCGTTTTCCAGACTTCCGCCATTAATTCCGCTTTGGTCATTTTCAAATCCATTCCAATAGTTGCAGCAGCTGTCCATAATCTATCCAAATGCTCCTCTTCAAAAACCAAAACACCATCATGCAACCGAAGGGCTTCCCAAATACCGTCACCTACCAAATAGCCACTATCGAAAACGGATATCTTGGCTTCCTCTCTTTTGAAAAGATCGCCATTTACATAAATAAGAACATTTTTATTGCGTTCATCAGGAATCGCGTTATGGGTACCATGTACTATCATACTGCCTTTTTTTTCGGAAGAAATTGAAGGAAGCAAGGTAGAAAGACAAAAAGAGATTAAAAATAATTTCGTATTTTTTTTGAAATTAAAAGGGGAGTTAGAATTTTACTTATTACATTGGCACCTGATTTATTAGGAATAACTTAATTGACCGACAAATTTTATTTTAGAATTTCACAAAGAAGTGACATTTTTTTACTTTTAGGGTCAAATTCGTAAACAAGTAATGTTCCAAATTTTTTAATCAAACCAACTTAACGTGAGCAACGACAAAGGACGTTTTGAAAGTGTTTATTCCAAAAGAGTTCGAGCAGGTAAACGTCGCACCTACTTTTTCGATGTGAGAAAGACTCGCGGTGATGATTTCTATCTTACCCTTACCGAAAGTACGCGTAGATTTGATGGTGACGGTTACGAACGGCACAAAATCTTTCTTTACAAAGAAGACTTCAATCGATTTTTAGCCAGTCTTGAAGAGGCCATCAACCATGTGAAAACCGATTTGATGCCAGATTATGACTACGACGAGTTTACTCGAAGACAAGAGGAATATGAAGCAAAATTGGCTTCCGGTGAAATTACCAGAGGGGGAGACAAAGAAGGTGAGGATAAGACTGAAGGGAAGAAAAGTGAAGGAGGAGATGATGAAGAGATTGAAGAAGAAGATATGACTTGGTAATCGCCATTGTTGAGAATAAATACGATGCCAAAGCGAAGTTCATTTAATGGGCTTCGCTTTGTTATTTTCACGCCCAAATTAAATTTTTATAAAAAGGACAGATAAAATTGATATGAAAAAAATAGCCGTTTTTCCAGGTTCATTCGATCCCATCACGGTTGGGCATGTCGATTTGGTAAGAAGAGCTGCTCCTCTTTTTGACAAAGTGATTGTTGCCATTGGCGTGAACTCCCAAAAAAAATATCTTCTATCTCTTGAAGACCGATTGGATCTGTTGGAGTCCGTTTTCAAAAAAGATAAAAATGTTGAAATAGGTCATTATGAAAAATTGACTGCTCGTTACTGCCAAAAAGTAGGTGCTGAGTTTTTAATTCGAGGCCTCAGAAATGCATCTGATTTTGACTATGAAAAAACAATTTCACAAATGAACAGTGTACTTGCAGATGGCTTAGAAAGTGTATTCTTAATTGCGACGCCAAAATATTCTCACATTAGTTCTACTCTAGTCAGAGAAATTGTAAAAGGAGGAGGAGACGTTTCTCCTTTTGTTCCAAAAGCTATTGCCAAAAAACTTAGTAAAATGAAATTTTAAAATTTTAGAAAAATTCAATTCTAAAGCTCTTTTACGAATACCAAAATTTTACTACCTATAAAATGTTGATTTTAAAATTATTAGACATCAATATTTTTCTACCCAAAACAATCACCCTTTTTTGGGTATCCTTTCACGGTTGACAAGATAGCCGCCATAGTAATACATTTACTTAATATTTCCTTCCATATATCTCCCTTCTATCTTTTCTTCTCACTCAAACATTCTTGACAAATGAACAATTTTGAAAAGTACTTTTACACCTGCACTATTATTTTTGTTTTCTTTAATTCTGGAAACGCTCAAATTCAATTAGGATTAGTTGCCAACCAATTTGCAGAAAGAATTGAAGTTTACGCCCTCCATAAAAACCCTGAATTTAAATCCTCCAAAACCTATTTAGAAAAAGGGAAAATCACTTTAGTATCCAAAACTGGAAATCAAATAAAAAACTTACGTAATGTCAATGGCTTTTGGGCAAAAGACACAACCATCATTGCTGCAACTGAAAATCCTGAAAAAGATTACCATACCTTTATTGCCCCTGATTATATTGAAGTAAAAATTTCGGGCTCAGCGCCTACCCTACTTTTTACAGCAGATTTTGATAGTATAAATATTGTTCAATTGATAGCTGAGGAAGATCCATTAATTCAAATAGCTGAATCCATTGATTTTAATCCAAGAAATGAAATGAATTTTGTAAATGTAGAAAAAGGGGATGTCATCAATTATGTGGATAACTATGTGCCGTGTGAATTTAGACCTTATCCATGCGAGCTGTATGATTATCTAGCTAAGAAGGACGAAGAAAAGGAAACTCCTGAATCAGAAAAGAAGGACATCATGGTTCTTGAAAATGAGAAAGGTGGCCAATCAAGACAATAGAATTTTCAGAAATAATTATTTAATTGTTTCAAGAGACCGTTTTGAATTACTGTTCAAAACGGTCTCTTTATGTTTAACACCCTGAATATCCTTCATTTACATTACCTTCGCGGCCTGTTTTATCTAACCTAATAAAAAGAGAAAGAAACATGTCCAACGCATTCTTCCAAATTCCAGAAATAAAAAATGAGCCTGTCTTAAGTTATGCTCCAGGGTCACCTGAAAAAGCAGCAGTAAAAAAAGCCATTGCGGGTTTAAAGAAAAAACAAATTGATATTCCAATGGTCATTGGTGGCAAACGAGTTAGGACCAAAAAAAAGGTAAAAATTCGTCCGCCTCATGAATTGAGCCATGAGTTAGGAACTTTTAGCAAAGGAGACAAAAGTCATGTTGAGGCTGCTGTTAAAGCTGCCCTCAAAGCAAAACCAGAATGGGAAGCTATGTCATGGGAAGACCGTGCTTCTATATTTTTAAAAGCTGCGGATTTACTATCAGGTCCTTTCAGAGCGCGAATGAATGCGGCAACCATGCTTTGCCAATCAAAAAATATATTTCAAGCAGAAATAGATAGCGTTGCGGAGTATTGTGATTTCTTGCGGTTCAATGCCAAGTTTGCAGAAGAAATTTATGCACAACAACCTCCAGTGAACCCAAAAGCAATTTGGAACCGTTTGGAATATCGAGCTTTAGAGGGTTTCGTTTTCGCGATTTCTCCGTTCAACTTTACTTCTATTGCTGGTAACTTGTCGTGCGCACCTGCCTTAATGGGCAACACCTGTGTTTGGAAACCAGCGGAGTCACAAATCTATTCTGCAATCGTAATTATGGATTTGTTGGAAGCAGCAGGTTTACCTCCAGGTGTTATCAATTTAATTTATGTAGATGGCCCAGTTGCTGGAAATTATATTTTCAATCATAAAGATTTTGCTGGTTTGCACTTCACAGGAAGTACAGGCGTTTTCCAAAATTTATGGGGAACCATCGGAAAGAATATTTCAAACTATAGATCTTACCCTCGTATCGTTGGTGAAACGGGTGGAAAAGATTTTGTCATTGCGCACAAAAGTGCAGATGCAAAAGAGGTAGCTACGGCATTGGTGAGAGGTGCTTTTGAATATCAGGGTCAAAAATGTTCAGCAGCTTCACGTGCATACATTCCAAAATCACTTTGGAAAAAGGTTCAAAAATATATGCTCGACGATTTGAAAACCATAAAAATGGGATCGCCTGAAGATTTTACAAATTTTGTAAATGCCGTGATTGATGAACGTTCGTTTGATAAAATCACCAATTACATTCATCAAGCAAAAGAAGACCCAAAAGCAGATATTATTGCAGGCGGTAATTCTGACAAATCAGAAGGATATTTCATTGAGCCAACCATCATTGTAGCCAAAGACCCAAAATATCGAACCATGTGCGAGGAGATTTTTGGTCCAGTTTTGACCGTTCATGTTTACCCAGACGCGAAATTTGAAAAAACCTTAGAATTAGTGGATGAGACTTCTCCTTATGCTTTGACAGGAGCTGTTTTCGCCAAAGAAAGAACTGCCGTAAACATTGCAACTGAGAAATTGAAGAATGCTGCCGGTAATTATTACATCAATGATAAGCCAACTGGCGCTGTTGTGGGTCAACAGCCATTTGGTGGAGCCAGAGGCTCTGGTACAAATGATAAAGCTGGTTCAGTTTTGAATTTATACAGATGGGTTAGCCCCCGTACGATCAAGGAGAACTTCAATCCACCAACGGATTATCGTTATCCATTTTTGGGTGAGGAATAAGCATTCTCATCTTCAAAAAAAGGCACTAAAAAAAGCCGCTCGATTGCTCGAGCGGCTTTTTTATTTTGGTCTGTATCCCGGATTAGTGATTGTGACCTTCGTGACCTGCAGCATCTTTCATTTTCTTTCCTGCGCCTTCTACAGCGTCACCCGTTGCTTTTACTGCGTCTTTTGCCATACCTTTGGCACCTTCCGCTACATTTTTTGCACCTTCTACCGTTGCATCTGCAGCATTTGCCGCTGCATTACCTGCTGCTTTTGCCGCATCACCAGCTGCATCTACTGCGTTTCCAGCTGCATCGCCAACTGCTCCTGCTGCATTTCCAGCCGCTTCAGTTGCTGCTCCTGCTGCATTTCCTGCTGCATCTACTGCATCTCCAGCAACATCACCCGCTGCTTCTGCTGCGTTTGTTGCTGCTTCTTGAGTGGCATCTACTGCTTTGTTTGCAGCTTCACAAGCTACAAAAGTGATTGCTGCAAATGCAATCAAAAATAGACCTAATACCTTGCTAAATTTAGTCATGTTTGATAATTAAAATTGAGAAATTTGTTGATAGTCAAACACAAATCTACTCATTAAGTCTTGTTTTTTACAAAATGCTAAACTTGAATTTGCAAATGAAATCCTAATCTCTAATCCTTGACAAAAACTAAATCAGATTCATTGGAAAGTTCCGTATTGAAAATATAATCGTTTACAACCAAAGATTTCAACTCATTAACTTTCGTAATTCCCTCTTTTACAATGAGATGTGACATTCTTCCACGTGCTTTTTTTGCATTGAAGGATATGATTTTTAAGGCACCATTCCGATTTTCTTTAAAAGCGACATTAACTATTTTTCCTATTAAATTTTCTTTTTTTATGGAATGAAAATATTCGTTTGAAGCCAAATTCAACAAAATATCTGAGCCAGAAGCTTTTAAATCTTGATTTATGGATTTTGTTATTCGGTTATCCCAGAACTCATATAGGTTCTTAAAATTCCCGTTTTTCAACTTCGTTCCCATCTCCAAACGATAAGGTTGCATCAAATCCATTGGTTTCAAAACACCATAAAGGCCAGATAGAATTCTAATATGCTTTTGGGCAAATTTGATTTCCTTTTCGGAAAATTGTCCTGCTTCCAATCCTGTATAAACATCTCCTTTAAAGGCAAACATTGAAGGTTTTGCATTCTCCATGGTAAATGGAGTTTTAAAGGTTTTATACCGTTCTACATTAAGATTTGCTATTTTTTCGCTGACACTCATCAATTTTTGAATATCAGTAGAAGATTTTTTCTTTAATACTTTCACCAATTTATTACTCTCCTCCAAAAATTGAGGTTGAGAAACAAGTGGCGTTTTTATAGGTGAAAAGTCTAAAGTTTTAGCTGGAGATAGTACAATTATCATTCTTTGATGTTTATTTCTGAAAACAGAACACAAATAAAAATGTTTGTTTCAAATTGGTAAACTTTTTGCCAAATAAAAAAATGTGGAAAAATTTATAAAACGAACTTTCCTTAATTGATTTTTGTTTGTAGATTTGCGCCCGCGTTTGACGAAACGCTTGGTATTGACCCATGGTGTAATTGGCAACACTCAAGTTTTTGGTTCTTGCATTCTAGGTTCGAGTCCTAGTGGGTCAACAAAAAAGCCGCTTGCATTTGCAAGCGGCTTTTCTTTTGTATTGATTCTTAGACTAAATCTGTGATTATGTCAGGTCAAAGTAGAAAATTTCTTTTCCCTATCGTATCGGTCAATAAATTTTCCACTTTGAACTGACCACAGGATTTGTCTAAGAATGTTTATCTTATTAATGTCACATCCCCTTCATAAAGCTCCACTACCCCATCTATAAATTCAATTTCGGCATACCAAGCAAAAACTGCTGAATTCATTAGTTTTTCTTGAAAATAGCCATCCCATCCAAAGGTTGGATCGTTCGGCTGAAAATCTGAGGCCTGATAAATTAATTCGCCCCATCGGTCAAATATTTGAAATCTATTGACACTCTTCACCACGTTTTGGCGAGCATTGATAAAGAAAATGTCATTGATACCATTATTATCAGGTGTAAATGCACTTGGAATATATACTGGCCTTTTAGGATCTACTACCACTGAAACGGTCGTTGAGTCCACACATCCATCTACTGAAGTCAGCACGAGACTATAAGTTGCATTTTGAAGTGGCTTTACAAATTGGGATAAACAATCCGAACAATTAGGATTTTCTAACCCAGACCAAACCACTGAAGATATTTCTTGCAAAGTTAAATTAGTATTAGCTACTAATTCAATACTATCTCCCAAACAAACTTGTTGAATGCCTCCTAAATCAACAGCTACTTCTGGGGGCAAATTCACTGATAGATTAATTAAGTCTCGGCAACCATTTACATCCCTTGACTCCAAAACATAGTTCCCAGCATTTAACCCATCAAATGTTGAATTTAGAGAAAAGGTCGAATTATCAAGTGAATATTCATAAGGAGGAACGCCTCCCAAAGTATTTCCTTGAATGAATCCACTGTCTTGACCAACACAATCAATACTAAGCACAAGTGCATCCAAAATAATTGAATCTGGAACAACGATAAAACTATCAATCGACATACATCCTAACTCATTGGCCATAACGAAGTAGAGACCTGTTTGATCTATTTCAATAGATTGGCTTCTTGTGCCATCATTCCATTCAAAAGTAGCGTCAGGTCTCATATTAGAAGAACTAATCGTTCTTTCGGTTCCTTCACAAATTCCGATTTCAGTTGTGGTATTTCCATTAGGAATACCAAAAATAATAAAGCTATCTCGTTGCGGACAGGCACTATCCCCAGAATCCACCCAAAAGATTCCTCCTCTTTCAACCGAAATAGAAGAGCCCATAGAACCGTCTGACCAGTTATAATTAGTATTAGGATCGGTAACTGTCGAATTCAAGTTAGTTAAATCACCTTCACAGATAGTTTCAGAGGAGGTAACTCCTGGCGGAGGTTCAATGGCTTCGATGTTCAGGAAAACAGTATCTGGATCGATGCAATTTTCTTCAATTGTACCAATTAATCGAATGGTATAAGTACCTACATCATTGAAAACATGCGTGGGTGACCGCTCCGAGGAGGTATTTCCGTCACCAAAATCCCATTCGTACATGGTGGCGCCAAGCGATTGATTTTGAAAATCAATTTGGAAAGGTGCGCAACCTGAAAAATTAGGTTCAACATCTGCGCTTGCAACAATTTCACCAAATTGAAAATCAAATTTGAATACTCCTAAATTACAGTTCCCCGAACCATTTCTTGAAGAATGAACGCCCGGTGTAGTTGGAAAATCACTGTTTCCGCCGCATCCAGCACAAACGGCTTGATAGATAATTCCTTTTTTATCAAAACGGCTTGTTCCTCCATCAACGTGCTCATTAGAAATGCCACCACCAAAATAGGTTCCATACTCCAAATCTCTGGCATCTGGTTTTAAAACCATTAAATAAAAATCACTACCATCTGTTCTGGATTGAAAAGCATCGGACGTAATTGGCATACCACTGACATCGCTTCCATTGGTATCTCCACCCCAACCCGAGATATAAATTCTTCGGCAAACATCCACCAAAAATGCTGAAGGCACAAATAATCCACTATTTCTAAGTCCATTCCCTAACAGGGTAGAAAATTCTGAATTTGAAAGCTCAGGATTGAGCTTTTGCAAAAACATCGTGCTGTTAGGATTGGTATAAGTGTTGGAGGATACTGGATAATTTGAAGAACTGGACTGCCCTAAAACATAAACAAACCCTAAATCATCTAACTCAACGAAATAGGCAAAATCGCTTCTATTGAGAAATGTGGCATGCAACAACTGTTGGCCATCATTTTTTATGTGTGCAACAAAACCCTCTCCTCCTACTCTTTGAAAGTCTTGGTTTAGTGCAGTTGGTGTCACTGGAAAATCACTACCTGAGGTCATGCCGACTACGTAAGGGTTATTGTCAGTATCCAATTTCAGGGAAAAGGCCGCTTCAGTAGCAGCTCCGCCGAGATAGGTTGCCCAAAGCAAATTACTGGCAGTCGGGTTTAATTTTAGAATAACTGCATCTTCATCCCCATTATTGCTGGTATCAAAAGCATTGGAAGAAACTGGAAAATCTTGAGAGTAAGTCGTTGAACCTATGTAAATATTGTCATCACTATCAATAATTACCTCGCCTCTTAAGTCATCGCTATAATTTAATCTTACTACCACAGGCATTAAATGCAACCCATCATTTCCAGAACCACCAAGATAGGTCGAACCTGCTAAAGCAGAACCTGCATTATTTAACACCACTACTACAATATCTGACCCATTTTCATATTCAAGTCCACTAGAAGTGCTTACCCGAAGGCCTCCATTGTAGGTTCTATCAAAAGCATTATTTGAGGTTGGGAAATTTCTTGAACTCGTAGTACCAAAAATAATCAGTTCACCTTTTGAATTAACCACCATACTGTGAGGAGTGTCCATATCGCGCCCCCCAAGATAAGTGGAATAGATTAAGTTATTCCCTCTTTCAGAAAACTTGGAGATGCCCATATCTCCAGGGTCGAGATTTAAAAACCCTGGGTCATTTGTATCAAAAGCACCGGGAGTTGTCGGATAATTTCCAAAGGCAATTCCTCCACCATACAGATTTCCTTGCTCATCGAAGGTCGCCGTCATTCCCCAATTATCTCCTGAAGAAGCAGAATAAGAAGCAAAAATCAAAACAGGATCAATAATCAATTCATAGTTGGTGTTGTACCCATTTGGAAAATGAAAACCCATTTGATTGCCCTCTAATTTAAATTCACAAGCTACTTCTACTTTTTTGGTTCCAACATATTGGTAAGCGTAAGGCTCTTGCTCAATTACTTCATTTACGGAGGTGACAATATGTAGTTTTTTATCCTTCAAAAATACTTGATCAGCATGATTATACTCCATTATGATTTTTGACGGGTCTGCTTTTGGAGCGACTAAATAGTCGTATTTCAAATTATTACCTGAAAAATAAAATTTCAAATCAATGTCTTCGTACAAATTTTCATAAGCAACTTGGTGGTACAACCCTACATTACCAGCCCATTTCGAAGGGTCATCGCCCAAAATATAATTGTGATAGGCACTTAATTTCTTAGTCGCTCCAGCTTTGGCATATTTCGACGCTCCTACAAAATCGACCGTAAAGTTATGCCCATGAATGACGGTCTTCTCATGACCATTATATTCTCCTCCATGATGATGTTTGTGGGAGCGCTCAGCCAAATCTTCAGGATCTAACAATTGATAAGTCAACTTGCCATCCATCAAAAACAATCGGTTGGCTCCCATATTCAGTTTATATAATATCTCATCATCCCACTGCCCTTTATTTTCAATGAAAAAGAAATCAGGTGAGTTAGGATAAGTTTCTTTACCAGGGTTATTTGTTGTTGTGTTGGAAAAAAGAGAAGTGATGAAAGACAATAGGGTGAATGCACAAAAAAGCATCCGTGGATTAGAGGTAGAAAATAGCATTTATGAGAATTTTATGTAGAAGTGGTAGCTGGCTTAAAATTAATATATATCCCTTTGAAAATATGTATTGAAACGTACAAGAATTTGTTAAAGTCTGTAACCATTCTAAATTAGGATTGTTCGCACACAAAAACGAAGTAACCTAATTACCTTCGTCAAAAAAAAATCATGCGACAACTATCATTTTTATTATTAAGTTTTTTATTTTTCACTTGCGGTGAAACAGAAAAATCTACTACCGCTAACCTTTTGGTCAACGGGAAATTACCAATATTGGGTCAGCGAGAATTCGTAGATGGCGACACTATTTTTCACACGATTCCCGATTTCAAATTTCTGAATCAAGATGGGGATACGATTACTAACGCAACATTTGAAAACAAGGCTTATGTTGTAGATTTTTTCTTCACCTCTTGCCCAACCATCTGCCCCAAAGTAAAAAAACAGATGCTTAGAATCTATGAAAAATATCAGACCAACCCAAAGTTGAATTTGGTTTCATACACCATTGACCCAAAAAGAGACAATGTAGAGCATCTCTCAAATTATGCCAAAAATCTTGGAGTCACTAGCGAAAATTGGCATTTTCTCACTGGTGACAAATGGGAGTTACATGGACTTGCAGATGATTATTTTAGCGTCGTTATCGAAGACCAAGATGCGCCAGGAGGTTTTGATCACAGTGGAAGATTAATTTTGATTGACCAAAACAGAAATATAAGATCATTTTGTAACGGAACCGAACCAGAAAGTGTAGATAAATTCTTAAACGATATAGAATTGCTTCTGAACAAAGGTTGATTTGATGGACTCAAGTCAAATCAAAAATTTCAATCCTCTAACTATCTACTAATCAAGCATTTATCAAATTAAAAAAAAGCAATCGGATGGGATTTTTATGTAAGAAATTGTAACTTTGGGGAACATACTATTTCCGAGGTCTATTCCCGAGGAACAAATACTTAACTTACATACTATGAGAGTCGATTTGACACACAATCGAAACATTTATTTAAACGCCCTCCACCTTGATTACGACATACTTGATTTAACTGAAATTTTTCTGGACGAATTCCCAAACGAATTTTTAGAAGGTATTTTTAAAAATGGAACACATAAATGTGTTTTCGAGACTTCAGAAATAGGTGCTAAAAAGTTGAATCATTTCTACTTCGAGTCCAAGAACTTAGAAAGAATAAAGGGAATCAAATCCTTATCCGTAGGATTCCCGATGTACATCGCCTCCAATCAAGATGATTTTATTGTAGCTCCGATCTTCTTAAAAAATGTAGAGATCGAAAAAATCCAAGATGCTGGCAACAAGTGGTCAATTAAAAACACGGCGAACCAAGGCATCAGAATCAATCCTTTTTTAGAAAAACACTTCGAAAAGCGATTTGGCGATGGTTATGAGGAGAAGTTTTCACAACTAATCAAAAAAGCAACATTTGATTTAAGTCAACTCAAAAGTTTTTCTTCAAAGTTTTCTACTAAAAATCAGCTCGAAATCCCATCTATGTACAATATCTTTCCCAATCCAGGGATTGATGAATTAGGCAAGATATCGAATAGAGGATGTATTAAATGGTCTGGAGTTTTAGGAATTTTTCAACCCGTTTTTGACCAAATGCTTTCTTCTGATGAAAAAGGAAGCGTTGATGCTTTCTTTAAAGAAGTTGAAATTGATAGAGAAAATAAACATGAATTCGGTCTTTTTGAGAATGATCCTTGGCAAGAATCAGCATTTCAGCGCACTTTGAAAAAGCAAAATTTTCTAGTCACTGGCTCCAAAGGTTCAGGAAAAAGTCAAATCGTTTTGAACACAATTATAAATGGGCTTTCAAATGGCGAAAAAACCATAGTGGTTTCAAACCGGGTGTCTGTGCTCCATGAATTGCAAGATGAACTTGCTAAGAAACTCAGTGCACCGCTACACTTTCTAATGAAAAATGAGGTGATGGAGCGGTCTCAATTTTTAGCTTTACTCAAAGCGACTGCAAAATCCAACAGGAAACCCGCTTTCAACCAAAATGATTGGAATTTTAAAGTCAAAAGAACCTCGAGAGAGAAAAACAAACTCGATAAAATTTATGACGCAGTCAACGCCCCTATTTTAGGAAAATACAATTGGACAGATGTAGTGGGGCTATTTTTAAGAAATAACGAAATTGAAGGAAAAGAAAAACTAAATAGCCAGCTAAAAACGCAGGACTTTCAATACAATTCTTCTGAATTTGATTCTATTGATTTTGGAATTTCTGCTTGTCAAGCTCCTTATCAAAAAATTAATAGTTTGGAACACCCCTTGAATGTTTTACATGAAAAGGTGTTCACCACAAAATCTCAAGTCGAATCGCTGAATCATGTAAAATACTTGTTGAATTACCTGAGAGCCAAGGCAGATAAACTACACAAACTCTATATCAACTCTACTGACAATTACCAATCTGCACTTCAGGAAAAATACGAGCATTCGTATCGGGATATTTCTACAAAGCTGATTGATATAAAGGAACATTTAGAAGATTCTGAAAATAAATACGGCAAAGGATTTTCGGTCGGATTCTTTGAGTGGATTGGTTTCAAAGGATATTTTTCAAAAAAGAACAAAGAGATGTATGAGGGAAGGAAAATCCTCATGGATAAATATGAAGGTCTGAGATTAGCTTTTCGACAATCTAAAGCATTTGAGAGTAATTTTGCTGAGGAGATTGACACTCGTGAAGTGAGTTTTATCAACGAGAAACTTGAAAAGTTAGAAAGTGAGTTAGAAACTTGGAGGGGTTCTATAAATGAAATTGTTCAGGAACAAATGTCGAAACTCACCAGCCGATCTGTTCATCATGAAATGTCAAAACATCAGGAGAAGATCGCTAAACTGGAAGAAAAATTAGACTACTTCACAAACGAAATAAACAAAGCAAACTTATTTTCAAATTTCTATACAAACAAAATGTTGACGATTCCTAAACGTCAGCAATATTTAGAATCGGTAATTGAAGAATTGGAGCGCACTGAAAAAAATCTTGAAGATTTTGGAGATTTTTATGATTGGCAATCCAAATGGTTGGCCTTGCCTAAATCAGGTAAAAAAGCAGTAAAAGCACTGATAAAATTAAAAGTAGCAGATTGGGGTGCTTGTTTTAGAAGTTGGTATCTTCATAATTTCTTGATGAAGTATCAACGACCTGAGTTGCCACAGACAGATGTGGCGTTGGATGATTTTGTATCTGAAATGAAGGCCGTAGAAATCCTAATTCCAAATCAGATTCTGAATATTTGGGCAGATAAAAAAGAAGCTGCTATTGCTCAAATCAGAAGAACCAATAAGAGCCTATACCAGTTTTTTGATGACAAAAACAATGGATTAGAAAATCAGCCAATTGATGAAACCTTGGCTGACGTTTTGGGCGAGGTTACAGATTTGATACCTGTCCTTTTTTGTACGCCAGAGGTAGCCTTTTCATTTCAATCAGAAAAGGAAGCACCACTTTTTGATAGGATAATTTTTGAGGAAGCCAATTTGCTTGATTTCAACCAATGTATCCATCTCTCAAAATTAGGCAAACAAAGATTGGTGGTTGGAGATTTAGGGCCAATTTCATCGGATATGGATTCTAACTTTTTAGATTGGGCCGCTCATCAAGAAATTGAAAGTATTGAGTTGCGCAAAAGGTACAGTGAAAATATTTCTAATCTTTCAGATTTCAATAAAGTGGCCTTTTTACCTGAAGGTGAAACTTCACCTGAACATAAAAAAGAATCTAAGTCTGATAATTTCAAAGTAAATGCAGTAAAAGGCCGTTATTCGGAAAATGAAGGAACGAATGAAGCAGAGGCATTGCATATTATTCATTTACTGAACCAAATTGAAAAAACACCTCAGAGGACTTATCCTTCTGTCGGAATTGGTTGTTTCACGCATCAACAACGTGACCTGCTACTTAAATATTTGCAAGAAATAAAAGTAAAGAATGCCGCTGGCTCAGAAATTATCAGGCATCTTGAGCGAAATGGACTTGGCGTTTTTGACATTAGCAATATGAGCGCAGAGCAATTTGATATTGTAATTGTCTCTTCCACTTTCGGAGCATTGAATACACGCGGAAAATTGACTGAAAAAATTGGCCAATTAGACACTGAAAATGGTAGAAAAAAGATTTACACTTTAATTACCAGCCCAAGACAACAATTGCATTTAGTGCATTCGATTCCACGAAAATCACTAGCTGAATTTCAGCAAGACAAAACGAAAGAAGGGCTTTATCGCCTTAGTAATTTGATTAAATATGGAGAGTTGATTGAATCTGGAAAAAGGGAGGAAGCGACCGAATTGCTTCAGAATATGTATTCCTACGAACCAATGGAGAAACATGATCCTGAAAGTATTTTTAATGTCGAAATAGCAAAAAGGCTTAAACCATACTTTGAAAAAGGAAGAGTTGGCCTCAATTTAGAATGGTCAAAAATGAACATTCCAATTTATACAACTAATAAGGATGGCGTGTTGCAAACCTTCCTTGAGGCAGATGGTTTTATCAGTCACGCACCAAGCACTTCGTACCATTGGGAGCAAACCCAACGCTCCAAAATCAAAGATGGAAAAATGAAGTTCTATCCTGTCTGGTCTTTGAATTGGTGGAAAAACCCAAAAGATGAAGCAAGAAAACTTGCTGGAGCCATCATCAAAATGGATAAGCAAACCATCAAAAAAGTGAAACCAGTAGAAAAAACTGAGATTAAAGAGACCACAAAAGAGAAGCTCAATGCCTAAAAATCCAATGAGAATTAATCTTTGGTCGGGGCCTCGAAATATTTCAACCGCCTTAATGTATTCTTTCGCGCAGCGAAGTGATACGACCGTTTATGATGAGCCGCTTTATGCCCATTATCTTTCTAAAACACCTGCAAAGTCCTATCACCCAGGAGCAGACGAAATTTTAGCCAAACAAGAAAATGATGGAACCCAAGTCATAAAAATGATGATGGGTTCCCACCCCACTCCAATTGTTTTTTTCAAACACATGACTCATCATCTGGTGGAAATGGATTGGAGTTTTATGAAAGATTGTATAAATCTTATTCTGACACGAGACCCAAAAGAAATGCTCGTTTCTTTTATTAATCAGATTGAAAAACCGCAATTAAAAGATGTCGGATATGCGAAGCACATTGAAGTGCTCAACTATCTAAAAAACAACAATTTACCAGTAGTTGTCCTTGACGGAAAAAACGTTTTGCTCAATCCAGAAAAAGTACTTTCAGAGCTTTGTAAAAAAATAGAAATCCCTTTCGATAAATCTATGCTCAGTTGGAAAGCTGGCCCTCGGCCAGAGGATGGTGTGTGGGCAAAACACTGGTATCACAATGTTCATAAATCAACTGGGTTTGCTAAATATAAGCCAAAGGATATTGAGTTTCCAGAAAGATTACAACCGCTTTTAGCAGAATGTTTGCCTTATTATAACGAGCTACAGGAAATTGCTATTCAACCTTAAAACCTATTTCTAACTCAACTGGCAAATGGTCAGAACCAATAAATGGCCCAACCGAACGATTTTTCACTTTAATTCCCTCTGAAACTAAAGCATGGTCGAGCGTGATATGAATAAATTCAACTTCTGCCCACCAGCTTGTCAATATTCCAAATCCAATTCGACTATCTCGTAAAGTTGACCCTTCGGTAAGCAAAGAAAAATTAGGGGAGAAACTTGTGCAATTAAAATCTCCCATTAGAATCACCTCATTTTCTTTTTCTAAATCTCTAACAATTTTATTTAATTTTTTGAATTGCTCATTTCTATCATGAAAAGGAATTCGGGCAGTTGGTGGCACAGGATGCGTACCGATGATTGATAAATCTTTTTCCCCTATTTTAAAATTTCCAATTATAGTTGGAAAGCCGTATTTACTCAATTTTTGAAATTCCACTTCCTCGATTTTTCCTTTGCTCATCAAAGCAATTCCAAAATTATCATCTCGTACCTCCTTCTCTTGGTATGGATATTTTTGCTTTAAGTTCTTCAAATCATTATCCCATCTGGGAGTAAACTCTTGAAATAAGATAATGTCAAAATCCTTTTCATGGAGGTATTTCCTAACCTCCATTTGTTTTCGATTTGCTGACAAGAGATTAATCGCAGCAATTTTCAGATTAGATTCAGTATTTGAATTAGCAGTCGGGAGATAAAACTTTGACAAAGAGGAAACTATACCGAGAAAAATAAAAACTGAAATCAACATTGGTTTCCATTTTTTTCTAAACAAAGAAAATAGAAAAACGAGAAAAAAATAAAGTAGATAGTAAATTCTTGCATGCGCAAAAAGATCTAAAAGCCAATTATGCTTGCCTCCAAAACCCAATAGAAAACAAGTCAATCCAATAAAAACTAAGAAATAATCAAGCCTCACAGCACACCTATTTTTTTTAGATAATTTAGTCCTTTTCTTTTTGTAAGATTAGGCAATTCAGGATTTTCATCTTTGAAATTAGATTAAACATCCGTTACAAAGCCCAACCTACTGCTTTTATCCTAATTGATTAAAAAATAAAAAAGGCATCTTCAAAATTAATTGAAGATGCCTTTTATGAAAGCAAAAGTTAAAATTCTTTACTTAATGGAAACCATATCTGCTAAATCTGCCAATCGAGCAGAGTATCCAGCTTCATTATCATACCACCCAATGATACGTGCCATAGGGCCGTTGACAGAGGTTAACAATGAATCAAAAATACAAGAGTGGTTATTTCCAACTATATCACTTGAAACAATAGGATCTTCTTGATACTCCAAAACTCCTTTCAGTTTCTTCGAAGCAGCAGCTTTGAAGGCCGCATTGATTTTCTCAACAGTCGCTTCTTTTTTCAAAAGAAAAGTAACCTCTGTCAGAGAACCCGTTGCAGTTGGTACACGTAATGCTCCAGCTCCGGTCTTGCCTTTTAGGTGAGGCATGATACCCAAAACTGCTTTTGCAGCACCAGTTGAAGTAGGTACAATATTTTGAGCGGCAGCCCTTGCTCTTCTCTTATCTCCTTTTCTATGAGGGGCATCTTGGATATTTTGATCAGACGTATAGGCATGGGTCGTCGTCATATAAAATCTGTCGATTCCAAACTCTTTATCCATTATTTTGAGCATTGGAGTTAAGCAGTTGGTAGTACAAGATGCGTTGGAGATGATTTTGTCAGATGCTTTGATATCACTATGATTTGCACCGATTACTATCATCGGAATGTCTTTACTTTTCGGCGGAGCAGAAAGAACAACTTTTTTAGCACCAGCCTCTAAATGTAAAGATGCTTTTTCACGAGAAAGAAAAAAACCAGTACATTCCAAAACCACATCAATATTGAGTGACTTCCAAGGAAGCTTAGCAGGGTCTTTTTCTGATAAAGCAAGAATTTTCTTACTATTTACTGTTAGATATTTATCGTTTGATTTTACTCTTCCTGCGAAACGACCATGCATCGTATCATATTTGAGCAAATGCGCAAGCGTTTCATTATCAGTTAAGTCATTGATTGCAACAACTTCTACATCAGGTTTATTTAATAGATTTCTAAAAGTGAGACGTCCGATACGTCCGAAACCATTGATTGCTATTCTTTTTGGCATAGAATATTTTTTTATTTTGTTTTGAAGGCGCAAATATAGTTAGTGTACTGAAAACACCAAACAAATAATTTAGTTGAATTGAATATTAAAAATGTATGCGAAATTATTAAAATTACGAAAATTACATAATTGTAAAATACTGGTACTCAATTTTTTACACCAAAGCGAATAAAGGGTTGTGTCTGTAGCAGGTAAAAATGAACCAAAAGGAAAAAAAACTGGTTAAATCAGTATCAAAGAGCAATTCTGCCACAATTTGAAAAATCTTTTAAATTTTTTGAGAAAAATTTCCATAACTATTTTGATTTTTTTGGAAAGGGTGTAAATTTGCGCCGCCTTAAAATGCTCCGTTCGTCTAGGGGTTAGGACGCCAGGTTTTCATCCTGGTAACACGGGTTCAAATCCCGTACGGAGTACTGAACAAATATTAATGCAATGCGTTACATTAGTTGTAATCGCGTTGCATTTTTTGTTTTTCTTTTTGGATTTAAAGAATAATTAATATCTTTAAGGCTCTTATACATCTCTTACCAGTTTGTTTGAATTAAGAAGGGCCAACAATCATATCCTTACCAAGCAAGAGAAAGAGAACAAACAACAAACGGAAAAGCCCAAAAACAAAGAAATAAAGAAATAAAGAATCTAACATACTATTCTGATACTAGATCAAACAAACGTAGTGAGAAACCTTTGTTCTTGAATATTTCAGGTTTCTAAACTTTTATTTTAAAGCAGCAGTAAAATGGTTTACAAGATTATCGTCGCAGGACGTCTTGAGTTTGGTAGCGAAAAGACGTTCAAAAAGGTTCTCGACATGTACAATTTCAGGGTTGAGAATTTTTACAAGTTTGATCTCCTCTTCCGTGAAGAGGTATTCGATCATGAAAACTTTTATCTAAACATTCCTCGCTTAGTCAAGCATTCTGATGAAAAAAGTTGGAGTAACACCATCAAATTATTAGAATACCTTTCTGAATTTTCAATCTCTGGGTCTGTTATGCTTTGGAAAATAGATGATTCTACTTCCAAGAAGAAAGTTACCCATAAGATTATTGAACCTGTAACAGACAAAGTTGCTGTCAAATCCTTTATTAAAGGAAGAGATTTGGTAGAACAGAAAGGAAAGGAGAATGAGGCTATTCAGGCCCTGAGTAAAGCAATCGAAAAATACGAGCGCCACTCTTTAGCTTATGAAAGACGAGGTTTAGTGAATTATAAGTTCAAAAATTATGAGGACGCAATATACGATTTCTCAAAAAGCATAGACCTCAATCCGAATAATCCTCAAGCCTATTACGGTAGAGCTAGAGTAAAAACAATACTAAAAGATAGAGAAGCAGCTGTAAAAGACTTAGATATGGCTGTAAAAACCTCTATCCCTTTGCAGGCCATTCATAACAAATCACGCTTAGAAAAAGCAGAATTGCTGACTAAGTTAGGTCAAAGTGAGAAGGCAGAGTTCGATCTCAAATTTTTGTCTAATCGAAAATACGATGACGCTGATCCTTTTTCTAAAAACCACAAATATATTTGCTTCACCTACGGCAAGCTCCTTTTAAAATTGGAAAAACCAATGGAGGCAATTACAATTTTTGAAAAAGCGATGGCTATGCCTGATGGGAAAAAGAAAATAGCACAAGCAGACATTTTATTGAATTATGGAATGGCTTTACAAAAGTCTGGTAAAAAAGGATTTAAGAAAAATTGGAAAAATGCGGCCGAATTAGGTTCCAAAAAGGCAAAAGATTTGCTTTTAGAATTCGCATAAATCCACCTTTTTCAAAAAATTAAATCTGGTTAGATGTTTCAACATTTAACCAGATTTTTTTTTGATACAAAATGGAAACTAAATAGTACTTTTGCTTTTTGCAAAAACCAATCTGAGAAAATGTATATAGATGTAATTCTGGGCCTTCAATGGGGCGATGAAGGTAAAGGTAAAATTGTTGATTGTCTTGCCACTGAATATGATATTGTTGCAAGATTCCAAGGTGGTCCTAATGCTGGCCATACTTTAAAATTTGATGGGAAAAAGTTTGTTTTACATACTGTCCCATCTGGAATTTTTAGAGATAATTTGATGAACGTTATTGGCAACGGTGTTGTCATTGATCCAATCACCCTTGAAAAAGAACTTAAAAATCTCGACGCAGCAAATGTAGATTACCATGACCGGCTGTTGGTCGCAAAAAAAGCTCACCTCATTCTTCCTACCCATAGATATCTGGACGCTGCCTCTGAAGCTGCCAAAGGCAAAGACAAGATTGGGAGTACTCTGAAAGGAATTGGGCCAACTTACATGGATAAAACTGGTAGAAATGGTCTTAGGGTCGGTGATATTTTTCATGAAAGTTTTCATGACCGATATGATGCGTTGAAGCAAAAACATCTTAAACTATTGGAAATTTATCCTCAGGTTGACTTCCATCTTGAAGAAGAAGAAGAGAAATGGTTTAAAAGTTTAGCCAAATTAAGAAGTCTAAAAACAGTTGAAGGAGAATGGTATATAAACGAAGCGTTGGCAGCTGGCAAAAAAATATTAGCTGAAGGAGCTCAAGGTTCGATGCTTGATATTGATTACGGTACTTACCCTTTCGTAACGTCCTCCAATACAATTACTGCTGGTGTTTGTACTGGATTGGGAGTGGCACCTAATAAAATCAATGAAGTTATTGGAATTACAAAAGCTTACTGCACAAGAGTTGGAGGTGGCCCCTTCCCTACTGAATTGACGGGTGAAATCGGTGAAAGATTAAGAAAAGAAGGTGCTGAATTTGGCGCAACAACTGGACGCCCTCGTAGATGTGGTTGGATTGACTTGCCACAGTTGAAATATACTATAATGCTAAATGGTGTTTCTCAACTGGTGATTACTAAAATCGATATTTTAAATATTTTCTCTTCTTTTAAATCAGGTGTGAAATATTTGAGAGAGAATGGTGAACAAACGGATCAACTACCTTACGATGTAAGTGTTGAGGAATTAAGACCAGTTTGGGAAGATATTGAAGGTTGGAAATGTTCTTTAGAAGGCATTGAATCCTTCGAAGCATTGCCAGAAAATGCTAAAAAATATGTCCAATACTTAGAGGAAAAATTAAACGTACCAGTCACCATGATTTCTACTGGGCCCCAAAGACAGGAATTGATTAATAGAAAATCTGTTCCTGCTTAAATTTGATCTTGTTGGTACTCAATTCCTGCAATTTTCAGTACCTCATCCAAAATTTCAGTCAGTTCAAGGCTAAATTGATGGGTCAATAATTTATTTTCCTTTTTGTGATTCAGCAAGTCTTGACCAACTGCCTCAATTTCATATTGATAGCCGTTGCCTTTATAATTATCATTGAGTGTCGTGATGCCAGAATAGTAATCGCCGTAACTAATGGTTTTAGGATGATGAAAACGACCGTGTAATTTCAATTTTCCCTTTTTGCCATAGATTGTGGCTTCTACTTCGGTGTGAGCATTTAGCGAACAAAATAAATTAGCCATCACCCCATCCTCGTATTTAAAAATGATACTGGAGGTCTCATCAACTCCTAATTCATTCAATGTTGTTTCCACAATAATAGAATTTGGTTTTCCCAACAATAGATACGTAATAAAAATTGGATAAATACCTACATCCAAAATTGCCCCACCTCCAAGTTTTTTATCCAGAAGCCTATCATCTGGATTCCAATTTGCATGAAATCCAAAATCAGCATTAATCGATTTGATAGCACCGATTTCTCCTTTTTCAATCAATTCCATTGATTTTTCCATTAAGGGAAAAAAACGAGTCCAAATTGCTTGCATCAAATAGGTATCATTTTCTTTTGCGCAATTGATCATTGTTTTAACCTCTTTCGCATTCATTGCCAAAGGCTTTTCACACAAAACAGGAATTTTGCTTTTTAGAAATAATAAGGAATTTTCACAATGAAAAACATGCGGAGTCGCAATATAAACCACATCTAAATCTGGGCAAGAAACCAGTTCTTCATAACTACCAAAAACATGAGTGGCCTGATATTGCTCGCCAAAAGCTTGAGCCTTACCAAGGGTTCTTGAAGCAACAGCGTGTAACCTTGCTCCTTTCACTAAACGAATGTCTTGGGCAAATTTATTGGCAATTTTGCCCAAACCAACAATACCCCAATTAATAGTCTTTTTCAAATTACAATTAATTTCATGAAGTGATTTGAACTTTTAGAACAGAGGCGAAAATGATATAAAATTGGTTCTGATGAAGCCAAAAATTCAATGCATAGCTGCGCTGTGGGTTTAATTTTTGGTAAAATCAGGTTCAATTTTAGGTTATTTGTAGCTTACTTGAAAAGTTTAAATCACTTCCAAAAAAAAAGGGAACCTCTCAGTTCCCCATCATTATGTATTTCTTAAATTTTTAACCGCCACCCATTTCCTTTTTCATGGCGGCAAATTGAGACTCCCACAGTTGTTGGGTCTCCTTCACTTCATCCGAATCACAATAATCAATTACCTCAACTAATGTTTCTCCAGTCAGTTGTGATTTTGAAAGGTTGAATTCTAAAAATTCTCCTTCCTCAGCATCTTCCCAAACAAATCTTAACTTTTCGTTCTCAACGGATTCAACTAAATCGGCATTCTCATCGGCGCCGCTCCACGTAAAAGTGTACGTTTTTCCGTTAATATCTACCCCTTCACAGAACCATCGAACTAGGCAAGAAGGCGTTGTCAAGAATTGGTAAATAATTGTTTGGGAGGATCTGAATAAAAATTCGAGTTTAACTTGTACTCTTTCCATATCAAATCGGTGTTTTTATGAAATAGTAAATAACAGCTTAGAAAACGCTAAATCCTATTTCGACCTGCCGCAATAAAAACTAAATAATCGAGTTTTCCAAATCCAAACTGAAATAGTGGGTAATTGTTTGCTAAACGGTATCTTCTTCTAATTGAGATTGAAGCACTGAATTGGGCAAATTTTTGGAAGTTTTTAGCCCTAAAGCTTTTATTTTTTCGGCTCTTCCAATCAAATTTCCTTTTCCAAATTGAAGTTTATTCATAGCCAACCGATAAGATTTGTCCGCGCTTTCAAGAGAAGTTTCTACCTTTTTCATATCCTCTACAAATCCTACAAATTTATCATACAACGCACCTGCCTGCCGAGCAATATCCATGGCATGTCTTGTCTGCTTTTCTTGTTTCCAAATGGAGGCTACTGTTTTTAAAGTGGCCAATAAAGTAGTTGGACTTACAATTACAATTTTTTGATCCCAAGCATAATTGAAAATGTCCGGATCGGCTTTTACTGCAGCGGAGAAAGCACTTTCTATTGGCAAAAATAGAATCACAAAATCTGGACAATCCAATGATTTGGCGGAGGCGTAATTTTTAGCAGCCAAACCTTTTACATGGTGTCTTATTGATAGGATATGAGCCTTAAGTGCTTCATTCTGAACAGGTTGTGAATTGGAGTTTATGAACCTTTCATAAGAAGTCAAGGAAACTTTTGAGTCAATAATTAAATGTTTTCCATCTGGTAAATTTATCACTACATCTGGTTGAATCCTTTGACCACTTCCATTGATCGAACTGTATTGAATCGAATATTCACGGTCACGTACAAGTCCAGAACGCTCCAGTACTTTTTCCAAAATTAACTCCCCCCAATTACCTTGTTTTTTGTTATCGCCTTTCAAAGCTTCAGTCAAACTTTTGGCTTCAGAACTAATTTTTTGATTTAATTCCATCAAACTTTTTATCTCTCCTTGAAGGGATGCGCGCTGTTTTGCCTCATTCAAATATACGTCTTCCACCTTCTTTTCAAATCCATCTAATTTTAATCTCAAAGGATCTAAAACCTGCTTGAGTTGTAAACTATTCTGATGAGAAAGTTTCAAGCTTTTTTCTTCAAAAAGTTTATTTGCTAAAATCTCAAACTGAGATTGCAATTGATAATGAAATTCATGCAATTCAGTTTTTTGTGAATTTATTTTTTCCTGAAGATTCAAAACATTTTGCTCTGCTGCTCCAAAATCTGCCTTAATCTCCTGAATTTGAATTTCCTTTTTCTCCAAAACCTCATTTTGTCGTTTTACTTCTTCGACTTCGCTTTCCCACAATTCCTTCAAAACGTACTTACTTTTCAACTCTCCAGGAGTGATTGATTTTGCAGAGAAATAAAACTTACAAATCAACCAAGTCACCAATGAGCCTAAAATTAATCCCATCAATAAAAATAGCATCAAATTCGTAATTTCCACACTTTTGATTTTTAATTTAAAATAATTTGATGCAATTATAAAACAAATAATTTAAAATTGCAGGTATATATCAAAAATTATTCAATTTGTTTTTTAACTTTTTTTAACGACTTGAATTAGGGTGAATGAAAGTTCAAGTGTTAGCTTTGTGCCACCTCCAAAGGTTTTCAACGTTACAATACCCAATAAAGAGTTGGTTTTTTACTTTTATTATATCTTATCAAAAAAGAAATTCACTCCCATATTCGAAAAATTCGCTTGGAAAACTTCCTTACTTTTCAGTTTTCCTTCACTAATTTTCCGAAGTCGTAAATTTATTTTTTGCTAATCTGGTACCTGAATTAAAATCAACTTATGAATTGTTTTAAAGCACTCCCTTTTTTAGCCTTTTTTTTATTTTCAATTTCAATTTCGAGTCAAACTTTTTCCCTGACAGGAAAAATTACAGATGCTGATTCTGGCGAACCACTCATTGGAGCAACTATCCAATTAAATGATGGCGGGACAACTACTGATTTTGATGGAAATTATTCCTTAGAAATCAGCGGTGGCCAACATGAAATAGAAGCCACTTACGTTGGTTATGAATCAGAAACAAAAACGGCTTCTATAAAAGGAAATACGACACTTGATTTCCAACTAAAGGAGGAAGCTACCCTACTCCAAACTGCTACTGTTACGAGTGGAAAATTTGAAAAACCGCTAAGTGAAGTCACCGTTTCCTTGGAAGTTGTAAAAGCCCAATTATTGGACAATACCAACTCTACGGCAGTGGATCAGGTGCTTCAAAAAGTTCCAGGGGTACAAATCATTGATGGCCAAGCCAATATCAGAGGTGGTTCTGGTTTTTCGTATGGAGCAGGGAGTCGAGTCTTGCTTTTGGTTGATGATATTCCTATTCTTCAAGCGGATGCTGGGACGCCAAATTGGGAAGACATTCCAGTTGAAAATATTGAGCAGATTGAGGTGATAAAAGGAGCTGCCTCTTCACTGTATGGTTCTTCTGCCATGAATGGTGTTATCAATGTTCGAACGGGCTATGCTAAATCAAAACCTGAAACTAAAGTGACAGCTTTTTACACCACTTATAATGACCCTGCAGACAAAGCCCAAATTTGGTATGACGAACAACCATACGAGTACGGTTTTAGTGCTTTACACAAACAAAAATTCAAAAGGCTTGATTTGGTGTTAGGTGGATATTATTTGGATCGTGAAGTTTTTAACCGAAATACTTTTGCAAAGTATGGTCGTGGAAATGCAAAACTCCGTTACCGATTTACGGATAGATTATCAGCGGGGGTCAATTTAAACTATAATAGACGAAATGCGTCAGACTTCTTTTACTGGAAAGGTTTGGACAGTTTATTTGTAGAGGCTCCGAACACCATTTCTTCTGGGATTCGTACAAGACTGAACGTTGACCCATATATTACCTATTTTGATAAAAATGGAAATAGCCATAAACTAAAAGGAAGGTATTTTTTCACGAATAATGAGAACAATAACAATCAGGGAAATGCTTCTCAATTGTTGTACTCAGAATATCAGTTTTTGAAAAAATGGAAGCATGATATCGTCACCACGGCCGGAGCGGTTTATACTGGAAATTCAGTAAATGCGGAATTATATGGAGACACCACCTACTCCACCAGAAACATGGCGGTTTATGCTCAAATAGAAAAGAAATTCTTTGACCGATTAAACGTTTCTGCGGGCTTTAGATTTGAAGATAATGTTTTGAATACCCCAGAAATTTTTTGTCATAATGATATTTTTGGTCAACAAATTTGTGATACCATTCCTAATGGTAAAATTGCTGAATCTCGCCCAGTTTTCAGAGCTGGATTGAATTATCAACCTGCTGAATTTACTTTCCTGAGAACCTCTTGGGGTCAAGGATATAGATTCCCAACAATTGCAGAAAGTTTCATTGTTACGAATTTTGGACCTGTTCCAATTGTTCCCAATCCGACTTTACAGTCTGAAACGGGATGGTCAACAGAGATTGGTTTAAAACAAGGCTTTAGAATTTCTGGTTTTGAAGGATACTTAGATGTCGCGGCCTTTTGGTCTGAATACCAAGACATGATTGAGTTCAATTTTATCAATCTCGGTTTTCAATCTTTAAATGTTGGTGGAACGAGAATTAGAGGATATGAAGCGACGATTGCAGGACAAGGTTCAATTGGGAATATATCAACTAATGTTTTGGCTGGGTACACCTACTTGGATCCAAAATTTCAAGAATTTGACACTACTCCAATTGGAGCAGGTGAAACGCCAACGGAAGGTCAATTTAATTCAAGATTCTCCTCTTCTGATATGAATGTTTTGAAATACCGTTCAAAACATTCGGGAAAAATTGATATTGAATCCAGCTATAATAATTTCTCTCTTGGAGTTGCAGGAATTTATAATAGTCAAATCGTAGCTATCGATGAAGTATTTCAAAGTGTAGTGGATGGTCTGGAAGAATTCAGAACTGACAACGCTGAAGGAAATCTCATTTTAAGCGCAAGAGCTTCTTACAAATTTTTAGGAGAGAAAGCTAAGTTTTCAATTATTGCGAATAACTTGACTAACAAAATGTATTCTTTTCGACCAGGTTTGATGGAGGCGCCAAGGTCAATTACCGGGAGGATTGATTGGAGTTTCTAAGTATGATTTTGTTAGGGACAATTCAAGAATTGTCCCTAACAAAATTGTGTGCCTACCAATTTTTGGCGAAAGCCTCATTAAAAATATCTTGAACGAGGTATTCAGAGATTTCTTCTATTAAAGGGTCTTTTACTGTATTAAAAGCTGAGTTTCCTGGAAAATTAGCGAAACGACTAAAGGTTTTTTTCCAAGCTTTATCATCATTGTTTACCTCTTCATATTCAATTCGGAGATTGATGGTCAATTGATTGATAGCAGAAGTGGCTCCAGCTTGAGGAGCTTCTGAGGTAATTCGAAAACCTGTAATCGTTCCAGTAAAAATGATATCGGGGTCTTTATTGCTCCATTCCAAGCGAGAGGAATTTCTAATTCTATCCTTTAAGGCTTCCGTCAAATCTATCGCTAAAGTTGGCTCTAACAAATCCGCAATATTTTCAAAACGCTCAACATTGAAGGTTTTGATATTGGGGTCAATACTAATGCCACTGAGGGAGATGGAGCAATTGCTCAGAGTGGTCATTATAAATATTGCCAGTAGTAATCTCATAATTTTTTAGTTGACTGAGTTAATCGAGTTGATTAGTTAATTATGTTCTATCTAAATGAACTCAATTATCTAATCAACCAATTCATCCAAATTCCTTTTTTACCTTTTTCACTTTCACCATAACGGATTTTTCAAGGTTCTTTTTATAATCAATGACACTTTTTTGTACGTTTTCGTTGCTGCTGCCAATGATTTGTGCCGCCAAAATTCCTGCATTTTTAGCTGCATTTAAAGCAACGGTTGCCACTGGCACCCCATTTGGCATTTGCAAAATGGATAAAATAGAATCCCAACCATCAATCGAATTTGATGATTTTACGGGCACTCCGATAACTGGCAATGGAGAAATGGAAGCCACCATTCCAGGCAAATGTGCTGCGCCTCCGGCCCCTGCAATAATCACTTTTATACCGCGAGTATGTGCTTTTTTAGCAAAGTCAAACATTCGCTTTGGAGTACGATGAGCGGAAATAACAGTCAACTCAAATTGAATGCCCAACTCGGTCAAAATATCCGCTGCCGCGCGCATTACTGGCAAATCCGAATCCGAACCCATGATTATTGATACCATATTATTTTGTCTTGATAATTAGATTGTCTTTTACAAATTTTCCTTTTCGTTTAGCTTCTTCAAGGTCTTTATCCACAATGGTCGCATGTCCCATTTTTCGAAAGGGTTTGGTGACCGTTTTTCCATATAAATGAAGGTTGACGCCTTCGACATTTAGGCAACTTTCGAATCCATCATAAAATGCTTCACCTGTAAATCCATCTGCTCCCAAAAGGTTTACCATGACACTTGGAATCTTCATTTTAGTACTGCCTAATGGCAAATTCATTACCGCTCGGATGTGTTGCTCAAATTGAGAAGTGAAACAACTATCGATGGTGTGATGGCCAGAATTATGCGGTCGCGGTGCGACTTCATTAATTAAAATTTCTCCTTTTTTGGTAAGAAAAAGTTCAACCGCCAAAAGTCCACAGAGGTCTAATTTTTCAATTACAGCTCTGGCCAATTTATCAGAAACTTCAGCCTGCTCCTCGGTAATATCAGATGGGCAAATCAAAAATTCTACGAGGTTGGCAACTGGGTTAAATTCCATTTCTACAACTGGGTATGAAACGACTTCTCCCATTTCATTTCGGGCAACAATCACGGCTATCTCCTTTTCAATATCCACCAATTCTTCAATCAAACACGGCCCAGAAAGAAGCTTTCTTAAATCATCCTCTGATTTAATGACTGCCACTCCTTTTCCATCATATCCTTCACCTCGCGTTTTTTGAACAAAAGGAAAACTCAGATTACCGTTTGCAATTTCTTTTTTTACAATTTCCTCATTATCAAGTAGTTGAAAAGCAGAAGTTGGCAAATTATTATCCGCATAAAACTGCTTTTGCAGTCCTTTATCTTTTATTAAAATTAATTTTTCAGGTGCAGGATGAATGGTTTTCCCTTCTTTTTCTAATTGTAAAAGTGCCTCAGTATTGACGTGTTCAATTTCAATACTGATGACATCACAAGTTCTCCCGAAGGCTAAAACATCATCATAATTTTTAAAATTTCCTTCCACAAATTCGGCTGCATATCGAGCAGTCGGGAAGTCAGATTTTTTATCTAAAAACTTGATTGGGAAGTGCCAGTTTCCAGCAGCCAAAGCAATCATTTTGCCCAATTGCCCCCCACCAAGTATGCCTAATTTTTTACTCTTTTGAAACATGGGAGCAAATGTAGCACCCGTAATTTGTCTGTGCAAATAAATGTAGCACAGGCATCCTTGCCTGTGTCATCCTATGAGTAACAGAAAAAAATTGATACTTTCTCAAAGAATTTTCAAAAAACTTAAAATACGTTATTTCAATTTGAACATCTTCACAGGCAAGGATGCCTGTGCTAAAGGAAGGTTGAAAAAAGCAAAATGAATAAAAACTGCAATATCATCGTTCCATCCATCACACCCGTAAAAAAGTAATCATGCGACTGACGGGGGGTCAGGTAAATAAACCAGCAAGTGGTAACAAAGGACAACAACATTCCGAAGTAATAGCCCAAAGGATAAACTCCTGAACCAAAGAGAAAAGATGAAATTACAATCATAGCCGTGAGGGAAAAATAACTCAAATAGATACTTTTCTGTACCCCTATTTTGCTTGGAATGGTGGAGACATTTCCATCGTTATCAACTTTCAAATCTCGAATATCAAATGGAATGGTAATGGAAAAAATAAAAAGGAATCGTTCTATAAAAATTAAAAACAGCTCTAAAACATTCCCTGAGTGAACACCAACCAAGGGAACCACAGTAGTCACCCATGCCCAAACTCCGGCCACCAAAAATATCTTCAGGAAATTAAAATCTCTAAGTCTGCGTTCTTTGCCAAAAACAGGAATGACATAACCGATAGAAAGTAAAGCTGGGGCAACAATTATCACTTTCTGAAAATTGGGCAATTGAAAGAAACAGAAAGTAGCGGCCAATCCTCCTATGAAAGCATAGAATAGGATATGAATTCTAAATTTTTGAATGACCAAATAGCGTCCCTTATCTGTAAATTTTTGAACGCGTTTTAATCCAATAATCCGATGCAAAGCATAAAGAAACAGAGTCGAGGAAAAAATAAATCCCTCTGGCCATCCAAAAATAAGCCTTGAAGTAGCTAAACTTTGCGTCTGTAAAAACAAGGAAAGTGCTCCGAAAGCAATCCAATAATTACCGTAGAAAAGTAGCTCAATAAATTGAATAAATATTTTTGAAATTAATTTCATGAATTTTAAGGCTCAAACACTTTACATTATTGATTAATTATAACTACTTTTGCGCTCCTTTTTGAAAAAGTCACTTAATTAAGATGAAAAAAGATACACATCCAAAAGATTATAGATTAGTTGTATTCCAAGATTTATCAAATGGAACGGAATTTTTAACCCGTTCTTGTGTTGATACTAAAGACACAATTACAAAAGATGGTACGGAATACCCATTAGTGAAGTTGGAAATTTCGAGTAGTTCTCATCCATTTTTCACTGGTAAAATGAAATTTGTTGATAGTGCTGGTCGTATCGATAAATTTAACAAGAAATTCGGAAACTCTAAATTTTCTAAAAAAGAAGAAGAGGAAGAGGCAGAAGTCAAAGACGGCGAATAAAATTAAATTATTCCCGATTCTGAGAAAGTCCCTATTGTCAACGATAATAGGGACTTTTTTATGGGGTAACATTTGCATTTGATTTGCAAAAAAATTGAAAAAAATTCAATTTTTTTTGGCAATTTGCTGCTTTAATATGAAGTTTTTTAAAAATAGGTTTTAGACAAAAAATATGGACTTAAACGGGATTTTTAAACAACTTCTTCTCTGACATTTCCAACATACTGTGGCGCATCAATGAACTTAATTCTTTTTGATAACGAAATCCGCAATCGCTTCCTTCCTTTGGTTTACACTAAGCCAGTTAGTGAATTGCGCATCGGCATTTTAACCATCACCGAAAAGTGGGAAAAATGGCTCGATTCAAAAGCCTCCTACATTACTCAAGACTACCTCGCGGAAAAATATCCATTAGTTTTAAGAACGGATAATTATTTAATCAATGGCACAGTGTTGCCCAATAAAAGATTGATTAAACTCATCCAACAAATGGAAATCAATCAAGCCTTTCTTAGTTCAGAAGGAGAATTGATCGCTGCTCGATTGGACAATGTAGAATTTGACAACTTACTGAATGACAGGGAGTTAGAAGAATTAGAGGGAATTGATTTGATGAATACGCCCTATACCAAATTGAATAATGTTTGGGATATTTTCAAACTCAATGGCGATGCTTTAAAGAGTGACTTCAATTTAATCACGCATGGCCGCGATTCCCAACCTATCAGCGAAACCAATCGAATTGCGGGGAAGGAACAGATATTTATAGAAGAAGGAGCATCTGTTGAATTTTCCATTTTAAACGCCACCACTGGCCCTATTTATATTGGTAAAAACGCCAAAGTCTTAGATGGTAGCATCATTAGAGGTGGATTCGCATTGTGTGAAAAAGCTGTCGTGAAGATGGGTGCTAAAATTTATGGCCCAACCACCGTAGGTCCAGTTTCAAAGGTTGGAGGTGAAATTTCTAATTCAGTCATACAAGGCTATTCCAATAAAGGACATGACGGATATTTAGGAAATTCAGTTTTGGGAGAATGGTGCAACCTCGGTGCAGACACAAATGTTTCTAATTTGAAAAACAATTATGCACCTGTTAAGTTATGGAATTATGAAGAAGAGCGATTTGTAGATACTGGAGAGCAATTTTGTGGCTTAATCATGGGTGATCATTCTAAATGTGGAATAAACACCATGTTCAATACAGGTACGGTAGTTGGAATTTGCTGCAATATTTACGGAGCAGGTTATCCAAGAAATTTCATCCCATCTTTCACTTGGGGCGGCCCAGCAGGATACACAACTTATCGAACCGAAAAAGTGTTTGAAACAACAGAACGAGTCTTTGCAAGAAGAAACTTGACGCTTGAACTTCAAGATAGAATGATTTTATTGAGAAATTTTGAAGAAAGCGCTAAATACCGAAGCTGGGAAAAAGAAAAAGCTTAAGCGGTATAAAAAGTGGTATCGTTTTTGAAATATTAAAGATATTTATAATATATAAAATTCGTAGATTCTAAAATCTTCATTTCAAATCTGCGTTTTATTTAAGTTCCAAAATCAAATTTTAAATTGTCTGATTGTTTAGTCATAATCCCTACCTACAATGAGAAGGAGAACATCGTCAAGATGATTCAAACGGTTTTCTCATTGCCAAAGGATTTTCATCTATTGATTGTAGATGATGGCTCACCCGATGGCACTGGAAAATTAGTAAAGGAACAGCAAGAACTCTTCCCAGGTAAACTTCATATTTTAGAAAGAAAAGGCAAGTCTGGATTAGGTACCGCATACATTGCTGGTTTCGAGTTTGGATTGCAAAAAGGGTACGAATACATTTTTGAAATGGATTGTGATTTTTCTCATAATCCGAATGACTTGATTAGACTTTACAATGCCTGTAGGCATGGTGCTGATGTAGCCGTTGGCAGTAGATACGTTGACGGAGGTGCCACCAAAAACTGGAGCTGGGATAGAAGATTTCTTTCGAGAGGTGCATCAATTTATACTCGACTCATCACTTGGATGTGGGTTATGGATCCGACAGCAGGTTTTAAATGTTACAGTCGTAAGGTGCTGGAAACCATTGACTTAAACAAAATTCGATTTGTAGGATATGCCTTTCAAATTGAGATGAAATTTGCTGCCCACACTTTAGGTTTTAAAATCGTAGAAGTCCCTATTACCTTCGCAGATCGAGTGGAAGGAACTTCCAAAATGTCAGGGTCTATCATCAAAGAAGCAGTATGGGGAGTTTTCAAAATGAAGTTGAAATCCTTCACCAATTCCTACCAAAAAAAAGAAAAGGAAATCCTGTTGAATAGTCGAACCAAAATTGCGACTAAGTAATATTTCGCCTCTCAATGGTTTTATGGCTATATGATTAAATTGTTTAGAAAAAACCATGTAACCCATATAGCCAATTAGCCTTAAATTGCTCACTACTTGAAATAAGTAGTTCTACTACTTTTCTACAAAATCCAACGAAACAGAATTGATGCAATAGCGCAAACCCGTGGGTTCGGGGCCATCAGTAAATACATGGCCTAAATGTCCTTCACAACGGTTGCAAAGCACTTCTACCCTATTCCAACCATATTTATTATCGGTTTTCTCCAGAACATAAGACTTTTCAATGGGCTGGTAGAAACTTGGCCAGCCTGTTCCAGATTTGAATTTGGTGTCTGAACCAAAAAGTGGAAGCTGACAACCTCGACAGGTGTAAACGCCCTCTTTTTTATTATCCAATAAATCACCTGTGAAGGCTCTCTCCGTTCCTGCTTCTCTCAAGACATAAAATTCCATCTCATTCAAATCATTTTTCCAAACCGAAGCTGACTTAATTATTTTTTGAATCGTATCGCCACTTTCAGAAACAAAAAAAGAAACGGGAACATCACCCGATTTCTGAGCAGCAGGATTACTCAATTCGGTAGTCGTTTGAGAAACTGGAGGTTGTGTATTGCAACTTTGTAAAAGAAGAAAAAATAGACCGGCAAATAGGAAAATTTGTAAAAAGGTATTTTTCATACTAAAATCCAATTTTTTGTTTTTGCTTAGTTAATTGAGTTTTTAAATCAGCCATTCGAAGAGCAGTAATGGCCGCTTCTACGCCTTTATTGCCATATTTTCCACCAGCACGATCTTTTGCCTGCTGCTCCGTATTGGGAGTTAATACCCCAAAAATAACAGGAATTCCTGTTGCCATTCCTAAATTGGCCAAACTGGTAGAAACAGCCTGATTTATATAAATATCATGGTCGGTTTCTCCTTTTATCACGCATCCAATACAAATGACTGCATTCAATGTTTTGGACTTCATAATCATGCTGGCAGCTGATGGCAATTCAAAAGTACCTGGCACCTGAAGGGTTTCAATACTTTCTTCCTTTACGCCATGTTTGACTAAAGTCTCGAATGCTCCGTTGTAAAGTGTATGCGTAATTTCTTTATTCCAATCAGAAACCACAATTCCAAAATGGAACTTTTCTCCATTCGGAATCGTTTTTTCGTCGTAGTCTGATAAATTTTTTAATGCTGATGCCATTGATAATTTTATAGGTTTACCTACTTAGAAAGGTAAATTTTTGAAAATTGTTTTAAGATGTGGAAAAATTTTAGAGTTAAGATTTATTAAATATCTAAAAAGGCATATCTTTGCGGCGCTTTAGAAGAAAAGCATCAAACATTAGTATGGTCCCGTAGCTCAACTGGATAGAGCAGCTCACTTCTAATGAGCAGGTTTCAGGTTCGAGTCCTGACGGGATCACTCAAAAGCATCTTGCACTTGCAAGGTGCTTTTTTTATGCTATCGCCCCATACTCCGAGTAAAAATCATGTCTTTTCAAAAACTCTTCATCATTCAACATATCGTATAGCAAGTCGTGATAAATTGAGAAATCAGGCAAATTGTTGTGATGAGCTTCTTCTATTGGAAACAAAGTGACTCGCTCTGGAGCAATTTCTTTCAACTTGACACTATACCAAAAAGGGAATAATCTATCCTTTTTTCCATGC
>CALDSS010000083.1 GCA_937924495.1 uncultured Saprospiraceae bacterium
TTGATATTGATGCGAAAGTGAAAGGATTGCGTTGGTAGACTTTATGGCTGTATCACCAACTTCTTAGTTATAAACTCCTCCGCAAAATTCAACTTCGCCAAATACACACCTGCTGATAAATTATTGATTGTCAGTTTTTTAGCACCTCTTCCCTTTTCGGTTTCCATTAGTTTTCCAGAAATGTCTGTGATGGTCAGATGCCAGTCTTCGACTTGATTTATTTCGAAGTGGACTTGGCCGGAAGAGGGGTTGGGGTAGATTTGGAATTGGTTGGATTCTTTCTCATCCATGGAAGAAGTTTGCTCTACAACCACATTGTAAATCACCCAACAACCCAAAGAATCTGTAATCTTACAGTTGTAGTTACCTGATGCTAAATTGATGGCGGTTTGAGTAGTTTGAATCGGGTCAGTTTCCCAAAGATAAGAGTAAGGAGGATAATCACCTCTTGGGTCGAAAGTTGCTGTTCCATTAGAATTATTTCCGTCAGCAGGGGTTGACGAAGAATTCGAAGCGAAATTGTTATTGGAAATAGTAGCGTAAAATCTTAAATCGCAAAAATTAGAATCAATGACCTCAATTTCATAAATTCCTGGTGATAATTTATCTAAATCTCTTTCACGATTATCAACTAAAAAAGTAAAAGGAGGAACTCCTCCAGAGAATAATATATCAATTTTTCCGTCATCCCCTGCGAAACAACTTGGTGTCAAAAGAATGGAATCAAGTTCCATAGGTTCTCCATCAAGGTTGATAGTATCGATAATGGTACACCCAAGGGCGTCTTTAAACTCAACAATGTAAGTTCCGGTTGATAAGTTAATTAATCTGGAACCAAAAGCTCCGTTACTCCAATTATATTGAAATGGTCGAACTGCTGTTGTTGGAGGAGAAATAAATATTTCTCCTTCATTTTCTTTACAAAGTTTAGTCTCAACATATTCAAACTCATATTCTAAATTTTCAATTTGAAATGTATCTATAATGATACAACCTAGACTATCAGTTATCGAGACAGAATATTCTCCTGCCTCAAGTCCATCAACGTTTAGTCCATATAAGGAATCAATATTCCAAACAGCATTTATCGGCCCTTTCCAGTTCTCAGAAACTTCTAATTGGATAAATCCTGAAGAGTTGCCGCAATCATTATGTAAATTTGCATTCATAAAGGCTAATGGTTCATATTTTACCTCAAATGATTTACTAATAGTTTTCCCAACAGAATCAGATATAGTAAGATAATAAACACCAGCAGCAAGCTCAATAATTACGTTTGTAGAATCCCCGTTACTCCAAGAAAATGAAAAGGGTTCTATTCCTCCATAAATGTTTGGGATTTCTATTTTACCAGTATTATTTCCACAATCATTTTCAATTTGGACAGGGTAAAGCCTAAGAGTTGGTTGTTTAACCATTTTCACAATCCAAAAATCCTTTCCTCCATAATGATTCAAAACCAAATTTGATGGTCGAGAAGAACTACCCGCAAAGACCAAACCTCCGTCCTTTGTTGAAATTAATTCATTTACAACGGTTGTATTATCATTGTTGATTTGCTGAACACTTAATGTGTCAAGATTTTGGTCGAGGGTTAAAAGAATGGTTCCATTATCCAAAAGATAATAAAGGCTATCTCTGTTTTGGGCAATATGATAGAATTCTTTATCCCAAATTACTTTTCTTTTCAATCGACTTCCGTTCGAGGAAATTGTATGAATTAATGTACCATTGGTTCTAAATAAGGCGTTATTTATTGCCTCAAAGAATGATTTACCTATAATTACAATATTTTCATTTAAATTGGTGAGCCCATCCATCCAACAATTAGATTCAAAATTACCTTCCCATTCAGAACTCCCCATACCTCCTCCTACTGGTTCACCATCGATAAAATAAGGTTGTTCGTGAATTCTAAGATTTAATCCATCTCTTGTATATGCATAATACATGGAAATCACATGATCTTTTGAACTTGTAAATAGACCAAGCCCATATGCTTCTCCCCAACCCTGAAACCTACTGTTGAAAATTGTTCTCTTATAATAGGTGAAAGTGTTACCTATTGTATCAACAACATTTACATGAATAGAAGGTGTTTTTGCATAATTTGGATTGCTTATATAATAATCATGATGTGTTTCAAGAAGCATTGCTACCTCACCAGTGGACTTAACATCCATTTCAACCAGCGTGTTTTTAAATTCATCACCAAAGTTTTTACTCCATATTAGAGCTCCAAATTGATCTGTCTTTATTATACGTGCATCTCCGCTTTGAAGAAGGGCATGACCGCCGATGTAAATAGATCCGTATCTATCTCTTGCTAAAGAAACTAAATCTGATATTTCATAATTGTGATTCCATTCAATATCTCCACATTGAGAGATTTTCATTAAAGTGCTCTTATTTTCAAATCTTCCAATGAGTAAGTATCCTCCATCTTCAAGCTGAAGAATATCAATTACTTCATCATTTCCACTTCCACCAAAATTTTTTGACCATTCCACATCTTCATTTAAATTTTCAAATGGTTCAATCCAAAAAGAGTCAATAACAAAACGATTAGTTGAATCAGTAATTGTAACATAATAAGCTCCGCTTCCCAAATGAGTAATTTTTGAGGAAGTCGAATTATCTCCCCAATTAAAAGTATAAGGAGGAGTTCCTCCTTCTACAGACAAAGTAATACTTCCTGCTAAAGGACCACTTTCACATACTGCATTAATTGTAGCAGAAACAATCATATCGTTCTGCCCCACTAAAAAAGAAAAGCATAAAACAAATAGAAAAGTAAAAATCGATTTCATGATAATCAGTTTTAGCCGTAAGCCATTCACCACAGTTTCATATCGTGATAAAGATAATATTTATTCAGCTTTACTAAAAACCAAATCCAAACTTGTTTTGATAGAGCGTTACAAGAGACCAACTTTTCTGTAAAAAGCATTTAGTTTAGCTCGCTCTTCTGGTATTTCATGGTGCTCAATTAGCTTGATTTTTCCAGCTGTATTTAAGGTAAGTTTTTGTTTGCAGCGATAGGTATGGGTTAGTCCGTTATTGGTAAGAAAATCTTCAAAATGAACGAAAAATTGATGGTCATTAAGTTTTTCGATTTTGCATTCGCCCACGAAAACAAAATTTTATGAAATAATTTCAAAAACGATTAGCATATTCTAAAAAACATCAACAAACTGATACCTTTAGTGATCAGAACCTACTTACTATCACTAACAAACATCCGAATAAAAATAGGAATTAGAGTGCTACTTGTGCTTATCCGAAACTCCGCTCTTAACCTATTTTTCAACATAAACCATTCTGCGTCGTTTTACGCTAAAAATAACAGTTGGACAAACTAATTTATTAAACATACAGTTTCAAACTATAGTCTTATAAAAGTTCCATCCAAGAGGGATAGAGGTTAAAAACATTAGAAATGGAAGAGAAAAAAACTGGTTTATTTTCAAATTTAAAAGGTGATTTTTTTGGTGGTTTAACTGCTGGAATCGTTGCCTTGCCCTTAGCATTAGCTTTTGGTCTTAGTTCAGGTCTTGGCCCAGATGCGGGTCTTTATGGAGCAATTTTCATTGCATTCTTTGCGGCTCTTTTTGGTGGAACCAGTACTCAAATTTCAGGCCCTACTGCGCCGATGACTGCCCTGAGTATGTTGATTATTGCGGGTATTATTCAAGCCAACAATGGAGATGTGCAACAAGCGCTTCCAGCTATTCTAACCGTTTTTCTTTTGGCGGGTATCATTTTAATTGTTCTCGGACTTATTGGGGTTGGTCGATACATCAAATACATGCCCTACCCTGTTGTTTCAGGATTTATGACGGCTATTGGAGTCATTATTTTGATTACGCAAATCCTTCCTTTTTTAGGTTACTATCCAAAAGAAGATGCTGCATTAGTTGAAAAATTCAAACCTGAAGCAGAAGAGGTTTTACTTGAAAAAATACTCAAATTCGAAGCTAAAGAAGGAATTTTGGTATTAGAAGATTTTGCTCCAACCATTGAAAGAGCAAACAATGTTACTCAAGATCAAATTTATCAGGAAGCCCAAGTATTGGCGGCCAATCATGCTTCAGGTGTTGTAGGTGCATTAAGGGTAATTCCAGATGCTATAAAAAACATCAATTGGACAGAGTTTATACTGGCCTTGATAACCATATTTATCATTTATGGATTCAAAAAAATAACAACTGCCATACCCAGTACTTTGGTAGCTTTGTTGGCAGTTTCAGGGGTTGCCTATTTTCTGCAACAAAATGGCACTATTGGCTATCGTCCAATACCCGAAATCCCCGCTGGATTCCCAAAATTTCAAATGGGGATATTCACTAATTTCAATATGGACCAAGTGTCTCCTTATATTTTTACTGCCTTTATCTTGGCCATGTTGGGAGCAATTGATTCTCTTTTAACTTCTTTGGTGGCAGATAATTTGACCAAGACCAAACACAAACCTAATCAAGAATTAATTGGTCAAGGGATTGGTAATAGTATCGCCGCAATGTTTGGAGGCTTGCCTGGAGCAGGTGCCACTATCCGAACTGTTGTGAATATTCAATCTGGTGGAAAAACGCGTTTGTCAGGAATGTTTGCGGGTGTTTTATTGCTCATCATTTTGTTGGCTTTAGGCCCCATTGCCTCTCAGATTCCAGCCGCAGTATTAGCAGGTATTTTAATTACTGTTGGAATCGGAGTGATGGATTATAAAGGATTGCGTGCATTGCCGAAGATGCCTCGTGAAGAGATCTTTCTTATGATGGTAGTTTTAGTACTTTCTGTGTTTTGGAATTTGGTTTACGCAGTAGGTATCGGAATGGTCATCGCTGCCTTAATTTTCATGAAAAAAATGGCGGATATTACAGCCCAAGAGTCAGAGATCAAAAAACTAAAAGACCACACTGAAGATGCAGATTTGTGGAGGGACGAGTCTGCCCTTGCAGATGATTTCAAAGAGGAAGTTTATATCAAACACTTAAATGGCCCCATTTTCTTTGGCTTCACGAGCGACTTTCAGGAGTTGGTAAATCAGATTCCTTCTACTGCTTCGCACGTCATTATAAGAATGGATAGAGTGCCCTATATTGATCAATCGGGCGTCTTTACTTTTGAAGATATTTTAATCGATTTAGAAAACAAGGATGTCCATGCACTTTTTGTTGGGTTGGTAGATCAACCCAAAATTATGTTGGAACAGTTTAGAGTTATCCCTGATATTGTTCCAGCGGAACACTGCTTTGAGAATTTTGCAGCCTGTGCAAAATGGATTGAAGCCAATGTAAAAGATAAATTCAAGGTTTAAAGAAAATGACTGTGTAATTCACGATGAAGAAGTGGTTTAAAAACGTATTTGCAACTTAAAATTTATGATTCTTAGACAAAACCTGTGGTTTAGTAAAGTTGAAGTAAAAATTTCTTCTCCCTACCGATCAACAAATTTTTCCACTTCGACCTGACGACATGATTTGTCTAAGAAATCTTTTTTTAAGCACCTTCTTAATTTGAATTAAGAATGACCTCAGAGAAAACAAATTTTTGAATCATTTTATTCAACTTACTAGGATTAAATGGCTTTGTAACAAATTCATCAAGCCCAGCTGCCATTGCATTTTGTCGAACCTCCAAAACGGCCGAGGCGGTTAAGGCCACAATTGGTAGTTTTTTGAATACTCCCCCCAATGCTCTAATTTGTTTTGTAGCCTCAATGCCATCCATTACAGGCATCTGAATATCCATCAATACTATATCAAACTTTTCTTTTTGAACCTTTTCAAGTGCAATCTTTCCATTGGGAGCAATCTGGTAGGTAGCGCCCCATTTTGATAATAACTTACTGGCTACTTTTTGATTTATGAGATTGTCTTCTACTAATAAAACTTTAATCCCATTTAGACTATTTGCTAAAACACCTTTGGTCTCCTGAAAAACCTGTGGTGCTTCTTGAGCGACAAGGGGCTTGTTTACTGTTTCTAAATCAAGCATAAATGAAAAATTGGATCCAACATTCAAGGCACTTTCGACCTTGATTTCACTCCCCATCAAGGTCGCAATCTTTTTGGAGATAGCCAACCCAAGACCAGTTCCTTCCAAAATGGTTTCGTCATGTCCTTGGGTAAATTTTTCAAAAATATGTTCAATTTTATCTTGTGAAATTCCTTTTCCACTATCCTCAATAGAAAATAAAATCTTAGTGAAATTTTCCTTTCGCCGAAGCACCGAAACTTTAAACCGTACAAAACCTCCGTTCGTAAATTTCACTGCATTATCCAGAAGATTAGAAATTATTTGACTAATTCTAATTGAATCTCCCTTCAGTTTTTCAGGTACCTTTTCATCATAAATTAAGGAAAACAACAAGTTTTTTTCCTCAGCCAATCGTTTATACTTTTTACTAACCTCCTCTACCAAATCTCTCATATTAAAAGATGATTCTGATATACGCACCCCATTCGAATCCAATTCATTAAAATCTAAAAGATGAGTCACTAAATTCATCAATCCTTCGGCAGAGTATTTTAGCGTTTCTAAATGATTGATCTGATCGTCGCGAGGGTCTTCTTGTTCCATTAGATGTATCGTTCCCAAAACCGCATTGATCGGTGTACGAATTTCATGAGACATGGCAGAAAGAAATTGCGTTTTAAGGAGCGAAGCTTTTTCTGCATTTTCTTTGGCTGACAATAGACTTGCCTTCAGACGTTTTTCCATTGTTATATCTCGCCCAATACAGAAATATTTTTTCTGATGAAGCTCCTCATCTTCTACTACCCGTGTATTCTGACCAATCCAAACCATCTTACCATCCTTTGTCAAAATCGGAAACTCCTCATAAGAACGATCAATGTTATTCTGTTTTCTATTTTCAAAAACTTTTCTTCCTTCTTCTTTTGCGGTTGGATGAATCAAATAATCATACCCTATCCCTTTGATAAATTCTGGACTATACCCAGTCAATTCTTTAAATGCGGGATTTACATATTCAAATTGCCCATCACTATTTAGCTCATATACCAACTCTCTTGCTCCCTCCACAAGTGCTTTATATTGCTTTCGACTATCCGAAAGTTCTTTGTTTAACCGCAGCTGTTTTTCATTACTTTCATTCAACTCTTTGTGAGAGGCCTTATTAATTCTCACAAAATTGTGGAGCGCCAAAAACAAGACTAACATCGGCGCACCAATTTTTATCATAGTGGAAAATCCTAATTGAGTTTGATCTACCATTGATATTCCAATCACTTCTCCAGGCATATAGCCTAAACTTTTGAAATATGCCGCCAAACCTATTGATAAAATTGTGAAACCAAAAAGTGCATATATCCACCTTTTATCCAAAGTGAAAATAATCAAGGACGCAACAATGCAGATAAGGGTAATAAAAATGGTAAAATCACTTGGCATCAAAACTACAATCAAGGACAAGACTAAGAGTGGGCTAATGATGGCCAATAATTTGAGTAACCCTTTATATTCTTTAAATAGTTTTAAAAAAAAGAGATTCCCAAACAAATAAATAATATATGAGAACACAACGAAAAATTGAACTACGGCGCCATCATACAAAAGAAAAGGTAAGAAAACTAACAATGGAAATAGACTAAAAATACAATACCAAAAAAACATCTTTATCCTATCCCTTTCTAGAGAGTTGGACGTCTCCTCCAGGTAGGCTCCTATAAAAAAGGCCTCTACTCCAGCAATAGTTTTTTCAACTAACCCCATGTATTATCAATTTTCAAATAATTTCCCAGTTATACTGCTACAAGATTTGTTCCATAGGTGTACCAAAATCAGGAATACCAATTTCGGGTTAGATGATTTGATACTATCAAATTGGTATCCTTCTTGCCTTTTTGAAGTGTCCCCCCACTAACACTTCAGGAATTAAACAGATGGACTCCTTGGGAGCACTCCGAATTATTGTTTTGTGGATCAGTCTTTTGCTGTGTAGCGCAGCAAACCTTTTCGGTAATGAAAATTTATCTGGTACACTCAATTTAGAAGATTGGAAAATCAAGGAGCAACCTTGTATCCCTATCACTGGAAAATGGGAGTTTTATTGGAATCAATTGATTGAACCTTCGGACTTTGACTCGGTGGTTTCGACAAATTTTCAGTTAGCAGAAATCCCTGAAACTTGGGGCAAAGGTGATTTTAATGATGCAAAATCCTTGGGTTTTGCAACTTACAGAATGAGTGTAAAGTTACCTGAAAACACCCCACTCTTAGCTTTCAATATTAGAAAATTCAAGTCGAATTTCAGACTCTATATTGATGGGGAATTATTAATGGAAAGAGGAAAAACGGCCTCTACCAAACAAGAGTCTATTCCAAATTTCAAAGCAATTACCAAAAGTTTTTTTCCGAAAGGCAAAGAAATAGAATTGGTATTGCAGGTTTCAAATTTTCACCATGCACGAGGAGGTTTTACGGGTGCCATCTTACTTGGTGAAAGTCAGTATATGTTTGAGCGAAGAGAACTGTATAGTAATTTTTCATTTTTGATGACGGGTTGGGTTTTCATGGCCGGCCTCTTTTTTTTAGGCCTTTATTTTATTGAAAGAGAAAGTAAAGACATGCTTATTTTTGCACTTTTCTCTATGGCTTACAGTTATCGAATTGGAGGTACTGACAATTATTTTCTTTATAATATGTTGCCCGAAATTCCTTGGGATTTTAATCTAAGAATTGAATATCTATCCTTATATCTTGTATCACTTTTGGGATTCATGTTTTTTAAAGAATGGTTTAAAGAAGATTTTGATTTAAGAATTTATAAGTTTCAGAAAACAATATTAATTGGATTGTTACTGTCAACTGTTATTCTTGACCCTACCCTATTTACACGCTTTTTGTATCCATTTTTTCTATTTCTATTCTTTGGGATGAGCTACCTTTTTTTGGTTTTCTTTCAATCTTGGAAAAAAGGAAATGTAAACTCCGTATATGCTATTTTAATATCCTTTTCAATGCTTTCTACTGTCTGCATTCAAATGGCGGCCATTAGAGGGTGGATAGATACGGATAGTTTATTTTTCTACTGGAGCAACTTTTGCTTTCTTATTTTCCAAGCCACTATTTTGGTTGATAGATATTTAATGTCTTTTAGAAATATCACGGAAAGAGCGGAAAGTTCTATTAAAGCAAAAGCAGATTTTTTAGCTATTATGAGCCATGAAATCAGGACTCCGATGAATGGCGTAATTGGTATGTCAGATTTGCTCTACAACACCCAATTGGATGAAGAACAAAAGGAATTTGTAAACACTATTCGATTGAGTGGAAATAATTTGCTTACCATTATCAATGATATTTTAGACTTTTCTAAAGTGGAAAGTGGCAATTTAGAACTAGAAAAAAACACGTTCGACTTCACTAAGTTACTCGATGAGGTTTGTGGCCTTTTTGCCCAAAAGGTTAAAGAAAAAAACCTCCGACTTTACTACACAATTGACCAAAATATTGATCCGAATTTACTAAACGATCGTAATAGACTCAAGCAGGTTCTTATCAATTTGATCAATAATGCCATAAAATTTACTAAAGAGGGGGAAATAAAAATTCATGCTTTTTTAGATAGGAAGAATAGTAAAGTCTTACAAATAGACATCATTGATACAGGTATTGGCATCCCAAAAGAAAAAACAATACGCTTGTTTAAGAAATTTTCTCAAGCCGATTCTTCAATCTCCCGCAAATATGGTGGTACTGGACTTGGGCTTGCAATTTGCAAAAAAATAATTGACCAAATGGATGGTCAAATTTGGGTAGAAAGCGAAGAAGGCGATGGCGCTACCTTCTCTTTTACTTTCCCGTTGAGAAACACAAGAGCAAAGAAAAAAGAAAGTAAAACATCACTTTCATCTGGAAGAATTGCCATTGTAGGTGAGTCACCAAATTTTACTTCTTTTTTGAAAGACTATGGAGAGAGACATCATCATGAGGTAGTATTATTTTACACATTCGATGCTTTAATCAATTCTTCATTTAATGAATTTGATTGTATTATTCTGACACAAGCAAATCAGTTTATCGGCATTCCTCAAATAAAAGACAGATTTAAAAATATTCAGTTGATCATAAATACTATTGGGTTTAAAGTCCCTGATATTTGGGAAACTTCAACTCATAAAATTCAATATATTTCCCCTTCCATCAAAAGCCGTGAAATAGAAAAAATGTTTGGGACACCACGCCCGATTCCAACCAATCAAGATTTAGATGGAAAATTAGATATTTCGTTTGCCAGAAATCATCCTTTGCATATTCTATTAGTGGAGGATCACCTGATTAATCAAAAACTGGCGGTTAAAGTTCTTCAAAAACTGGGATATGAGATAGATTTGGCAGAGAACGGACTAGAAGCCCTTAAGGCATTGAAAACCCAAAAATATGACCTCATTTTCATGGATATGCAAATGCCTAAAATGGATGGATTGGAAGCAACGCAAGAAATTGTCAAAACTCATTCGAAGGAGGAATGTCCAATCATCATTGCGATGACTGCCAATGTTTTAGAAACTGACAAACGCAAATGTTTTGAGGCTGGAATGGTAGATTTTATCGGCAAACCGATAAAGTTCGAGTTAATAAAAAATGTTATCGCCAAATGGGAGCCATTTATTAAATCTCGAAAAAAAGAGCCAGAATTAATTTCAATGGGAATCGGCATGTCTATAAACTCTTCAGAGGCAAATTAACTTCTCTAACAAATGGGTAATTTGAGGGATCTGCTGTTACACCTCATAAAATAGATAGTCCTAAGTTAAATTCCCACCCTTATATTTTCCAGACAAATAACACAACCATGCACAAATTATCCAAAAATAAAAACTCACCTGTATCTGGGATTCTTATTGGAGTGGTCATCGTAACCGTGTTGATGATTTTGGCTCAACTATATTTCTTAAGTCGAATTTAAAATATTCTCAAACTATCAGGCTGAAGTTGTTAAAGTAATCCAAGACAAATTCCTTAACCTCAAATTTACCTTCTATTCACGTTCAATTTCCAAGTAGTTCTTACCTTTCGGGAATTTTTAAGAAAACTCACGAAAGATGGATTTTGGTTTTTGGGACGTAATGCAAATTTTGGGGGCGCTGGCCTTCTTTATTTATGGTATGAAAATCATGAGTGATGGCATCCAACGTGCTGCCGGCGCACAGTTGCGTAACATTCTTCGTACCATGACCAAAAACCGAGTGTTAGGGGTTTTCACCGGTTTCCTGATTACCGCTTTGGTTCAGTCTTCTTCTGCCACAACCGTAATGGCCGTGAGTTTCGTGAATGCTGGTTTACTTTCTTTGGTAGAATCTGCGGGGGTTTTAATGGGAGCAAATATCGGAACAACCATCACAGGCTGGATAGTTTCTATTTTAGGTTTTAAAATCAAGTTGAATGTTCTGTCCATTCCGCTATTTGCAATTGGGGTTCCAATGGTATTTTCAGATAGAGGAAAAATTAAATATTGGGGAGAGTTCTTGCTCGGTTTTGCGATTTTATTTCTTGGATTGGGATATTTGAAAGATTCAGTGCCTGATTTAAAGGGCAATACTGAAGTGCTCGATTTTCTTCAAAACTTCACGAATTGGGGTATTCTTTCTACCATTTTCTTTGTTTTGGTAGGAACCGTTGTAACTGTTGTCGTTCAATCTTCAAGTGCCGCAATGGCCATCACCTTAACCATGTGCGCTCAAGGTTGGCTACCATTTGAGGTAGCAGCAGCAATGATTCTTGGTGAAAATATTGGAACCACGATTACTGCAAACATTGCAGCAACTGTCGGGAATCGTGAAGCGAAAAGAGCGGCAAGAATCCATACACTTTTCAATGTCAGTGGCGTAGTTTGGATGATTATTGCGATGCCATTCTTTTTGAAAGGTCTGACTGGTTTTATTAATAACGTTTATGGCGCATTTGACCCATTCAACAACCCAGAGGACATGCCAATTGGTCTTTCTGCCTTCCACACAGCCTTCAATATTATCAATGTTTTATTGTTGATATGGTTTGTCCCATTATTGGTCAAATTGGCAAAAATGTGGGTGCCAGCCAAAGAAGATGATGATGAAGATGTAGGGTTGAAATTTATTGGCTCGTCTGTCCTAACGCCTGAGTTGGCCACTATTGAGCTCCAAAAAGAAGCAGCTCATTTTGGTGAAATTGTAAGCCGTATGAACGGATTCATGCGAAACCTCATCAATACGACAGATAATAAAGAACAAAAAAAGTATCTGGAAAAAATCAAAAAGTATGAGGAAATCACGGATAAAATTGAGGTAAGAATCACCGAATACATTACCAATTTGGCGAATAAAGAAATCACTCCTGACACGAGTTTAAAGTTGAGAAGTGTCCTGAATATCGCGAATGATTTGGAGCGGGCAGGTGATATTTTCTACTCCATCTCAAAAACCATTGAAAAGAAAATAAAAGATAAAGATTACTTCCTACCCGAACAGCGTTCCAACATTAATAAAATGATAGAGAAGTTGGATGAGGCGTTTAAAATAATGTTGGTCAACCTCAACTCTCCGAGCTATTCTGATGTAGAAATAGAGGAGGCTTTGGCTGCTGAAAAAGAATTAAACAAACTGCGTAAGAAACTCAGAAAGGAAAATTTAAAGAGAGTTGGCGATAAGGATTACAACTCTAAATCGGCCATCATTTACAATAATGTCTTTTCTACTTTGGAGAAAATCGGTGACCACGTTTTAAACGTTACTGAGTCGATTGTCGGTGAAATTTAAGATGAGGGTAACTCGAAAAATGGATTTTCATTAGAAATCATATTTCAAACCAACCTGCATTCTCCATCTAGAATTGAATGCATCTGTCACCCACGGAGTTTGATCAGGATCGATATTGAAAGAGTATTGAGGAACATTTTTGTCAACACCTTCAAATTTTAATAAACTAAAACTCGAGTTTACTACATTAGGTACAAAGACCAACCTACCCCAATCGCGGTTCATTAAATTCAATACATTGAATACATCAAGGGAAAGAGAAAGTCGATCGTTCTTTATTAAATTTCTTCCAAATTCTATTTTCATATCCAACTGATGATTCCATGGAGTTTTGGCACCATTTCGCTCAACATAATCGCCACGCTGCTCATTCAAATAATCAATTCCATTGATGTAATTATTTAGACTTTGCCATTGTTGGTCTGGGGTGATGGTATTGCCATTTCCATCGGTCGTTTCTACAAATGAAATCTCAGAAGCATCTCTTGGAACATATACCAAATCATTTCTCGAAGAACCATCCCGATTCACATCACCTTGATAGACAATACTGTATGGGCTGCCCGAACGACCGTTGTAAAAGAGCGAAAACAAAACATCATTTTTGCCGAAAGGCACTCTAAAAGATTGTATTGCAATGATTTTATGACGCAAATCGTAATTAGAAAAAGAAAGATTAGGATCATTTCCTAATAAGGCTTGATTCCACTCGTAATTTGCAGCAGGGCTACTACGCACCGTGCTACTTACATCTTTGCTCAAACCATAACTATATCCAATCGAAGAATAACTTTTTTTCGTATTGCGCTCTGCATTGAAAGTCAGATTATATCTAAATCCATCTTGCGTATTTCCTAAAACAAAGACATTGGTAAAGTTGGAATTGATTTTCACATCATCGCCAGAAGTGTCATAAAACAAACGATTATCTGCTCCGTCAAAATTAGAAAGCACCTCATTTCTATTGGCGGTCTGAAAAATTAAACCTTGTAGAACGTCGGTGTAGCTAAACTCTGTTCCAAATTTCCATTGCGAAGTTGGAGTCCAATCAATACCGAAATTGGTTTTCCAATCACGCGGGTACTTGAACTCAGGATCTAATAAATTGACTTCCGTCAAATTGGGTTGTGCTGCTTGCAACGAACCTAAATCCTCTGCCAATGGAAGCACCCCGTCAGGTCTGATATCAATATTGAAATACTCCGTGCCTGAAATATACTCTATGTAGCCAAACCATAGATAAGGCAATTTTCCAGAAAACAAACCTGAACCTCCCCTAAAAACCAAGTTGGAATTTTCAGGTCTATAATTGAATCCGATGCGAGGATTTACCTGAAGATTATTGTTTAGCTGATTGGTAAACTGATTGAAATTTGCTGAATTGGCAATCAATGGGCTAACGGGAAGCTTTTGTGTCAAAAATTGACCGTCCAATCTGATTCCAGCCGTTACATCAAAATTTCTTGTGAGATTGTATTGATCCTGAACATAGAGTGCCGATTCAAAAACGCCAATTGTACCAGCAGGGTTATTTTGTACATAATCGAAATCGTTATTCGCTGGATTCACATTATAAACCCCACGAACTCTTGAGGGCTGCTCATTTAAAAAATTCTCGATCGAACTATATTCCCACCGCCCATTCCATGCCGAAAGAAACCCATAATCTACGTCATGTAATTGCAGTTGCAATCCTGCTGTCAAGGAGTGTTTTCCTCTGACAAAAGCCAATTTATCTGTTAATTGGAACGTATTGAAATCTGTATTAAATACTGATGCTTCGCGGTAAGTCCCTGCAAAAATCCTTGAAGAAGAAGAAGTTGCAATTTGAAGGTGCGGGAAAATTCTACCGTCAGATGTGCGGCCTTCTGCCACTCTGTTGAAACCTACATTTAGTTTATTAAAAAGATTCTTGTACTTCGAGCGCAATTCAAAAACCGTTGAATTCGCCACACTGTTATGCCTAAATCCTTGGTTTCCAAAATTGAAAAAATTAGCATTCCATTCTAAATTATCTGAGAAACTATTGACGTAGTTATTTCTAACCGTCAATTTATGTTGGTCACTCAAAATAAAGTCTAATCGCGTGAAAACTTTGGTGCTGGCCGTTCTCACATTGGCGGACTGAAATTCACCGGGATCGTAATCATAATTTTCTAAAAGATGATTACGAACACGATTCACATCTTCAAGCGAGATATTGGTATCCGCACTGCCCGGTGCATTGGACAAAGGTGTCTGAGCATCTGCATATTCTACATTTGCAAAATAGAAAATCTTATTCTTTTTGATGGGGCCACCTGTACTAAAACCAACCTGATAATCATAAAAATCTTCGACAGGTTGCTTATCTCCTTCCACATATTTGCCCAAAGTCTTATGGTTATTTCCATAAGCAAAAATGGAATTTTCAAAATTATTCGTTCCGTTTTTAGTAATAATGTCAATGTTTGCCCCATTGAAATTCCCGATACTCACATCAAAAGGTGAAAGTTTGACGGAGAGCTCTTTTATGGCTCCTAACCCAATTGGCTGCGTTTTGGCTAAACTACCTGGAGTGCCATTGGCTTGTTGTCCGGCAGCCCCACTGGCTGGCTCCTGAAATCCAATCACATCATTGGCTCCTACTCCATCAATATTTAGATTATTAAAACGATGACTGGCTCCCCCAAACGAATTAAGATTGTTTTCCACGTTTGAACGGGTGAGTTCTTGAATACTTCTGAAAAGTGTTGGGGTCTGTTCAATGAGTTCCTTTGACACAATTGATTCATTACCGTTCTTAGTAGCTGCTTTGTTTGAAATGACCAATACTTCCTCAATCTCTACCCCTTCTATTTTTAAGTTCAAATCTTGGTTAGTCACTGCTCCGAGAGAGACCTTTACATTAGGTTCAATTGCAGCACCATATCCTACAAAGGAGGCTTCTAATTTGTAAATAGAGGGAGTCAAATTTTGTATTATGTATAATCCATTGGCCTGAGTGGTAGCGCCTGAAACCTCGTTGGTGGATAGATCTGTGATTTTTACATTTACAAATTCAATTGGAGAACCATCAGCACCAAAAACATATCCTTGAACTTTTCCGGTTGTCTCTTGCGCTTGTACAAACGAAAAACTAAGGATTCCAATAATAAATAGAAAAAATATCCGCATATAAAGATCTTCTAAGGTATAACCCAAACAGGCAAATGTATGGAACGCATTAAAGTTCTTTTGCAATTAAAATTCATTTGTCAAAACTTAGACAAGACTAAAGTTCTCAACTAAAAACTATGGTTCTTAGGCAAATCTCGTTGAGAAGGGTTCGAGTATCGTCTATTAAAACATTGAAGTTGTTTAAAAACTCAATTGATTGGCTGCAAGTGGCAAATTTTATTTTGAATTGCGTTAAAAATCCTCGCCGATGCTAAGGCATCGACTGTGGTTTTTGCCTTATTCAAAATAAAATTTTCTCACTTTCGCGAAATCATGAGTTCTTAAACAACTTTATTACGAAATTTAGAAATATCAATTAAAATTTATTTTTGCTGTCATTATGAAAGAAATATTCCAATACTTTTTCAAACTTGGATGGGTGGCATTTGGTGGCCCAGCAGCACATGTGGCCATGATGCAAGACGATTTGGTCGAGCGAAAAAAATGGCTCACCAATCAAGAATTTTTGGACTACATGGGAGCAACCAATCTCATCCCAGGACCCAACTCTACAGAGATGACCATGCACGCTGGTTATCACCGAGGAGGTGCTTTGGGACTGTTTGTGGCAGGCATGAGTTTTATTTTTCCAGCCGTTTGCCTGACGTTGGCAGTGGCCGTTTTTTTTGAAAAATTTAGTGAAATTGAATGGGTCGTTCCCATCATCAATGGCATCAAAGCGGCAGTGCTTTCTTTTATTTTGGGAGCCATTTTGAAGTTGGGTAAAAAAGCAGTTAAAACTCAATTATTGGCAGCGGTTGGAATTTTAGTCATTATTGCTTCTTTCCTTGGTGTAAATGAAATTTTATGCATTCTGGCAGCAGGCATCATTATGATGCTTTTCCATTTTGCGACGAATCGCAATCAGCTCAACAACTTTGCTCCCCTACTCCTTTTTTCGGCCGTAGCCGCCATACCTTATAGTAAATGGAAGTTATTTTTCATTTTTTTAAAAGTAGGAGCCGTTCTTTTTGGAAGTGGATATGTCCTTTTTGCTTATCTCGATGGAGAATTGATTGATCAAGTGGGCTGGTTGACGCATGAAGATTTGGTGGAAGCCATTGCTGTGGGTCAAGTCACTCCTGGCCCTGTGCTGTCAACTTCGACTTTTATTGGTTATAAAGTAGGTGGATTTTCAGGAGCCATTTTGGCAACTTTAGGAATTTTCCTTCCTTCCTTTTTTTACGTTTGGTTGCTCAATCCCCTCATTCATAAAATGAAAGAAAGCAAACCGCTCACTGTATTTTTACAAGCTGTAAATGTTGCCGCTGTGGCGGTAATGGTAGTCGTGAGTGTAAAAATGGCGCAAAGCATTGTCATTGATTGGAAAACTGGTGCGATTGCTGCCCTATCCTTCTTTGTCTATTTCTATTTTAAAAAACTGAATACCCTTTGGATAATTTTAGGAGGAGCTGTTTTGGGGTTCATCCTTTCCTTGATTTAAGAATTCCTTTGTACCTAAAGCATAAACTTTTTCGTCTTCTTGAAAAACACTATTTTTAGCTCGCCAAATAGACACACTTCGCAGCGCCATTAATATCTATTTACTTTTAAATCAAATTTACAAATCAATTTTTTTTAGATTAGTATGAAAAAATTAATGTTCAGATTACCAGTAATTATGCTGGCTTTACTGATAGGTTTTGCTTGTTCCAGAAATCCAGTGACTGGAAAGCGACAAGTGCTTTTTATGTCTGAAAAGCAAGAATTGTCGATGGGCAAAAGTGCAGATCCGCAAATTGTAGCCAGTATGGGATTGTATGAAGATGAAACGCTTCAGAAATTTATCAATGAAAAAGGAAAAGAAATGGCGGCCATCTCTCACCGACCACATCTGCCTTATGAGTTTAAAGTTTTAGACTCTCCTGTAGTAAATGCATTTGCAGTGCCAGGTGGATATGTATATTTCACCCGAGGCATTATGGCGCATTTTAATAATGAAGCGGAGTTTGCAGGAGTATTGGGCCATGAGATTGGCCACGTTACTGCCAAGCATGGAGCAAGGCAACAAACTTCTCAAATCTTGAGTCAAGTAGGTTTAGTAGCAGGTATGATTGCTTCTAAAGAATTTGCACAATTTGCACAACAAGCCTCTCAAGGATTGCAATTATTGATGTTGAAAAATAGTCGTTCTCATGAAAGTGAGTCTGATAAATTGGGTGTAGAGTATTCCTCAAAAATTGGATACGATGCAACTAAAATGGCAACCTTTTTTGGCACCTTGAAATCACTGAGTGCAAAAGCAGGACAGTCCATTCCAACGTTCATGTCCACTCACCCTGATCCAGGGCAACGAGAGCAAAAAGTAAGATTGATGGCCAAAGCTTATCAGCAAAAGAATGGAGGTCAATACAAAGAAAACCGTGACTCCTACTTGGCAATGATTGATGGTATCGTCTATGGCGAAGACCCGAAACAAGGATTCGTTGAAAGTTGGACATTCTATCATCCTGAATTGAAATTCGAATTTCCAGTACCTACAGGTTGGCAGTACCAAAACTCGCCAGCTCAATTCCAAATGGCACCGAAAGACGGTAAAGCGATGATGGTTTTGACCTTGGCTCAAGGCAACACATTGGAAGAAGCCGCCAGTCAAACTGCTCAGCAATTGAATTTAGCGGTTGCAAGTGGAAGAAGAAAGACGGTCAATGGTCTTCCTGCGTATGAAATGACTTCTACCATCAAACAACAGCAGCAGCAGGGTGCTCCTCAGCAGCAGCAAGGACAACAGCAATCTGTGAAAGTACTCTCTACTTTCATTCAGCATAATAATATGATTTTTGTATTGCATGGGTTGTCTCAAGCCGTGGACTTCAATAGCCAATCCCAAAACTTCCGTAGAGTGATGGGTGGTTTTGCAAGATTGACTGACCCTGACAAATTGAATCGTCAACCAGACCGCGTTCGTATCAGAACCAGCAGCAGAAGTCAAACTTTGCAGCAGGCACTTCAAGCGGAAGGTGCTTCTGCTACTCAGCTTCAAGATCTTGCTATCTTGAATGGAATGACGTTGAATACGACTTTAAAGGCAGGGCAGAAGTATAAAATAGTAAGAAATGGAAATCTTCAATAAATTGGTTGATTGAGTTAATTAGTTGATTAGTAATTTAGGGAATCCCGAATTTTCATTGAGTTGAAAATTCGGGATTTTTTGTATAAATTCAAAATACTTTATTTGGTACACGGTTAACGGCAGACGGTACACGGCGTAAAATCCTCCTTCTTACAAAATAATTCAGAATGACAAATATGAAATTTAGAATATTTTGCCTCATCTCGTTTCTCATTCCTATTCTCCCCTACTTTGCGCCTACAGGATGGCTATATATCTCATTCAGATTATTAAACCTATTTTGGTTTATCGGTTGTATAATTCTGTTTTTAGTGGCTGTGCTATTTTTAATTTTCTCTTTTTTTAAATTAATTTCAAACAATACTAATCAAGAATTAATTGCAGTTTTAAAGCCTCCAGTAAAAAACATCTTAAAAATATCCTTGATCTCTATTGTGTCATTAATCTCTTACACCAAAATTGATAATGCAATTGAGTTTTGGCAAATCAGAAAAATTGAAAGAATTGTAGAATCAAATAATTTATATGAAAAAGGATTTTCTGAATT
>CALDSS010000084.1 GCA_937924495.1 uncultured Saprospiraceae bacterium
TCCATATAAACGAGGCCGCCTCGGTCGTGAACGATTTTACAAATTTCTTTGATACCTTCTTCAAATACGCCGTGCGTTGACGGATAAGTTACCATCAAGGAAGCGAGGTTATCTTTATGCTTTTCTGCCTTTTCTTTAAGATCTGGAATGTCGATGTTGCCTTCCTCATCGCATTTTACGACGACAACTTTCATACCTGCCATTACTGCGCTGGCTGGGTTGGTTCCGTGTGCAGAAGAAGGGATTAAAGAAATATCTCTATGTCCTTCTTTTCTTGCTTTGTGGTAGGCACGGATGACCATCAAGCCAGTATGCTCTCCTTGTGCACCAGAATTTGGCTGCAAAGAACAGGCAGTAAAACCCGTAACATCCGAAAGGTAGGCTTCCAATTCTTCAAAGATTTGAGCGTAGCCTTTCCACTGATTCGCTGGAGCGAAAGGGTGGATATTTGCAAACTCAGGCCAACTCACTGGGAACATTTCAGAAGCAGCATTGAGCTTCATCGTACAACTTCCTAATGGAATCATGGAGTGTACGAGCGAGATGTCTTTATTTTCCAATCGCTTCAAATAACGCATCATTTTACTTTCAGTATGATGGCTATTAAAAACAGGGTGAGTCAAGTATTCTGTATCTCTTTTCAAAGCACGTGGGATTTCCAATGCTTTAGACATTTTGCCATTTAAGCCACTGGTTTTTCCTGATGCTTTTTCAAAAATTTCTACAATCGTTGCCAACTCTTCATGCGAAGAAGTTTCGTCCACCGCGATTTGAATTCCTTTTGAATCGTAGAAGAAATTCATTTTTTGGCGCAAAGCCAAGGTTCTCACTTTTCGGCGTAAAGCCGCATCTGCTTCTACTCTTACCGTATCAAAATAATATTCATTCACCTGTTTTAGACCCATTGCTTTGAATCGGTCAGAAAGGTAGCGCGCATGACTATGGATATGTTTGGCGATATTGCGAATGCCTTCTTGTCCGTGATAAACGGCGTAGAAACCAGCCATATTTGCCAACAATGCTTGAGCCGTACAAATATTAGAAGTCGCTTTTTCACGGCGAATATGTTGCTCTCTGGTCTGTAAAGCCATTCGCAAAGCGCGGTTGCCATTTGAGTCTTGAGATACTCCAATAATTCTACCTGGAATCAATCTTTTGAAATCTTCTTTGGTAGAAAAATAAGCGGCATGTGGCCCACCAAATCCCATCGGCACACCAAAGCGCTGTGTGTTTCCAACTACGGCATCTGCGCCCCATTCTCCTGGTGGTTTGAGCAATGCCAAGCTCATAATGTCAGCTGCAACGGTTACGTATATTTTCTTTGAATTCGCTTTGGTAGAAAGCGCTCGATAATCTTCTATTGAACCATCATTGCATGGATATTGAAGAAGGATACCGAAGGTTTTGTCATTTAAATCAAAGTCAGAAACCGACTTCACTTTTACTTTGATACCCAATGGCTCGGCACGTGTCACCAACACATCAATGGTGTGTTTGAGCACTTTATCAGAAACTAAAAAGTCAGTAGCAACATCATTGCCTTTGGCTCTTTTGTTTTTGACAGCGAAGAACATGGCCATTGCCTCAGCCGCTGCAGTTGCCTCGTCGAGCAAAGAAGCGTTGGCAATTGGCAAACCTGTCAGGTCGCTCACCATGGTTTGGAAATTGAGCAATCCTTCCAATCGTCCTTGTGCAATTTCTGCCTGATACGGCGTGTATTGCGTGTACCATCCTGGATTTTGGAAAACACCTCTCAAAATCACAGAAGGTGTAATTGTATCATTGTAGCCCTGCCCAATGTAGGATTTGAACACCTTGTTTTTGGCAGCGACCTTTTTGAGATCTGTCAGGTATTGAAATTCCGTCTGCGCAGGTGGCAGTTTTAATTTGCTCTTGCGGCGAATCGCTGGCGGAATGGTTTCATCAATTAATTGATCAAGGGATTTGACACCAATGGTTTTCAACATGTCAGTAATTTCTGACTCATTGACACCGAAGTGGCGTCCTGCAAATTCATTTGCATTGTTGGTATGACTCATAATCTACGGTTAATGCTTCGGCATAGCACAAAGCGATTTAGGACGGTAGGTGGTTAATAAATTTTAACCTTCTCCTTCGTCGAAAGAGTTAATGTCTTTTTGACCTAAAAGTTTATAAAAAGTACTAAGAATGAGACTTCAAATTTGGCGGCAAATTTACAGTTTAGTTGAAGATTTATCGGGGTATTTTGAGAGATTTATTTTTTCGAATATTAGAAATGGTTATTCTTTAAGATTTGGTTGCTTCTTTTTGCCAAATTGATAGATGATTGATCCTTCAAATGAGTCTAAACCTCCCTTGCTCAATTCAATGGTATTAGACTCAAAAGTAGCAGCTATGCCTATTTGATTTTTAAAGAAAAAGGTAGGTGTGATGAAAAATGCTCGATTTTCTACGACAACAGGATCATCAATGGATCCTGCTCCAAAACGTCCTCCGATTGCAATACCGAATTGGTTCTCCTTTAAAGAAAACATTGTGGAAACAGAGGCTAAAATGAGTTCATTTCCCGCTTGTCTTGTGTAAAACACAGCAGGTGTTATTTGAATGTCATCAGCAATTCCAATATCAACCATCGAATAAAAATTAAATCTACTTGATAGAGGACTTTTTTGGTTTTCTGAAAAACTAAGATTAGGTTTTAACAAGTGATTTAGAGCGGTTCCAATAACGATTTTTCTTCCGTTTTGAAATTCAATTAAATAATTTATTCCCGCAGAAAAATCTCCTCTCCAAGGAGAAGATGCTTCGAGGTTTTCTCCTGAAACAAGTGTAGAATCAAATCCACCATTGCCATTATGTTGATTGCCCCACCTGGCATCAGACAAATCCACTGTTCTTTGAAAGAGACCTCCTTCTATGCCTGCACCAATAAAATGAGTAACCTTATTTTTTTCTAAAATTTTCTTCTGGTAGGATAAAGCTAAACTTCCATAGTTTTGAGTAAAATCAAGACTGCCAGCTACGTCTTTAAATGCTCTTATTCCAGCACCAACTCTATCTCCATTCTTTAAAACGAATGGACGATCGTACGAAATTGCATAGGTTTTGTACGAATTCTCATCCAATACACTAAACCACTGATTTCGATAATTGACAACCACTTGGTCGCTCCCAGATATTCCAGATAATGATGGACTTACGTTAAGTGGCGATTGATTGAATTGTGATAATACAAAGTCTTGTGCTTGAATAGAAAAAGCAAAAAATAGAAATACGATGATTGAATTGTTTTTTTTCATAACTGAATATTTTTAAATTTTAAATTATGTTTTTTCTAAAAAAAATCTTCTTTCTCAGATGGAAACATTGATTTAGAATCATCTAATTATTTTAACGTGAACTTGAGATTAAAATCAACTTAACTACTTGATTGTCAGTATCTAATAGCTTGTCGAACTCAGGAGGTGACGGGAAGTCACCGCCTGAGAAGCTAAAAACGTTAAAGAATAAATTAACAAGGTTTCTCAATTAACT
>CALDSS010000085.1 GCA_937924495.1 uncultured Saprospiraceae bacterium
TTTCTTCATTTTTTCCACCTTTTTGATACCAATCGCTATCTAAATAAGTTTGACGCAACAAGGCCATGATCCCCATCAAAGAACGTGGATAAGTTTGGGAGGAAGTTCCTTTCGTAAAAGTCATGACATGGCCTGCTTCCTTTTCCAAAATCATCACATGTGGGCGGTCTTCTCCCAATGCCACCAATGCTCCTGTTCCTCGCGAAATTCCATCAGGGCGATGCGCGAGCACTGCACCAAAACCATTCTTACGAAGCTCTTCTGCAGCTTTCTCGTTGACTGTAAAATGCTCATGCGCATTGAACTCAGTTTTCAATGCTTCATTCCAAGAGTAAGCCCCTTTTTTATTGGAAAGCATTTGAGGTTGCCTACTACGTTCCCCTATTGCCTTTGGCTTCGGCATTCCATAATCACTAAAAACATCAACGAAGGAAGGATAAATCGTCTTGCCTTTTGCATCAATCACCACAGCAGCAGCAGGTGCAGAACCCGTACCTACCGAAACGATCTTTCCATTTTTGATAACCAATGTGGCATTATCAACTTTTTGATTATGACTTTTATAAATCGTCGCATTGATGAAAGCATAATGCCCTTCGCGGTGATCAGAAACACCGTTGTATGGGAAAGTTTGTTGACCAAAAATTGTCAGCGCAAAAAAGAGGGAAACTGTAGAAAGTATGAGTCTTTTCATATATATTTATATTTTGAAATAACATTAATTTTTCATAATTTCACCATAGCTATCAATAAAGGTACATGAAACAATGTATTTTACTATAACAAATTAAATTCTAATTATTGACATTACTACAGTTATAAAGATAGCTGTGGAATTTTCCGAAAGCCACAACAAAAGTAGGACGTATCAGCCTGAAAACGTTAATGAAGGTAAAAAAACGAAAACATGAAAATTCAAATTATTCTTATCCTTTTATTTTTTTTCCGCATCGAATCTAAGTGCACAAGCTACCCTTTGTGACGAACACCGTAATCTTGAAAACGAAGTTATCATTAATGGTCCAATAACCTTTTCATCCACCTTAGGGGTAAGTGGTTTCACCGATCAAAAGATTTTTATTAATGGTACACTAGTAATCAATACTCCAGGTTTCTTCTTTGAGGAGTGCCAAGTAGAATTCGCTCCGAATGGAAGGTTAATTGTATTTTTTGTAACTGCAAATATCTTCAGTTCTGACTTGTACGCATGTGATGATATGTGGGAAGGTATAACAGTTTTACAAAATTCAAACTTAAATTTTCAAGGAGGTCGAATTGAAGATGCTATAGCAGCGGTAGACGCAAGAAATAATTCCACTCAAACTATAAATAGTGTCATTTTTAGAAGAAATGTCACAGGTTACTTTGTTGGCGCAAATGGAAGTAACCAAACTATCAACCTAAACGGTTTTCAAGGAAATGTATTTCAAGGCGGTAACTTGAACGTTGGAGGAGATAGTTTCGTTGGAATGTGGATAAATAATGTTAGCCTTTTGAATACAGGTACAGGTGGTGGTGCAACTAATCTATTTAGAGATTTAGGTGATGGTATTATCTCTGTAAACTCTAGACTAAATGTGAGAGATTGCTCTTTTTCAGGTATTAATGAAAATGGAGATCAGAATGGATTTAACCTTGGTGTTGCTGTTCAATCCCATGGACCAAATGGCAATCTAAATATTGATGGTTCAAATGTCCCTGTATTTGCTCAGGATTGTTCTACTGGCGTTTTTTCAACAGAAACTAATCTCGCGATTTCAAATAGTATAATGCAAGGAGTTCTTCGAGGTGTGCAGGTAACGGATAGCCCTAATAGAACTGTTGTGGTTACCAATAATACAATAAATTTATTACTACCAACAGCTTCGTTTGGGATATTTATAAATGACTCTGATCCAGGCCTTTTCGGAATCATTTCTAATAATAGGGTAAATGGGAACTCATTCTTTTTGACTCCAATCGGAGTTCTCGGAAATAATTTATCAGGACTTGTAATTATTGAGTTGAATCAAATTAATGGAGCAGTAGTAGGTGCCGGGATAGATTGTCATGATTTTTCAGGTATTTTTATGTCAACGAACACTATAAACATTAGTGATTTTACCACTAGCGGAATGATTCATGTAATCAACAATGAATCAAATGGAAACATCGAATTTAATACCTTGACAGGAGGTACAATTAGAGGGATGTTTATTCAAAATTCTCCTAATTTAAACTATCAGTGTAATCAAACCGACCTTTCACGCACTGGAATCGAATTCGACGGAGGATGTAATAATTCTGATTTCAAAACTAGCTTTATGACCAATCATAATGTAGGTCTTTCTCTAACGGGTAACAATACTGTTCTTGGAATACAAGAATGGAAAGGTAATTCTTGGATAAATGGAGGTAGCTATTCACCAGCTGCACAACATTTAGGACAAAATGTTTTTCAATCAAGATTTCTTGTAAATGATAAAGATGAATGCAATTCTTTAATTACCTATGTTCCCGACCCCGTCTCACCCAATTTTGGATTTTTTGATGTTGACAATTCTTCACCAAACTTAAAAGCCTGTTGTGGTCTTGGTTCTCCGCCACCGGCAGCCAATGCAGTATCAAATCTGGATGCCATTGATGAACAAATAGCAGATGGTACCTACAGCGATTTTATGACTGAGGATGTAGCTACATGGAATGCAGAAAAATATTTGTTCAAGCGATTAAAAGAAAATCTGGAGTTGGTAGAACCAGAGAGTATATTTGATCAATTTTTAATTGAAAATGAAGATGACTGGGTCGGCAAATTCTACAATCTTAAATCTGAAATTGAGCAAGTTCTTTCCTATTCAGAAGAACAAAAAAATGCTATTGCTGAAATAGAATCTCAGGTGGAATCAAAAATCAATGATATTGAGTTGTTAAACAGCTCGATATTGGATGCAATTGAAAACTCTAATTCTATTGATGATTATTTAGTTTCAAAAAATGTGTTATTAACAGAGTTGTCAGATTTTGATTCTCTTCAAGCGATTATTATTCAGGATCATATTTCAAAAAAGCAATTGGGTATTCAGAGCTTACTTGAAAAAATTGAGCAAATGTTGCCACCTCGTGATTATCAAGTTTACGAACTTGATATGTGGAGAACTTATCTAAATTATTTACAAAACGATCGAACATTAAGCGCTGAACAAAACGAAATGATTGAATTTTTATCGTCACTTTGCCCTCGCAAATATGGGATTGGTGTATATATGGCCCGTTCCTATCTTCCTCATGAACAACAACATAACTTTGATGATGATGCATTATGTTCAGAACCTTCTTTTAGAAGCATCTCAAAAGAAAAAAATAATGCAGAATTGGTTAGCCTTTTCCCCAATCCTGTTTCTAATGAACTTGTAGTTGAAATACCCATCAAACTATCAGATTCAGGACAAATAAACATACTTAATTCTATTGGATTGAAGGAGAATATTGTTGTAATTGAAAATGGAAAAAACAGGTATAAAATTAATACCTCCTCCCTGCCAAAAGGAATTTATTTTGTTCAATTTGAATCTAAATCTGAGATTAATAAAGTCGCTCTGTCTAAATTTATCAAGATTTAGAAAGGCATCTTGGAAGCATTTTTACATGTGTAAAAATGCTTCCATTTCAGAAATTTTATCTATATGAAATACTTCTACCCAATCATACTCCTCCTCTTTTTTATTTTCGATCTATCTGCTCAAAACCATGATGCACATTGGATACTAGGCTATTCACCTGTTGATTTTGGAATCGACTCTACCCTTGGAAAAGATGATGGAGTCTTATTTGATTTTACAAATGGTGAATTGGACGTTCAGTATTTCCCAAAAAATGTCAGGGTATTTGAAACCGCAATGATAATGAGTGATTCGGTTGGCATATTTCAGTTTTACTCCAATGGGAAAGCAATTTATAATGCTGAAAATGAATTAATTGAAAATGGAGATAGCATAAATTATGGCCAATTTTACTGGGATGATTTTCCTTCATACCCAGTGCCACAAGGCTCACTTGCCTTACCTATTCCCCAACATCCTGATCAGTATTTTATTTTCCATCAATTCATTGAAAATCTGCCGGATATCGCAGGACTGATAGTCGCGATGAAAGGAACGCATCTTGATATGAGTCAAAATGCAGGAAAAGGAAAGGTACTGAAAAAAAATATGGTTCTGTTGCAAGACACCTTGAACTATGGCCAACTAACCGGGGTAAAACATGGCAATGGCAGAGATTGGTGGATACTACAACCTGAATATCGTTCCAACAAATATTATAAATGGCTACTAACGCCAAAGGGAGTACAAGGTTCTTTTGAACAGCGGATTGGTAAGACATGGTCTCGTTTTGACTGGTCAGGTCAAGCAAAATTTAATAGAGATGGTAGCAAATATATTAGATATGATATTGATGATGATTTGAGCATTTTTGACTTTGACAGGTGTAGCGGAGAATTGAGCAACCCAATTCATATTGCTATTCAGGACTCTGCAGATTTGTATCCTAGTGCAGGTGGGGTGGCAATATCTCCCAATAATCGTTTTTTGTATGTTTCTTCATTTTTTGACCTATATCAATTTGATCTTGAAGCAAATGACATTGCCGCAAGTAAAGTACAAATAGCTCATTATCAATCTAACATCACTAATTTTCCACCCTACTATTATCTGGCAGAAGAAGCTCCTGATGGAAAAATATACGTCATGGGGTCATCAGGCAATAAATATCTGCATATTATACACGAACCAAATAATAAAGGGCTTGCCTGTGATTTTCAGCAGTTTTTTGAATTAGAAGTTTACAATGGAAGATCTGTACCCAACCATGCAAATTTTAGATTAGGTGCCCTAAAAGATAGTCCTTGCGATAGCTTAAGCATTGTTGAGCCTTGTAAGTATGACTATATCGTTTATCCTAACCCTGCGTCTGACTTCATAAAAATCCAACGATGCGACTCGGAAAAAACTCAACTTTTTAAGCTATACGATACACTCGGAAAACTTGTTTTGGTAGAAACCCTTACAGAAAATGATCCCATTCCAGAACTCCCAATTTCTTTCTTACAGACTGGCATGTATTTGTACCAAATCACAGAATCAGATAAAATGATCTATCAAGGTAAACTGATAATATCAAGATGATTTTGCTCAAATAATTTGATTATCAAGACGAATCTATAAATGTCGTACTTTCGCACCTGAATCAAAATTTCGCATCTGTGTATCAATTACTTAAGCCTATTCTTTTCCTTTGGCAACCTGAAAAAGCGCATCATCTCACTGTTGGTTTATTGAAATTTGTATTGGCGATTCCAATTGTCAATTCTATTTTCAAAAGTCTTTATAGTTATAAAAATGAGTCTTTGAAAAGAGAGTTCATGGGTTTGAAATTTGAAAACCCCGTGGGCTTGGCAGCAGGTTTTGATAAAGATGGAAAATACTACCGCCAAATGGCAGGATTGGGTTTTGGCTTTATTGAAATTGGAACAGTCACGCCCAAACCGCAGGGAGGAAATCCACAACCAAGACTTTTTAGATTGCCAGAAGATCGAGCGTTGATCAACCGAATGGGATTCAATAATGAAGGTGTTGATGCAATGGTGGAGCGACTGAAAGGTAAACGGCCAGAAGGCGTTGTCATTGGTGGCAACATTGGTAAAAATAAAGTCACACCCAACGAAGAAGCGGTCAATGATTATGCGATTTGTTTTGAAAAGCTATTTGATTTGGTGGACTATTTTGTGGTGAATGTGAGTTCGCCCAACACACCAGGGCTTCGAGAATTGCAAGACAAAGAACCACTCACCAAACTCCTGTCTCACCTTCAAAAACTGAATCAAGCCAAACCAACTCAAAAACCAATTTTACTAAAAATTGCCCCTGACCTCACCAACGAACAACTCGATGATATTATCGACATTGTAAAAGATACCAAACTGGAAGGCGTCATTGCCACTAACACGACCATTGCTCGCGAACCACTTTCTACCTCCAAGAAAACCATCGAATCTATCGGCAACGGTGGTCTCAGCGGCGCACCACTCAAGCAACGTTCAACTGAAGTCATTCGCTATTTGCATGAAAAATCAGGGAAGCAATTGTTCATCATTGGCGTGGGTGGAATTGATTGTCCAGAAGAGGCCATTGAGAAATTGAATGCAGGAGCGTCTCTGGTGCAAGTTTACTCGGGCATGGTTTATTATGGGCCAGCATTAGTAAAGGATATTAATAAAAAAATTATCGCTACCTCTTAAGTAGTTCGCGGAAATTGAGAATCTACAGCTAAGAAATTTAAGGAGAAGCATGAGGCAAAAAAATCAAATAATTTATCTTCAAATTTCGTGAACTACTTAAATGAGACACTCGATGCCCTTGACACTGCTCCTGCTCCAAATCGTTTACGAATTTCATCCATTGCGTTCAACAAATTAATTTCTTCTTCTGTATCGTTGAAAAGATCGATTTGATAATTGCCGTTGACCATATTGCTAAACGTAACGCCGAGAAGGCGCACCATGATTCTACGTTGAAAAAGTTTGTCGAATAGCTCATGCGAGTGACGAATCAATTCTCGATCATTGGAAGTGAAAGGTATTCGACGTTGTTGGGTATGCGTATCAAAATCGGTGTAGCGCAACTTCACTGCAATCGTACTGGTCAGTTTATTTTTTTTGCGAAGCTCGAAAGCCAATTGAGTCACCATTTTAGTTAAACGGTCTTTGAGGTTTTGCACATCTATTGTATCCATTTGGAAAGTACGCTCTTTCGACATCGACTTTTGATGATGAAACGGAACTACAGGACTATTGTCGATACCATGCGATTTTCGATGTAGTGAGATGCCTGGTTTTGCACCAAATTCTCGTTGAAGTAATTTCACTGGAATTTCAGAAAGGGTCTTTACTTTTCGGACCCCCATGAGACGTAGTTTACGATCGGTTTGCTTGCCGATACCTGGAATTTTTCCGACAGGCATGGGAGCCAAAAATGCTTTTTCTGATCCATCATCTACTTTGTATTTGCCATTTGGCTTAGCGAAACTCGCACCTATTTTTGAAACCAATTTATTGATCGAAAGTCCCATTGACATTGGCAAACCGCTTTCTTTGATGAGCCGTTCTCGCATCTCTTGCGACCATTTCCAACAGCCAAAATATTTATCCATTCCCGTCAGATCCAGATTGAATTCATCAATAGAGGCTTGCTCAAAAAGCGGTGCTTCACTTGCAATAATTTCTTTGATGATTTTGGATTGTTTGGAATATTCTTCCATGTCTCCACGCACCACAATAGCATCAGGGCAGAGGTTCAAAGCCATCTTCATCGGCATCGCAGATCGGACACCGAAATGCCTTGCCTCATAGCTACACGAGGCCACGACTCCACGCCCTTTCGTGCCACCAATAATCAGCGGTTTGCCTTTCAATCGACTGTCACGCAGCACTTCCACTGAGGCAAAAAAGGCATCCAAATCAACATGTAAAATAGCTTTGTTTTCAAACATATATTTTTATTAAAAACTTTTTGTTTCAAAAATATGTATTCGCTTTCTATACTTGCAACTATCAGGCTGTTAAAGTTTTCGATTGTGGAAAACTTGATTGAGACAACTTATTTTACCATGAAAAATGAAAATAATATTTTCGATTTTCATGGTAAAATCTAATTTTATGTACATTTACTATGAAAATCAAAAATTTACATTCCAAAATTCATGGTAAATTATATTCCAAGAATAACAGAGACCAAAGTCAAGGAGTGGTTAGAATTCTTTCCTGCATTGATTATTGTGGGTTCAAGGCAAACAGGAAAAACAACCCTTGCCAAAAAGATTACTGAATCTATTGATAAACCTTTTATCTATATTGATTTAGAATTTCCGGCAGACAGGCAAAAACTTGCTGATCCATATTTATTTTTGAAAAATTATGAAGACCACTGCGTCATTTTAGATGAGGTGCAACGCATGCCCGAAATCTTTGAGTTGCTGCGCAGTATGATAGATCAGAAACGGCAGCCTGGGCGGTTTATTCTTTTGGGTTCTGCCTCTCCGCCACTGCTAAAGCAAAGTTCCGAGTCTTTAGCAGGACGTGTTGCTTATTTGCATTTGACTCCTTTTTTATATACCGAAATTGAGGAGACTGTTGATTGGCGAAGACACTGGTTAAGAGGAGGTTATCCTGAATCTTTGCTTGCACTCAATGATAGTTTAAGTTATGACTGGCGACAAGCCTTCATCAGGAGTTATGTTGAGCGAGATTTGCCAATGTTGGGTTTCCCTAACAATCCTGTTTTAGCTCGCCGCCTTTGGCAAATGATTGCAGCTACTCATGGCAATCTTTGGAATACAAGTCCTTTTGCGACGTCATTGGGTATAAGCGAACCTACCGTAAAAAAGTATTTAAGATTTTTGGAGCAAGCCTTTCAGGTCTTTTCTCTTCAACCATTTTTTGCAAATGTCAAAAAGCGATTTGTCAAGTCTCCCAAGGTTTATATCAGTGACAGTGGCATTTTACATGCACTCCTCGGTTTCAAAAATGATATGGATCTTGCCGCCAATCCTTTACTTGGAAATTCGTGGGAAGGCTATGTAATTGAACAAATCAAAGGCATCGTTGGTGATGATTTGGAGTATTTTTTTTATCGAACTTATCAAGGAACAGAGATTGATTTATTGCTCTGTAGTGGGAATCGGGTCCTTGCAGCAATCGAAATCAAATACTCTTCAGCGCCTAAAGTTTCCAAAGGATTTCATATCGGTCTTGAGGATTTGAAACCTCAACATGCATTTGTAATTATACCTGAGGGAATTGATTACCCCTATTCAAAAGATATTCAAGTAACAAGCCTTTCTTCTTTTTTGAAAAATCATTTACCAGACATTACGGGCAAGAATGGTTAATTTTTAACCACCCGAAATACCTCATCAAAAAAAACGCCATGAAAAACTTCTTTCTTCTTTTTCTAATTTGTTTTTCTTTGAGTGCTTTTGCACAAAAGACTAAAACAAGCCTCAAACTTTACCTTAACGCTGAAACGGGTTATTCTTCAGTTGAAAATATGTTAATCAATACGGGACAAACAGTTTATCAAGAAAAGATTGACTTAAGATTTGGACGTTTTTCGCCAGCTATCGCTTTCATGAGAGAAAAATATTACTTTGAAGTCGAATTTTCAAAAATAGATATAGGCTCAAAAGATGAAGCTGACTTGGTTCCGAATAATAACTCAACAAATTCTTTTCAAGTTACAGGAGGAAGCTATGAAATCAACTTTGACATTGCTGCAAGAGCAGAAATAGGTATTGACCTGCTACAAAAAAACAAGTTGATAAACCCAATGATAGGAATTGCGGCTCAACCCTATTTATCAACTATCAATATCCAACCAAACGGAAATCCAACATTACCTACTTATACCAGAGCGAATGGTATGTACCTACAAATCATCCCAAGGTTTAGGGTATATTCTAAAGATCGAATTGATGTAGAGCTTAATGGAATTTTTTATGTGTGGAACTTAGGAAGAATAAAGACTAAAATAACAGACCCTGGATTTAATCCCAATGAAGAAGTAGATAGTGTTTTTGTTTCCAACTTTTTCCCAGGCAAGGTTGGAGCAAGACTTGGTGTCAGCTATCAGCTTTAATAAGGATCAACATCCACATTCACCCTCACCCCCGAATACCCTCGTTCATTTTTCAGACGAATAATCGCTGCGCGAATCAAATTCTTGGTGTGCACCAGTACTTTCTGGCTGTTTTCCAACTTTATTAAAACATCCAAAATATATTGACCCCGCACCCGAGAGATGTACGGCACTGCTGGGCCTTTCAATCGTTCGCCCAATTCACTTTTGAGGTAGGAGGCAAAGATTTTTGCACCGTGATTGAGCGTATCTGGTTTTTTATGTTTTAAAGTAATTTTTATCAAACGGGTGAATGGCGGATAGCGGAAGGCTTGCCGCTCCATGATTTCACGAGCAAAAAATTGATCGTAATCATATTCTAAAACTTCTCTCAAAACAGGGTGTGTGGTATTCATGGCTTGAATGATCACCTTGCCTTGTTTTTTCTTTCGACCTGCCCGACCTGATACCTGCGTGATGAGTTGAAACCCTCGCTCACTTGCTCTAAAATCAGGAAAGTGCAAAAGTTGATCTGCCGAAATCACCCCGACCAATCCTACATTTTCAAAATCTAACCCCTTCGTCACCATCTGTGTACCGACGAGAATATCGATGCGCCCTTCCTCAAAATCATTGATGATTTTCGCATGTGCATTTTTGGTACGAACCGTATCCAAATCCATCCGCCCAATACGGGCATCGGGGAAATAAATTTTTAGTTCATCTTCAATTTTCTCCGTACCAAAACCTTTCAAGGTCAACTCAGACAATCCGCAACTGGGGCAGGTGTTCGGCAGGTTGGTTGAGTATCCGCAGTAGTGACATTGCAGGTTATTGAAAAATTTATGATAGGTCAAACTCACATCGCAATGAATGCACTCTTGATGCCAGCCACATTTTTCACATTGCATGGTCGGCGAGTAACCCCGTCGATTTTGGAAGAGAATGGCTTGCTCTTTATTTTCTAAAATTTCTTTGAGTGATTCTATCAAATGTGTCGTGAAATGCGATTGCATTTTCCGCTGCTTCATCTCTTTTTTGGCATCTGAAACGACGAGGTGAGGCATCTCAATTCCACCAAAACGTTCGGGCATGGTCACGATGCCATATTTCTCTCTTTGCGCATTGTAATAAGTTTCGAGTGCAGGAGTCGCAGTGCCAAGTAGCGTTTTAGCTCCGAACATATTTGCCAAAACGATGGCGGCGTCACGTCCGTTGTAGCGCGGTGCAGGGTCGCGTTGTTTATAGGATGGATCGTGCTCCTCATCTACGACAATCAAATTCAATTTTTGAAAAGGCATGAAGAGTGCAGACCGAGCACCCATCACAATTTGCTTCTCTCCTTTGGCTACTTTTTGCCAAACTTCCACTCGCTCATGATTATTCATGCGAGAATGATAAACGGCAATCTGATCACCAAAAACCACTTCGAGTCGGGAAATGATTTGAGTGGTCAGTGCAATCTCTGGCAGCAAATACAATACTTGTTCTCCCCTATCAATTGCCGCTTGAATCAGTTCAACATAAACACGCGTTTTTCCACTACCCGTGACGCCGTGCAATAAAATGACATCTTTCTCCTTAAAGGAATTTTCGATTTCAGAAAGGGCATTTACTTGTTGGTCAGAAAGGGTTTTTGCTTCTTCCAAGTCACCTCCAAAACCACCCAGCCGATCTATCTCTTTTTCATAAACTTCCCAAATGCCTTTTTTCACAACTGCTTTGATTACTTGCGAATCTACACCCGAAGATTCGCAAACCTGCTGCTGTTTTACAAACTCATTTTCTTTTTCTAATTGTAAAAAAGCGAGTAGTGCGTAGGTCTGCTTCTCAGAACGTTTGAGCAAATCAAATGCCTCTTGCATGCGCTCGCGTTCCGTCGCATAAGGTTCTTTTAATTGAAGGCATTTAACCTTTTTGGCTTTGAATTTTTCCTTCAATTCTTCTTTCAGGTAAATCACCTTTTTCTGCAAAAGACCTGAAATAACATGATAGACTGATTTGATATTGAGAATGCTACGCACATCATCCAAAGACAATTCATCTTGCAACGAAAGTGCCTCTGCAATCATAAATTCATTATCCGTCAGCCCCGTCATATTTGGGTCATAGAGTGGACTGAGCGTGATGCGGGTTTCGCTACTGAGTTTGAGATTGGTAGGTAGTGCAGCCGTCATCACTTCTCCAATATTACAGGTGTAATAACTCGCCAACCATTGCCAAAATTTCCAATGGGTTTGGTTGATAATGGGCTCTTTGTCCAGTACGGTCAAAATCGCTTTGGGACGATACCCCGCTTCTGGTGCAGATTTAGAACCAATGACAATACCGCTGTACAATTTGCTTTTGCCGAAAGGCACTTCTACCCGAATACCGAATTGTATATAGCCCATCAAATCCTCTGGCACGTAATACGTGAAGGTATTGGGCAATGCCAATGGTAAGACGACCTCCACATATTGGTTGGAAGTTTCGACGATGTGATATGATTCGTTTTCGGACATAATTATTGATTCATAGAAAACTATCGTGATTTAAGTCAGTCCAAAGCTTAAATTTTCTTTTTCCTATCGGGTAATAAAATTTAAACTTCGACCTGACCACGAAAATTTTTATGAATGTTTGGTTCAAAAGTAGGAAAAGACTTTTTTAGAACCAGTGAAGAGTGGAGAAAGTTGGATTGAAAAAAATTATTCTTTCAATACGCCATCATAAATACTTGCCATTTCAATATCCAAATCAATAGATTCAAAACGAACGATAGTCTTTTCACCTTCAAAGCGGGTGATGCGCCAAAGGTCTGATTTTGGTTGACGGAAGTAGATGTCAACGATTTTGTTTTCTTGCTCAATCAATACATATTCTTGTAGAGAAGGGATTTTTTGATACTTATGAAATTTGTCTCCACGGTCGTAGCCTGATGTACTTCTTGATAGCACTTCCACAATTAAAATTGGATTGCAAATGGCATGTCCTTTCTCTGATTGCTCAATATCGCCACAGACAACAGAGGTATCAGGGTAAACATAGGTGTTTAAAATTTTGATGAATGTTCGTGCATCGCTATTAAAGGGTTTACAATTAGAACCTTTACCTTTTAAAGCCGCTTTGATTGCTGAATATGTGTTTCCGCTTATAATGGCATGATTCAAAGTGCCGCCAGACATTGCATAAATTTCACCGTCATGAAATTCATACTTCACTTCATTTTTCACCTCCAATTCGAGGTATTCCGCAACCGTTATATCTGATTTTTGTGGAATTCCCATTTAGAAATTTTTTATAAAAGTAAACGTTTTTACTTCCCAAAACAAAAAACCGTCAAGCGAAGTACATCGCCTGACGGTTGCCGTCAACTAAAATAGGATTTTAAGCCTCGGCCAGTTCTGATTGATGTGCGCCAACCAATTGCTTTTGTACATCATTTGGCACCGACTGATATTCAACAAATTTCCTTGTAAACTTCGCCCGCCCTTGCGTAATAGAGCGCAAGGTGGAAGAATATTTGTACAACTCTGCCAGTGGTACTCTCGCTGTGATTTTCTGGTAATGACCATCAGCACCCATGCCCATTATCATGGCACGCCGAGTTTGAAGATCGCCCATAATATCACCCATCACATCATCAGAACAAAGAATATCTAACTCAAAAATTGGTTCAAGTAATTGTGGCCCAGCTTGATTGAAGGCATTTTTAAAACCTTGTGAAGCTGCCAACATGAAGGCCATATCATTAGAATCTACCGGGTGCATTTTTCCATCATAAATACTCACCCGAAGATCTTGGCAATTAGAACCAGTCAGTGGGCCTTCCTCCATTTTATTCATGATACCTTTTTTGATGGCATTGCTAAATCGGGCATCGATTGAGCCTCCAACGATACACCAGTAGAAATGTAATTTTCCACCCCAAGGCAAATCCACTTCTTCTGTTTTTCTAACATTTAAACCATCAGGTTCACCCATGCCGTCGTAGTATGGCTCAATGCGCATGTGCACCTCGGCAAATTGCCCAGAACCACCTGATTGTTTTTTGTGACGATAAATTTCATTTGCAGTTTTTGTGATGGTCTCTCTGTATGGAATTTTTGGACGAATGAAGTTCATCTTGATACCGCTTTCTTTTTCGATTTTAGCCGCTATCAAATCAAGATGCAATTGCCCTTGTCCATGAAGTAAAGTTTGTTTCAATGTATGAGATTGCTCTACGGATAACGTAGGGTCTTCCTGCTCTATGGAATGAAGCGCTTTCATCAACTTCTCCATTTCTGCTTTTCCAGGAGGTTCGATGGCTGTACGAATTCTGGAATTCGGGAAGCCCATACCTGCAATCTTTCTATCAGTGCCTTTAGTGTTGAGGGTATTTCCGGTGTGTGTATCTCTTAATTTTACGGTTGCAGCTATGTCTCCTGCATTGATGACTGAACCAGCATTTCTAATTTTTCCATTACTTAGAAAAATATTACCCATCCGTTCGGCGGTTCTATTATCTGCATTGACTAATTCATCGCCTGACTTGAGGCTACCGCTATATACCTTGAAGTAAGAAACATTTCCTACTCTATTTTCATTTACTGTTTTAAAAATAAAAGCAGTGGTTTTGCCACTTGAATCGCATTTCAAGGTACTACCATCTGCCAACTCTGCTTCTGGTCTTTCTGCTGGAGAAGGACAAACATCATTGATGAATCCCATCACACGGCCGCTACCCATATTGCGAGAAGAAGAAGCAACAAATACTGGATGAATTGACTGAGTGGCAATGGCAATTCTTAGACCTGCTGCCAAGTCTTGTTCTGAAAGTGTGCCTTGTTCAAAATATTTTTCCATCAATCCCTCATCATTTTCAGCAGCAGCTTCCACCAATGCATTATGCATTTCTTTAGCTCGATCCATTTCTTCTGCAGGGATTGGATTTTTTTGAGGTTTTCCGCCATCAGGCCCAAACACATAAGTGGTCATGCGCAGCGCATCCACGATAGTTGTAAAACCGTCGCCCTGATTGAGTGGGTATTGAACAGGAACGACTTTGTTACCAAAACGTGCTATCGCCTGCTCTAAAGTTTTTTCGTAATCGGCTTTTTTGTTGTCGATGTGATTAATCACAAAAATGGCTGGGGTTTTATATTTGGATACATATTCCCATTGTAGCTCCGTACCTACTTCCACACCGCTTCGAGCATTCAGCAACATCACAGCAGTATCGGCTACTTTTAATGAAGAAACAACCTCTCCCACAAAATCATCAAACCCTGGAGTGTCTAAAATATTGATTTTCGAACTTTTCCATGCAGCGTGCATTAATGCACTGTAAATAGAGTTTCCTCTGTCTTGTTCCATGTCTGTGTAATCGGAGACCGTGTTTTTGTCAGTGACGTTTCCACGTCGTGAGATGGCTCCGGCTTCAAATAGCATACATTCGGCAAAAGTAGTTTTGCCGCTACCCGAGTGCCCCAGCAAGGCCACATTTCTGATGTCTTTTGTAGCGTAGTTCATAATTCAAATACTTTTGGTTAGAAAATAAGTTTGAAAAGTCTTCTCAACTGTTGCTTTAGGAAGAATTAATAAAATTAATCCTTAACCAATGAATGTGGAATGAAGTTAGGAAAAAAATACAAAATGCCAAATTTTCATTGGATTTTGAACTAAAAAACCATACTGAAATTCGGATTCAACACAAAGCAGGGAATTTTACCGAATAGTTTTACCTGAGCATGAATTGTTATAATTTATAATTATATTGTTATATTTGTGAATTGATTAATATAAACTAATTTTCTATGAAATTATTTAATTCAACCACACACACATTTCTACTGATTCTTCTTGCAGCATTACTCTTATTTTCTTGTAAAGAAGAGAATTTTGACGATTTGACTTCTGACATTATAGAAGAATCTGTCATCATTTCGAGAACAGATGAATGCTCACCAGCATTTAACAACAACACTGAAACTGCTGCTGAATGTAGCCCTGGCGATTACATTGTTGAAAATGGAGTATTAAAATTCCTCAGTACTGAAGATTTTCTTGAAACACTTAATTTCTTAAACTGTGCAGATGGAAATGCAATTTACCAATGGGTAAGGTAATATTCCCATTGAAACTTCTGGCAAAGTTTATAATGAATTTATGAATCACTTTTGCTCAAATGATTCCTTGTATGATGAGGATTTGAACCAACTTTTGCTACAGTACGATGGAAAAATAAATTATGAATGGATTTCTGACGAGAAGATAAAAATCGAGCCTCTATTTTTCACTCACGAAAGGTTTAGGAATATGGATGGTTACTTTATGATTGGAGATAAGATTGAAGCAGAAATCGAAAATTATAGAATTGAAATTTACAATGGCAATTGGCAAAAACTAAATACACTGACTTCTAATCCTAATTTCCCTCAAGACTCTACCCTTTATGATGCCGACTCCACAATATTTGTTACAGATCGTGCTATTGGTTTTGGTAATCCTTGTTGTGATAATTCCAATGAAGATGAACAGTTTTATAATGCAGGTGATGAAGAAAGAAGACTACAAATAGGGTATGTATGGGCTGATATGAGTGATTGGAATCCAGCAACGGGTATGGCAATTCCCATTGTAGCAACAAGGCGCACAGGAGATTTAAGAAAAAAGAATTGGCTCGGAAGATGGACTTCATGCCATAGGAGACATTGGGAAGAAGATTTTAGAGTAGATTGGTGGGTAGTTCCCACTACAACTATTGAAAATGAGAGAATTCGAGGAAAACTAGTAAATCGAAATAATAGTGCTATTACATGGTGGGGATGTGAATATGGTCTAAGTAGAAATTTCAATTCAAGCCAAATCGGCCCATATGGAGAAAGACCTGATCGAATAGCATGTGTTTTTGACATATCTTACGAAGTAGAAATCTGGACAGGAGATTGTGCATCTCAAGAGACCACATTTGCTGTCGAATGTTCAAACTGGCCTCCTCCTGTTTGTCAAGAGTGTCCCGATGGTTGGATCTATAATAAAAGCTATAGACGTTGCGAAAAAAATGATCCTATTGAGCCTTATGATTGCATTGTTCAGTTTATCTGGAATGGAGGGTTATATTATCATTCCCATAATGGTCAGTGCCTTTTTGGAGGCACCCCAAGTGGTACACATTGCTATATAGGTCATCTACCTGCTGGATGGTACAATGATGCCTATATTGATGATGGCTGTGTTTACATAAAACCTCGTTGCAATTAAAACTAATCAAAATAAATAGGGGGAGTAATCTCCCCCTATTCTTTAAGAGCAAATTGGAATATACTATGAATAAGAAAATTCTCTTGATAGGACTATTTACAACCTTTTTTTTAACTGAGATCATTTATTGCCAAAACAACCACAACTTTATTCTCCTCGGTGGCCCAAGCATAACTACAATCAATGAATACTGGGATGGTGAACAAATTTTTCCTGATTTTCCAGAGCGTCCCTTCTATCGCATCACTGGACATGGGGGAATTGGGTACGAAAAAAGATTCGGAAAAATATTTGGAAGAACAGTTTTGATGTATGAAAGAGTCGGGTCTTCAAGCGTTGGTTTTAATAAAGAACCCAATGAACATGTAGATTTATTGCTTTTGCCAATTTCTATTTTAATACCTCCTGTTAGTAATCAGAGATTTAAATTGGAGTTTGGAGCATCAGTAACGTATTTACTAAATACTACAGAATTCACACCAATAGGAAAAGAGTTTAGAACATTTAGATTAGCATCAGTGGCGGGTATTGAATGTGAAATAATAAAAAACATTTCCTTCAATATTAGGTGGATGGAACTACTGACTCGTTCCAACGAAGATATTCCAATAACAAATCTAACAACAGGTATGATTGGAATAATCGAAACAGAAAAAAGCACTCAGTCATTTCAGTTTTCTCTAATCTACAAATTTACTTTATGAAAAGCTACCTAAAACTTACGCTAACATTAATTAGCATTCTATTGGTGCTGAAAATATCCTTTGCACAAGGGTCTCTATTGCTAATAAAAGGTGGAATCCAGAATTACTCTTTTTCTGGAGAGAACATAACGATTCTTAATGATTCAACTCTATTAGAGGATTTGGGATTAATCGGATTTCAACTGGGTTATAATTACGAGTATTCATTTGCTAAAAAACAATCCTTATTAGTTGGGTTGGAATTCTCCCGTAGAAAATTCAAAGACTATCCTTCAAGAGCATTACATCCGCCCGTATTCTTCTACATGGGAGTACCAGTTTCATATAATTTTGAAATCTTAAAAAATTTAAAACCAAAGCTTGGTTTTAAGGTTGATTACTTATTGAAGAAATATCAATTTAATTACTTTAGAAATTTTTTTGAATCAGAAGTTTCTGGGAGATTTCTTAATTATGATTTGGGGTTATCATATGGTCTGAGGTACCAAATATGGAATTTAGATTTTGAGTTTAACGGTGTTTACGGTCTCGTTGATATACTTGAAGTTAAATCTACCAACGCATCTGCCCGAAGTCGCTATCTATCATTTAGCTGTAGTTATGTGATTGATTAAGCTATTTTGTTCTATTCTTTTATTTTCACACCCGAAAAGTAAAAGTATTAGTATATGGCTATCATCGCATTAGAAGGAATGAAATTTTATGCCTACCACGGTTACTACGCCGAGGAGCGTGTAATTGGTGGTGAATATTTAGTAGACGTGGATATTTCTACCAATACGAACAAAGCGGCGATGTCAGATGAACTCGCCAAAACTATCAACTACGAAACGGTTTATTTGATAGTAGAAGCAGAAATGAGAAAGCCATCGAAACTCTTGGAGCAAGTGCTTTTGCGTATCATCATGGGCATCAAATATCAATTTGATAACATCGCTGGCTTAGAGGTTAAAATAACCAAGTTGAATCCACCCATGCAGGGACAAGTCGCAAGTTCGAGTTTGAGTGATAGCCAATCTTTTAAAACCAAATGTGGGCGGTGTAGCAGAGGCCTACTTTGTTATGGAGATGCGACCTGCTGGTGCAATACCACAGAACTTTATACCAAAACGCAAGAGAATGTGAAGGAGCAATTCGGTGGGCGTTGCCTTTGTAAAAATTGCCTTAACTTTTTTTCAGGCTAATTGTAGCACAGGCATCCCTGCCTGTGCAGATCATCGGAGCAATATTCAATCATCGTTGACACAGGCAAGGATGCCTGTGCTACATTGA
>CALDSS010000086.1 GCA_937924495.1 uncultured Saprospiraceae bacterium
TAATAAAAACTATCAAACTCAAAGTTATTATGAAGCCAATTAATGACAGAGTAGTGGTTCAGCCAGCAGCGGCTGAAGAGAAAACCAAAGGTGGGATAATCATTCCTGACACTGCTAAAGAGAAGCCTCAAAGAGGTAAAGTGATTGCTGTAGGTCCTGGAAAAGACGGAAATAGCATGACAGTCAAAAAAGGGGACAAAGTACTTTATGGTAAATACTCTGGTCAAGAGTTAAGCTATGAAGGAAAAGATTACCTCATTATGAGAGAGGATGACATTTTGGTTATTCTTTAAGAATCAAAATGAAAATTAAAATGAAAATCAAAAAAGGCACTCAGGTCTTAAGTGATTGATTATCAATAATTTATGGCTTATTTATTTTTGATTTTTATTTACATTTTGATTTAATTATTTTCAAACATTCACAATTTTAAAATTAAGAGAAAATGGCAAAAGATATTCACTTTAGTGGTGATGCTCGCGCAAAACTTAAAGCTGGTGTAGATGCATTAGCAGACGCAGTAAAAGTAACCCTTGGACCAAAAGGAAGAAACGTAGTAATTCAAAAAAGCTTTGGCGCTCCTCAGGTAACTAAGGATGGTGTAACAGTGGCGAAAGAAATTGAATTGGAAGATCCTGTAATGAATATGGGGGCTCAAATGGTTAAAGAAGTAGCTTCCAGAACAGCAGATCTTGCTGGTGATGGAACAACTACTGCAACTATTTTGGCGCAAGCTATCATCAAAGCAGGTTTGAAAAATGTAACTGCTGGAGCAAATCCAATGGATTTGAAAAGAGGTATCGATAAAGCGACCAAAACGATTATCGAAAACTTGAAAAAGCAGAGCGAAACCGTTGGGAATAACAACGAAAAAATCAAACAAGTTGCTACGATTTCTGCAAACAACGACGAAGAAATCGGAACCTTGATTGCGGATGCAATGAAAAGAGTTACCAAAGACGGTGTTATCACTGTTGAGGAAGCAAAGGGAACGGATACTTACGTTGAGGAGGTTTTGGGAATGCAGTTTGACAGAGGATATTTATCTCCTTACTTCGTAACAGACGCTGAGAAAATGGAAGCAGATTACGAAAATCCTTATGTGCTTATTTACGACAAGAAAATTTCTAATATGCAGGAGTTATTACCTGTTTTAGAAAAAGTTGTAGCGACAAGCAGACCACTTTTGATTATTGCAGAAGATGTTGAATCGCAAGCATTGGGCGTATTGGTGGTAAATAGATTGAGAGCACAATTGAAAATCGTTGCTGTAAAAGCGCCTGGTTTTGGTGATAGAAGAAAAGCAATGTTGGAAGACATCGCAATCTTGACTGGTGGTACTGTAATCTCGGAAGAGCAAGGTTATAAATTGGAGAATACGGAGTTGAACATGTTGGGTACTTGCGAAAAAATCACTGTTGATAAAGACAACACAACAATGGTTAATGGTGCTGGTAAGAAAAAAGCAATCAAAGCAAGAATTGGACAAATCAAATCTCAAATCGAGACAACAACTTCTGATTACGATAAAGAGAAATTGCAAGAGCGTTTGGCTAAATTAGCTGGAGGAGTTGCAGTACTTTATGTTGGTGCGCCATCTGAGGTAGAGATGAAAGAGAAAAAAGATAGAGTAGATGATGCATTACATGCAACGCGCGCTGCTATCGAAGAAGGTATCGTAACTGGTGGAGGTGTTGCTTTGGTAAGAGCGATTTCTTCTTTGAAGAACTTGAAAGGCGGAAACGAAGACCAAGCAATTGGTATCGAAATCGTCAAAAAAGCTTTAGAAGCTCCAATCAGAGCAATTGCTGAAAATGCAGGTGTGGAAGGTTCAGTTGTTTTCCAAAGAGTTTACAACAGCCGCGGTGACCAAGGTTACAATGCACGAACTGATAAATACGAAAACTTAAAAGCGAACGGCGTCATTGACCCAACTAAAGTGACACGTGTTGCTTTGGAAAATGCAGCTTCAATCGCAGGAATGGTATTGACTACCGAATGTGTAATCAATGATATTCCTCAAGAAGATGCGGGTGGTGGACACGCGCACGGTCACCCAGGAATGGGCGGCATGGGAGGAATGATGTAAGACAATAATTTGTGCACTCGGTTTTGATCGAGGTACAATTTCGAAGAATCATTTTTTTCGATATGTTTTCTTGGTGCTGTTGCCTTTTTGGTAACAGCACTTTTTTGTTTTTAATGCCAATCAGGCGATGAGAAATAGTTTTATCGGCCTTACAAGGGCATAAGTATCAAATTCATAGCACCAAGCTTTAGCTTGGATGCAAAAAAGGTAGCAATGAGCGGCTTTAGCCGAACATTCGTTATATTTTTCGGCTAAAGCCACTTATTTTTTCGATTAATCACCTTGCTGCAGTAAGGTGCTATTAAAATTCAACTCCCAATTCATATTTTTAATTAGAATATATGGAATTCACCATTACCACCTTGCTATTAGCTTCTCTTGGAGCCTTTTTGATTGGTATGGCCAAAGCTGGTTTAAAAGGCATCGGAGCCATTATTATGACAATCATGGCATTGGTTTTTGGCGCAAAGGCTTCAACGGGCATTGTCCTTTTGCTTTTGATTGCAGGGGACATTTTAGCAGTGATGTATTATAAACGATCCGTTGATTGGAAGTTGTTGATGAAGTTTATGCCTTACATGGCAATTGGGGTAATTTTAGGAGCCTGGGTTGGAAAAGATTTAGATGAAGAGACCTTCAAATTTGGAATGGCCATCATTATCCTTTTGGGGGTTGCCATGATGTTTTGGAATGATATGAAAAAAGATCAAACCGTCCCGACCAATTGGCTTTTCGGCGCCACCATGGGGCTTGGAGCTGGTTTTACAACGATGATTGGAAACTTGGCTGGTGCCTTTTCAAATCTCTTTTTTTTGGCGATGCGTGTATCCAAAACCACTTTTATTGGAACAGCGGCCATGTTGTATTTTATTATGAATTTATTCAAAGTACCGTTCCATTATTTTTCTTGGGGAACGATTGATTATCAGGTATTCCTATTAGATTTGAAATTGTTACCAGCATTATTTTTAGGATTTTATGTTGGTTTGAAAACGGTTGATTTATTTAAGGAAGACCAATACCGAAAGTTTATTTTGGTGATGACAGCAGTGGGGGCGATTTTGATTTTATTGAAATGATTCAATGGAGAAATGAAAATTGAGAATGGAGAAATCCGCTCGTGAATTCTTTATTCTCAATTTAGTTTAATTGCCGTGCTCTCGGCCAATTATTTTTCCTCCTTTGAAAGACTTTTCAAGAGCCTCATCAATTTCATTTAGGACAGTTTTTTCAAAGTCCAGGTCAGGACTTCCGGCATCAATCCAAGCTGTGTACCATGCACAACCGATAGCATAGATGGATTCTCTCATTCGCTTTTCTACCATCCCATCCATTCTTTCATGAAAAGCTTTGGCGTAAGCAGGGCAGGGCGTTTTAACTAAAATAGCATTTCTCTCTTCTACACAATATTGCTGTTCTTTTGGAAAAATTTCACTCAAGTCTTTTTCAATCAATAGAACACTGTCCACCAATTGATGACTTTCTAAAACGATGTTCCAATAAAATTCTTCTTTATCTGAAATGTACTCCGCTTGACCGACCCAAAAGTCATAATCAGAATCTGCATACAACTCAGGCAAACGACTTTCCCAAAAGCCATGAATACCACGCTGATTGGTCAGCTGGCCATTGTAATTTTTTGTGGTGTGAAGCGGCACATGCGCGTCGCCAATGTAGTGTCCAAAATCAGCAGAGTGTCTTAAGATTCGATCTACGTCTCCATTTTCAAAAGCCTTAGTCAATTTTTTTTGCATGCTTTGAAGATGCCAAGGAAGGATTCCATGCTCGGACAATTTATCAATGGCAATTACTTTTTCGCAGTTGTTGTTTGGTGTTTTTAAAATGGAATTCAAAGAATCACAATCAATGATCCATTCTTCTTCATAGTAATTTTTAAGAATATGATTAATGAAAAATGGGCGATATGAAGTCGAGTCAAGAAATTGATTATCAGTAACTTGGGTAGAATCTCCTTCTCTTGAAATTGAATATATTTCAGTTTTTGAAATTAGAGCATCCACCCAGTTTCGAGGCAAATCATCGAAAGGAAAAGTTCCCCAAATATCTAAATCTACATAATGCCGAACCGCTTCATGTTTGGAAGCATATCTCCTTTTGTCTGGCCCAACGGCCTCTCTTTCAATATAGTCAAGATGCTTTTTGTAAAAACCAATTAAATCGGATGGAAGGGTAAAAACAGCCAATCGATTGATTTTGGCATGCGCATAAAACCCCCAATCAGAAATTTTGAAAGAGAAAAAAATTAAACAAAATAGGGTAGAAGTTATCGCTATTCTTTTCACTCAAAAAATTGATTGTATCCCCAAAATAATTTTCCAATTACTCGTTGCTGCGCCAAAAGAAAATCTTGATTATTCACATCCACGTAATAGCGATGAACCAAAAGCGGCTGACCAGTAATGTTATCTTTTGCATCCACATCTTTAGGATAAAACTTCACCGTTTTTTCTTCTCCTGAAGTAGTTTTTAAATTAATAACACTAAAAGGCTGAGTAGTCAAAATTGAATCTTTTTTGGAATTGGTATTTTCAAATCCTTCTGCCAAAATTCTTCTATAACCTGTGAGGAATGAATTGACGGTGGTTGTATTTAACTCATTTCCTTTTTTCAGTTGATTCTCATAAAACGGCTCAACCGAAAATCCATTTCCTTTTCGTTCCAATTTAAAAGACTGGCTTTTTTGAGTTGGATATTCAATAGAAATTGAACTAATATTTTCTGGTGATTCTTCAAATATAGTCTTGTCTCTCCAGATGTCACCAGTTGGAGTGAAACGCCATCTTAGACTTCCTTGCATATCAGGAATATAAGTCACGTAAGGTTGATTGCTTCCTTCCATTATCATGTAAGTTCCCAATTCATCATTCGTGTTTCCACCAACATAAAAAGTCTTCAATTTTGAGTCACCTTCACCATAAAGCTCCACTTTAATTCCGATTGAAGCTATCTCTTTAATGGCTTGTTTCACACTGGCTTGGGTAGGAATAAATTTTACCTGAGTCCTTCCTAAAGTTGAAAGCAAATTCTTCATAATATTAGGATTGGCTTTCCCGCTACCATTCACAGTCCAATGATCTCCATTTCTGACAAAGGTGGTTGTTTTACCATCTCGAGGGGCAATAAAAATTTTATGGATTTCTGAAGTTTTGGTTGAGAACGCCATTCCTTCTTTGATGAGTTCTGTTTTGGTTTTAGTTTTATCGGTCTTTGTAAAGTACCAGGCACTAGTACCAATTAATATAAATGCTAAAACCAAAAGTAGTGTAGAATTATTCTTTTTTGACATCGAACTATTTTTGAATTTCAAAAGTCTCTAAAGTCATGCAAAACCAATAACTTTTCAAGTTAATTTATTCAAAATGTCAGGTTATTATTATTGGATGTAAGCTTCCTGATTGATATTTGCACGCATAAAATTAGACACATGTTAAATCGAATCTCCTTATTTGCTTTTCTTCTTTTTGGTTTTTTTGCTTGCCAAGACGAGCCGGCCGACCCTTCAACGGACTGTGATAAACTAATAACCGGTCTTGAAAATTTAGATGAAATTGATGTTGCATCTGAAATAAATTTTTTGTGTGAAGATTTCGTTCCAGTGCCTTCAAGTATTGATTCAATTGGTCATGAGGCCAATCTAAAGGCATTCACCAGAAGAATAAATTCAGAATGCGGAAATATTGAGGCTCAAGTGATTGGTTACGCTACCATAAAAACCAATCCACCAAAATCGGAGGTGCAGCTTACCATATTTACTGTGGACCAAACATTTGAGAGGATACTGGATTTGAACACACCAGAAAGCAACGTCCTTACTTTTGGGGGCTTGCATGAATAGGGTAGTAGAACCCAATATTGTAGCCACCCGTTTGATGCTTGGAGTTTATTTGAGCTACAAATAGTTCTTGGTCATTTATGGTGTATTGAAATTCATTTCTGTAAACATTGGAGAAAGCAGTTGCCAATTGATAACCAACATGAATTAAAACTCCTTTTTTGAAAACCTTTAATTCTAAAGCAATTTCCCCTGAAACGCCGAATTGATTGCCACTAAAAATTGAATTGTAATTAAAGGAGTAATAGCTAAAATCTCTATAATTAAAAAATGGTTCTGTCCATCCATTGCTTGAAATTGCATTCGTTTTGAGTGAATTAAAAATATAGAAACCACCAATAGAAGAAATTAGATTAAGGTCATTTTTTTTAGATAAACTTATCTTTCCATTTAGTTTTAACGGCAAAATAAAATACTTGTAGTTTTCATCTCGCCTCCTATTTATCCCCCCTCCGTTCAATTCCTTATAAGTCATTCCTGATTCCAAGGAAAGATATTTATGAATTGGTTTCCGAAAATTCAAACTCAAAGAATGAGATCTGTTTGGGTAGGGAATCATATTTTGAGCTGCATCCTTTAACCTGAAAAAATCCTGATTGACTCCAGCATGAACACCAATATAAAGCGGCTCTTGAGCAAAAAGAGCGTTTTGGATAAACAAAAACACAATGAAAAAAGTATTGGATAAAAGTTTCATCGGAGTGAATAATTTACGTTTATCCAACCAAAACATGCTTGCCATTATTTAATTGTCGTTGCCATTGATTTTAATTCTAAATGAATTTTCCAAACTTGGAGAATCAAACTTTCGGAACCATCATTTTGGATGATAAAATCTGCATGTTTTAATTTTTCTTCTTCAGGTAGCTGCTTCTGCATACGAGCCAAAACTGCTTCTTTTTTGGTGTCATCTCTATTCATAACTCGTTGAATACGAATGTCTTGTGGTGCAGAAACGACAATTAATTTATCTAAAATTAAATGCCCACCAGTTTCAACAATCAATGCTGCCTCTTTTAAGGAATAAGGAACTTCTTTTAAGGAATTTTGCCAATCCAAGGTGTCTTTTGCAACAGCAGGATGAACGACTGCATTGAGTGCTTTTAATTTTTCTGGATCGGAAAAGGCTTCTTTAGAAAGTAGGGAACGATTGAGCTGCCCATTCTTGGAGTAAGCATTTATACCAAAAATATGTTTTACTTTATCAATAATTTCTTGATTAGAAATCATCAACTTTTTTGCTCGATCATCCGCGTAGTAAATAGGGATGCCAAATCTTTCAAAGATTTTACAAACTGTTGTTTTACCACTACCAATTCCTCCAGTTATTCCTACGTTTAGCATCTCTTAGATTTATTTTTAAACAACTTTGATATGAAAAATGAGTTTAGCGGAAAATTAAGATCGTGTTTAGAGTTTGGATTTAGAGGCGAAAATTGAAGATTTATGGTTCTGATGAAGCTAAATTTTTTCAGCATAGCCTTAGCTATGGTTAAAGAATTTGGCAAAATCAGGTTCAAAAAGATTCAGTTTGCAGCTTAAAACTGAACTTTAAATACGATTTAATATAATCAATACGAAACTTCTCTTTCAAATATTTATAAAAAGAATACCTTTGCGGCCGTTTTTAGAAACGAAGTTGTTTAAGAATGGAGTCCAGAAGCGAAAATTTGAAGATAAAGATTCTGAGGAAGGAAATTTTTGTGGCGTAGCCGCGCTACGGCTTATAAATTTTACAAAATCAGGTTCTTTAGATTCGAATTTGCAGCTTGAAATCTATTTTTAAACAACTTCAAGGCCTATAAATTTAATTTTTCACAAATAAATAAAGAATCGTAATGGCAACCAACAGAACCTTCACAATGATTAAGCCTGATGCTGTTAAAGCAGGCAACATTGGAAACATTCTTCAAATGATAAACAATGCCGGTTTCCGTATCGTTGCAATGAAGTACACTAAACTTTCAAAAGAAGCAGCAGGGCAATTTTATGCAGTTCACAAAGAAAGACCTTTCTATGGTGAGTTGTGTGATTTTATGTCAAGCGGACCAATCGTTGCAGCAATTTTGGAAAAAGATAATGCTATCGCAGATTTCAGAACGTTGATTGGTGCTACCAATCCTGCTGAAGCAGCTCCTGGTACAATTAGAGCTAAGTATGCAACTTCAATCGGTGAAAATGCAGTACATGGCGCTGACTCAGATGAGAATGCTGCTATTGAAGGCAACTTCCATTTTGCAGGTGTTGAAATGCACTAAAAAGAGATAATTAGTTAATCAGTTTGTTAGAGATTTTTAAGAAGCTGATTAACTAATTTACTTTTTCCTAATCAGAATTTCTACTCGCCGGTTTTTCTCTCTTCCTTCTTCTGAATCATTCGATGCTATAGGTTCGCCAGCTCCTTTACCTTCAGCTATCAAACGAGATTCCTCAATTCCATTATCAAGCAAAAATTGTTTCACAGATTCGGCTCTATTTTTTGATAAAGTCAGGTTTCTACTTGACCCGCCAACATTGTCCGTATGGCCTGTAATTGTAATATCAAAAGTAAAATCGTTGTTCATGAGGAAGGCAAGTTGCTCAAGTGGTTTAAATGAACTTTCCTGTAAAGTGGCTTTGTTGAAGTCAAAAAGTAGATGGTTTAAAGTCAATTTTTGGTTGTTGACAATTGAGTCCTGAAGTAAAATAGGTTCCAAAGGCTTAACCAAAACATCATCAATTAAATAATAAGAGTATTCCAAGCCTCCTTCAACCATTTCATTCAAAACATACTCATCCTCCTGAAAACTTCCTATCAATAAAAAGTTGGAGAAATCATTTACCCTAAAATTACCTGAAATTTTCACCCACTCATTTACTGGACTTTCGAGTAAATCAAATTGTTCAACCGAAGCCAATTTGTTATAAATTCCCAATTTAATAGGTTGCCAAGTAGCGCTATCTGAAAAAGCCATTCCGATATCATGTACCCTCATTGAGGTCGAAATTGGATTTACATAAAATTCTCCATAATATTCAACTCCAGGCAATAGCGGCGCTTTTAGTCTTATTTGTAAATATTCTTTACAATGCTGAGTCATCCGCTTGCAGCCAAAAGTTTTAATCCCAACCATCACATTTCCAGTTCTGGGGCGATGCGTTTCTATTTCCACATTTGGCCTTTTCGGTATTAATTTATCTAAATAATCGACATGTAAAACATCAGGAGAACCTTGATTGGGCGAATGCCATTCAGACATAAAACTTCTAAAGTCTGAATGGTCTCCCATCCATCGTTCTGAAGGACGTTTAATGGTTTCAAAGCTTTCGTTTGGTACAAGATTTTGAGAAAACAATGGCGCAGAAATCAACAATAAAATATACGCTGCAATTCGAATTTTCATAAGTTATATTTCTAATAAAATTGAATTAAACAGAAAAGCAACACACCTGACCTGCTTTTCTCATTAATAAATATATTTTCGCGCTTCATTTTTAACTTTCAAATCAACATTAATGAGATTTATTATCATAATTTTTTTAGGTCTGAGTTTTCTATGGAGCTGTAATCCAAGTACTGGATCAGGCGGCGGCGAAAAGGTTGTTTCTCCAGGAGGATTCGAATATACCATGTTTAAAAAAGGAACTGGAGAAAAAGCAGCTCCTGGCGATGTACTAACTTTTGAACTGCACCAGTATGTGGATGATAGTTTGATGGTTTCAACAAGAAAAATGGGACGTCCTCAGCAAATGCAAATTCCACCAGAAGGTTCTAAATTAATGAAAGAACAAGACATTCTTGCAAACAGTACCGTTGGAGATAGTTTTAGAACTTCTATCAAAATTGACACGATGTCCCAAAAACCTCCAGGGTTTGAAAAAAATGGATTCGTTCATTATGATTTTTTGATTACAAAAATTCAATCAATGGAAGAAATTCAAGCTGAGCAAGAAGCGAAAAGAAAAGAAGGAGAGGTAAGAGAAAAAGAAGTTGCTGATAAAATTCAACCCATTCTTGCAAGTTACAAATCTGGTTCAATTAAAGATTTGCAAACACATCCAACAGGTATGAAATATGTAATCCATGAAGCTGGTTCTGGTAAACAACCACAAAATGGTCAACCTGTGGAAGTGAATTATTATGGTACGCTGACGGATGGAACTATGTTTGATAATTCGTTTGGGCGTGGTGAGCCATTTACATTTTCTGTCGGTCAAGGAATGGTAATCAAAGGATGGGATGTTGGAATTCCGTTATTGAAAGAAGGTGGAAAAGCAACCTTATTTATTCCTTATGAAATGGCTTATGGAGAAGCTGGAAGACCACCAAGCATTCCTGCAAAATCTGAATTAGTATTTTATGTTGAATTACTTAAGGTGAAATAAATCACAAAAAAAATGGGGTGTTTTTTGACACCCCATTTTTACTTCCTACCATTCTTTTATTCCACGTCTAAAATTGGCCACTGCTTCAGGAGTTGTCAATTGTATCACGTAGGTTTTTCCATCGGGTAACTTTGTGGTTAATGCTTTTTCTTTCATTCCTTCGACGGCGTCATTAAACAAAGCGTTATTGGATTGTACATGTAAAATTCCTTTTTTATAATTGAGGTAATAATAGTTTTTGCTGTTTGTCCTGAGTATCATATAAATCCTATCATCTTCATTGGAAGGCATCATGAAAGCGGCGATGGCTTTTATTTTTCGATTGTATTCTTTTCCATTTATGGAATTTAAAACCAACTCCTCACCAGTTGTGATAAAGGCCTCTCTAACATTACTCCATTTCATATTCATATCTGCTAAAACCAACGATGAAGTATTCTTCTTTTCTTTTATGTAAAAGTTGTCTTTGATATTTAATTCACTAAGGGAAAGATGCTTGAATTTCGCATTTTCAGACCATAGATTAATGGCGGTTCTATAAAGTTCTTTATCGCTGAATGTAACGTTCTCTGTAGAATCTTTTGAGCTGACAAAATCATCTTCAATTATTTTCATTAGTTTCTTAGGTAAAAGCAAATCAAGTTTAGTAACAAAATTTCCAGTTACTCCTTCTTTTGACTTTGAAGGATCCGAAAGATTTTGCGCCGCTAAACCAGTACTGGCATCTCCAATCAGTTCTACTTTTAAGCCTCTTACATTTGGGCAAATATTAAACTGTCCTAATGCTCGAATATCACCAGTTTTCTGATTGAAAAATAGTTTATTTCCTTTAGCTAAATCTCCATCAAAACCAGATTTCGGCCCAAAAATATATCGATGATTTACATAATCATATTTGAAAACCCCATTCGCATCAAAGAGCGTTCTATCCTCTTTTTCATTTAAAGGCATCAAAGTATTTGCGTAGCTTGAACTGGAGGTTTTATTTAAATAAATACCAGTATATAAAACTACGCCCTCTGGGTTTTCAGGTTTATTACTTGCAATTAGCATGTTGTTTTTGTCACCACTAAATTGTACAGAGAACCAATTAGGCTTAGCCAGTATAGGCGCATCCATTTTAGCATAGCCATCAAAATCAAGGTATGGATTGGTAGCGATTAAGTTAATATCGCCATAAAAATAGGTCTTCGGGTCAAGGTAGAATTTATCATTTTGAGTAAGCGAAATGGAGGCAGTAGTAACAGATTCCTTTTCGCTATACTTTCCTTTACCTCTCTTTTTTCCTTGAATATTCGGAAACTCTATGTATTGAGTCATTCCACCAATTTTATATTCATAAGTTCCTTTGCCTTCGTAGCTGTACTTTCCAAAAATACTTAATGAAGCATCAGTAAAAGTGTGGTAGTTATTGGTTCTATTTGCGACAATCATAGCATTCTCCAAGTGCTGAATGTACCCTCCGGTTTCTACTTTAATAATATTTTTAGATGGAGTAATGTAAGCATCAGCAACTTCAATTTTCTCAACTCCACCTATGGTTAATAAACCAGACTGAAAGTCAAAATTGGCTGTTTTTCCTTCAAAGTTCAAAGAGTCTTGGTCAGGATGGGTACTGATGAATTGACCCATTTTTCCCTTTTCAGCAATGAAGGTTAGTGCTTTCTTTCCCAAATCCCATTCAAACTCATTGAGCGAAGTAACTATATGATTGGCAGGCATCTTTGTCGTCTGAGATTTTTCGTTGGATTTAAATCGACCTTTTTGTGCTTCAAAATCCATTTTTCCATTCAAGTTCTTGGTCTCGAATGCGAGCTTATCGGATTCAAAAGAATTGATTTTCAAATCAGTTTTCTCAGATTCAACGGCGAAGGCTCCAAAGTCAAAAAGTTTGGATTTCATTTCCCCTTCTCCCCATTGAAAAATTCCTTTTCCCTTTAATCCTTGAGAAGTTGAGACAAGCGTTCCTCCAATTTTATGATTTCCTTGATTAAATAATTCGAATGACTTATCGCGTGAAGTAACAATCATACTGTCATTATAAGGCTTCCAAACTATCATTACATTCTCTCCTCTTACCTCTGGAATTGATTTGGACTTATCCTCCTTCAAATGATATTTTTCGGCAGAGCCCGTAGCAACCTTTGGTTTCAGAATTAAGTCTTCAGATTTGACTTTTGTATTGGCATAACTGATTTCTCCATCACCTAAAAGACCCTTATTGCTAAGGTGAATTTTTCCATTAAAGTTTCCGGTCTTTCGGTACATGGATATTCCGTTTGCAGGAGTTGTGTTATCAAAGCCAAGAGACATGTCTTCCTTTTGCAACACCAGTTTTTCCTTGAAAGGAGGGAATATTCCAGCAGAAAATATTTTCCCATCAAAATCAAAACTTTCAGTCGTCAGGCTATCTAATGATTGTATTTCAAATGGGTCTAATTCAAAATAAAATGAATCTCGTTTATATACTTTTCCTTGCGCATTTTTTGTGTTGTAATAAACGTAAGCAGGAGCATTGGTGCTCAAAGAAGGGTATTGAGCAATTTTTGTGGTTCCTGATTTATTATCTGCTTGATTTACTTGGATAAAACCACTAGTGTTTTCTATAGTAGAATTGAGTGGTGTAAACTGTTGATCTTCATATTCATAAGTTTCATCGGCTGGAAAAGATAAATTGAATTTATCCACCGAATCCATTTTTACTTGAAAATTTTCGTAATCAAAATAAAAATCTTTCCCTATCAAATTTGTGATACCTGCATTGATTTTTCCACTAAAATTGAAGTCTCTATTTTGGCCCAATTTTAAAAATTTGTTGTCGGGTTCAATATCAACTTTTTGCCGATTTTGTAATTGTAATTTTTCAACTCCAGAAATAGCAATTGTTTTTGCTTTTAGGTCATAAACTGCGCTCGTGCTATCTGAATTTGATTCGATATTCATTATATCATAATCACGTTTTTTACCATGACTTTCTGTGTAAAGAGCAACTTTGTCAGAAAGGGTAATAAACTGGTTATCAACATTATAAGTCAAAAATCCATGCCTTTCCAAATCAAATAATAAGTTTTTAATATTGGTAACCGTAAACTTTGGATTAATTCGTTTTGCGTAGAGTGGCGCCTCAATTTTCTTTCCATAATCAAGTGCCATTATATGTAAAATTATTATTGGATTTCGGTCTGAAACGTTTTGTATTCGATACATATAATTTGCATCGTAGAACTCTTTTGATTGGAAATTCGCGATTCTTCCACCTCTTGGGTTGATGTGCATTTTTGAGGTACTCAAATCTACTAAAACTCGATCAGCGTAGAAAAAAGTATTGAGGTGGGAATCAAAATATGGAGCCTTTGAGGCTGATTTTTCTCCAGCATACAATTCCATTTTTTCACCGGGAATGAATTTCAAATATGCACCAGGGTGGTAAATTGAATCCTTCCCAAAAAATAGCGTTGTGCTTGCTTGCTTCGAATGAATTTTTCCAGAATCATGAATTAAAAATGATTTGGCACTCAGTTTCGATTTAAATTCTCCGTCTTTTGATACATATATCAAATTCGCTTTTTTCTCATCGGTATTTGAAACTTTCAAGGTAAGTCCTTCCAACTGGACTCCTCCTTTAAATTTAATTCCAGGAGCGAGGTTGTCTAAAGTTAGATCTTGATCTTTGGAAGTAAAGCGAGGAAAAGATTCCTCTTTTGAAGATTTTCCTAATCTAAGTTTGTCCTGAAACACACCCTCAATAAGCTTGTTTTCAAAATATTTTGGGTAAATCAAGAAAGCTTTTGTGGCGGTGTAGGTGTTTTTTGAAAAATCAATTTCATAATCCAAAAGATTACAACTTATTTCGGAGCTGCCATCAAGTCTTTTCCAACTCACCTTCCCACCTTTTCCTATCCATTTATTTGCTAAAGGATAAAAGGTTCCAGCTGCGTTTATGATTTGGATTTGATTGTCTTTGCGTTTCGCAATAAGGTTTGCTCGTTCAAATTTAATAATTGGAACGTTTTCTTCAATTGATAGAATTTGATTGGCTGCATCAGCTTGCCAGCAAATTCCAGATTTAGAAAATCTTAAATAATCGCTTTTATTATAATGATAAGAGAATTCTAAAAACTTATTAAATCGCTTGAATTTTCCTTGTTTGGTATTAGCCAGAATTTTATCAACCTGTTCATGCCAAGGTTTTAGTTTCTCTTTTTGTGAAATGTCAACAGCAGATAAGTAATTCCAAAAACAAGGCTTGGGTTTCATTTTGAGTGTTTTCATCTGGTTGCAGATTTCAACCATGCCCTTAAAGTTCTCTTGATCTATTTCGCCTGAGTTGGTTTTAGTTTCTATTGATAATACCAAAGACATGGCATCTTTGTTAGATTTGGTGAGCAAAAACTCGTGCAATTCTTCAAAGAACGTGGCTTTGTCTGGAGAAAAATTATGCTTACCAGCGGCTTCGAAATGAATTAGTAGTCCCAAAATTCCAACAAGAAAAGGTATCGTTTTTTTCATATATACATTATTGTTCCGTTACAGAATAAGCTGTTAATAGGGTAATGCCAACCTTGAATAGTATGTAATTAATTGAGCGTAACCTCGCTATCCACAAATTGTGAAAACTTACTCATCGGAATTGGGAAGAAAATGTGGAGTCTTCATCTTTTCTTACGGCAAAGCTATTCTATTAGTAACGAATTCGGATGCCTAACATGTAATTGTCTTCTATAAATACAAAGGAATGGGTATGGCAAGAGGGGGAAATTGAACTAATCGGCAGCTTTGTATCGTCGTTTTCTTAAATAATTGTATAGGAAACCAAATAGACCTAAAAGCGCAAGCGGCAATAATATATTGAATAATTGCCAGAAGAATTTTTCTTCTTCAGCTTTCACTTGGTTTAGTAATCTCAATTTTACTTCCTTGCTTCGGGCTGTGATTACTCCATCATCATCCATCAAATATTCAATGGCATTGAGTATAAAATCTCGATTAGCAAATTGATATTTGTTGTAAGGATTGTAACCCGCTGGCTTGTAGGCATTTCTTTGGGGGTCAAATAGATTTTTAATAATATCTCCGTCTGAGACCACCAACATTTTAGTAGGCTGGCTTTTATAAATCGGTTCTAAACCAGCATTGCTAAATTGAGCCGCCATTTCATCCGAAACTCTACCTTCATATAAGGAGGGAAATTCACCTTCTAAAAGAACACCAACAGGCTGATGTGGCATATTGAATTTTTCGGGAATAGGGTCATACCTCAAAATTTCGAAATCAAGTCTAACTGGTGAAAATTGAACTCGGCTATATTCCGAAGATTTTAATAAGATGGTTTTTTTGACTTTCGTTTTTGTCTTTATGGTATCAATAGAACTTGGATAATAAAGATTGATACCCTCCAAGTTTTTGGCAATTGGGTGGTTCGTTTCAGGAATTATTATCGGATGATAAAAATAGGGGAATAACTCTATTTGCGGATTATTGCTCTGTTGCCCAATCACTTGTGGAATTGGCGTCGATCTTAAATCTAAGACTAAATTCGGCTGAATTCGAACCCCATATTTGAAAAGCTGGTCATCCAAATTTAGCGGCAAATCATAAGGTACATAAAACTTTTTGCCCCGAAGGCTATCCAAGTTGACATTCAATTTATCAAGCAACCACATTACTTTCCCACCACGCATAATAAATTGGTCAATTTTAAATTTTTCCTTTTCGGAAAAACCAGTTAGTGGCTTTGCTATTACTAAAATAGCTACTTTTTCAGGAGAAAGCGCCCCGACACTATCCAAGTCAATTCTTCCAGAATCATAGAATGGCGCGATGGTGTTTTCAATATCTTCTGTTTGTTGGCGAGTTAATTCGCCGTGTCCTTCCACAAAAGCAATGAGTGGTTGTCTGAAACTTCTGTCTAATTTATCTATTGCGTTTGCAATTTTATATTCGAGAAGGCTAATAGAATTGTTCAATGTGATTTCAGGAGAAGTGCCTGGCACATCTGATTCTAAGAGGTTAACAACGGCTGTTTTGTTTTTATAAGAAAGCAGCGCGAATGGGTAAATCATTTTTTCTGAAGTACCCTCAGTGCCTTTGACTCTTAAATTTACTGGACGGATGCCCTGGTCAGAAAGTACTTTTCTACGATCATTTATTTCTTCAACTGAGCCAACATTCGGATTTTCAAAAGAGTATTCAATAAATCCACTTTCTGATCTGAAATCGTCTAAAATATCTTGCGTAGCGTTTTGTAATCTTTTAAAACCAGCTGGAAATTCTCCTTCTAATAGTACTTGCACCAAAACAGGATCATCAACTTCATTCAAAAGTTTTATTGTGGCCTTTGTTAAGGTAAATCGCTTTTCCTCCGTCAAATCAAGATGACCATAGAAATAGTTTCCGATGATATTTAGGAAAATTAAAATTCCAATAATTAAACCTGCGTTGATGAGTGATCTTACCATTTTCTACGACCAATTGAGGTGACAGTGAGTACCAAAAAAGAAATTATTAAACTCAAAAAATAAATTACATCGCGAGAATCAATTACTCCTCGACTGATGGAAGTGTAGTGATAATCGATTCCAATCATCTGAACTGCATTATCAAATTTTCCAACGAAAATGGGAAGTTTGCTAAAAAAGAAAAATCCGTAATAGAATAGAAAACATACAAATGTAGCGAGGATGAAAGCTACAATTTGATTGTTCGTAAGCGACGAACTAAATAGACCAATTGAAACAAATGCGCCTCCTAAAAGCAAAAATCCAATATAGGAACCCGCTATGGCACCTGCATCTAAATTTCCAACAGGCGCACCTAATTGATGAATCGTAAAATAATAGAGTAGGGTTGGTAAAATTGCAAACCCTACCAATAGCCAAGCTGCAAAAAATTTTCCTAAAACTATTTGCCAATCGGTCAGCGGTTTAGTAGCCAGCAATTCAATTGTTCCTGTTTGTTGCTCTTCCGAAAAGGTGCGCATCGTGATGGCAGGAATCAAAAACATGAAAATTAGAGGCCCTAAATCAAACAACTGATCCAGTGTGGCATAATTATAATCCAACAAATTGGTATCTGGAAAAACCCACATCATCAAACCCAAAATGGCGAGAAAAGTACCAATGGTGATATAGCCTATTAGGGAGCTGAAAAAGGTGTTTATTTCTTTCTGAAAAATGCTAAGCATAAATTTATAAGCGGTTGATAATGAGTGTTTTATAAATCTCTACGAGGAACGAA
>CALDSS010000087.1 GCA_937924495.1 uncultured Saprospiraceae bacterium
TTATGAAGGAAATCCTTTGCAAAAAACTGAAATATCACCTGTAGGAGAACGATATAATTGGTCAACAAGTTTTACGGAACGTGTAAATGGCAAAACTGTGGAGGGGTATAATGCTGGCTCTTATTCTACCAATCAATCTCAATTTATATCGTTGGTGGATTCTAATTATAATGTTATATGGACTAAAGATATTAGCGCTAGAGTTCTTGACCAACCACCGAGTGTGGCATTGTCGCTTGATAAAGCCCTTATTTATGCCACAGGGTATAAATCAGAAAGAAATGTTTTAGGTCTTGATCGATCTGGAAGTGGAAAGATATATACTCACGATTTTGAAGGACGCTTACTTCCAATGTCTCTTCTGAGCAGTCAAATACTAATTTTCAAGTCTACCCCAATCCCTCCTCCGGTCAAATCAATATTGAATTTGAATCGCCCATTCATTCAGGCATGGGAAATTGGTGGTGATTAAATAAAGGTCATCGTATGTCCTGTCAAGCCCCAGCTTGACAGAGAATACTGTCGAGCTGGGGCTCGACAGGACGAAAATTAGCAGGCTGCTGAATTGTTGAGAAAACGATTTTTGAATTTTCAACGTTTTACTTTTGAGTTAGAATTTTTTATTTTTGTTGAAAATCAAATAGGATAATGTCAAAAATTACCATACAGTCTGAAATAGATGCGAAAATGCTGCTCGCAGGAGTGGCGAATCTAAAGGTATCTGAGTTGGAGGCATTTATTGAAGAGTTGCGCGGTATCGTAATTAAAAAGAAAGCTAAAAGCAAAAAGTATCAAGATGCTGCTTTGTTGGCCAAGCACAATGAAACGATTCTTTCTAAAACGAAAAGGAAGCGCCACGCTGATCTTTATGAAAAGCTGGAAAATGACACTATTACAGAAAAGGAACGAGAAGAATTTCTCTCTTTATCAAAAGAAGAATCTTCATTAAGAAATGAACGAGTAAAATTACTTATTCAAATTGCTACACTACGGGGAGTTTCTCTAAATGATTTGATGTCTGAGTTGGGTTTAAAACCAATTGAAGATGCCTGACACTCGGGAAGATTTAAGAGAAAAAGTAAGAAAAAGAGCCAAAGGGTATTGTGAATATTGTTACGCACCAATGACATTCTCGCCAATAGGATTTGATTTAGGATTTAGACCACATTATCCCTGTTTCAAAAAATGGTCAAACGAATTTTTCAAATTTGGCACTAGCTTGTGGAGAATGTAATGGTCATAAATATACTAAAATTCAATACACCGATCCTATCACTTCAGAAAAAGTGGATTTGTTTCATCCGAGAAAGGACTATTGGCCTGAACATTTTCAGTGGAATGAGGATGATACACTCATTGTTGGTATCTCTCCCAAAGGTCGTGCAACCTTAGATTTGCTGGACATGAATCGTGAAGGGAACGTCAACTTAAGAATATTGCTTTTGATGGTTGGATTGCATCCGCCGAAGGAATATGTCAAAGGTTGATTTAGCAACCTGCTCCAATAAATAGATTTTGAATCGCTACGCGCTTCTTCTAAATGAAAAAAATATGTGTTCTACCAATATTGAAGTCGCTATCGCGCCTTTAAATTGAATGCAATTTTAGTCAAATAAAAAACGCCAGCCTGAAAATCAGACTGGCGTTCTCGGTTTGGGACTATTTTAAAACGGTATTTAGAAATAATCTATGCGCGCATTCTGTGTGCATCTTCATACATCTTCATCAATTTCTTTCTGGCGAAGAAAATTCTACTCTTGATGGTTCCAAGCGGTGCGTCCAACTGGTCGGCGATTTCGTCATATTTGTAGCCTTTATAAGCCATCCAAAATGGTCGTTTGAAATCTTCAGGAAGACTGCTTACCATTTTTAGCATATCCTTATAGGCAATATTTGTGTCGCCGTCATTCTCTACAGGTTTGCCACCAGAGTTGATATAATAATCATTAGGTGTCTGGTCGAGAATCGTATTTCTACGCATTTTTTTGCGATAGTTGTTGATAAATAGATTACGCATGATGGTCACAGCCCATGCTTTGAAGTTTGTACCTTCTTTAAACTTATCCGTATTTGCTAATACTTTATAAGCAGTATCTTGATATAAATCTTCTGCATCCACGCCGTTACCTGTCAAGCTCATCGCAAATGCTCTCAAGGAGGGCGTAATCTTATCTAATTGGTCTTGAATGGTAGGTAACATAATTTACAATTTTATATTGAGGAATGAATTTTTGTAAAAATTATTTACAAAATTACTTCATAAGAACGTTTTTCGCAAATAATATTTACTATTTCGGCTGTTTTATAAAAAAATTAAGAGAAAATTAACGAAAATGTTTGCAAGTCAACTTTTTTGAACTTGGCAATGTTATTGGTTTTGTCATTAATGTTGTAACTTTATCTACGAAACATTCGTTTTCATCGAAAAAATGAACTCATTTGACAATTTAATTATCATTGAGTAAACTCGTTGATAATTTATTATTCATCACTGAGTAAAAAATTCCTATTAAAATGGAACAGCAGGAACTTGTAAACGCTTTTAATACATTACACCTTCCAGGCAATATCCGCCACCTGAGAAAAACCTTGAGTTTGAGTCAGGAAGACTTTTCTAAAAAGGTAGGTCTAAATCGAGG
>CALDSS010000088.1 GCA_937924495.1 uncultured Saprospiraceae bacterium
AAAATAATGGCTACTCCTGCACGGAAGGTGATGAACTGCCAAAGGCTTGCACCACTCCATCCATAGTTTTTCTCTAATAATTCAAATAAGTAATAAAACATTAAATCAAATTGAAATCAAAATGAATAATCAAAATTAAAACCTTGAAGCTTCATTCGATCAGTGTTTTCTCAAGTATATTTAAGAGTGTGTTTAGCTTTCCATAAAAAGCTGCAAACGACCGCTTTTCAAACCTGATTTCGCTATAATTTTCTTCAATAGCGGTGCTATTCATAAAAATTATAGCTTCTTCAGAACTGAAAATCAATCATTTTCGCTTCTTTTCTAAAAAACTATACACACCCTCTAAAAGCTGAAATAAGAAGTGGCAAATTTCCCTTCTGTCCACTCCTCATTTCGGCCATTTTTTCAAAAGTATGTAGTAGGTCCAAAAATTGGATTTAGCATCATTCAGAAAGGCAGTCGGTAGCTAAAAAATAACTACCAACTGCAATCAATCTGAGAATGAGAAATAATAATAGTCCCTCAACTATTATTGAAAAAAAGAACGATATTCTTGGTGCAAAGAGGATTCGTGAATCAGAGGATTCGTGAATCCTCTCTACAGTTGCATTGTCAACAGCGTTGACAAAATTTCTTTATCATCAAAAGGATGCTTTTCACCCTTGATTTCCTGATATTTTTCATGGCCTTTTCCTGCCACAAGGATGATATCTCCTTTTTGTGCCATTCGGACTGCCGTTTTGATGGCTTGCTTTCTATCCGAAATAATTAATGTTTGGCTCGACTCCTTTTCACTCAATCCCTTTTCCATGTCTTCCAAAATTGCTTCTGGTTTTTCTGAACGTGGATTATCTGAAGTCAAAATCAACGTCTCCGATAATAGAGCACCGATTTTGGCCATTTTAGGTCTTTTAGTTTTGTCGCGGTCGCCTCCTGCGCCAACGACTGTTATTACTTTTGCGTTTTTGGGTTTTAATTGGTTGATGGTTTCCAAAACTTTTTGGAGCGCATCAGGGGTATGGGCATAGTCCACAATTCCAGTCAATCCTTTTTCGGGATTCATGACGTAATCAAATCTCCCTTCCGCTGATTTCAAAATGCTTAAGTGTTGAAGAATTTCTTCTTTTGAAATACCTAATAAATCAGCCACTCCATACACCGAAAGCAAATTGTAAACATTGAACTCTCCTATCAATCTCGAATGAAATTCTACTCCATCCAGCATTAAATGCAAACCGTAAAGGTTGTTGTCCAAAATCCTTGCTTTATAGTCTGCAGACCTGCGCAGAGCATAGGTTTTGATTTTTGCATCGGTATTTTGAACCATCACATTTCCTCGTTTATCATCTACATTCGTGAGGGCAAAACTGCCTTTCGGCAAACCGTCAAAAAATGCCTTTTTAGCTGAGATATACTCGTCAAAGGTTTTATGATAATCCAAGTGGTCATGACTCATGTTTGTAAAAACACCACCTTCAAAATGTAACCCCGCAACTCGCTGCTGATGTACTGCATGCGAACTCACTTCCATGAAGCAATAATCACATCCAGCATTCACCATTTTCGCGATAAGCGAATTGATGGCAATTGCATCAGGCGTCGTATGGGTCGATGGGATGACTTCGTTATTGATTTTATTTTCAATGGTAGAAATCAAACCGACTTTAAAGCCAAGATTTTTGAACAAATCCAATAACAAGGTGGCCGTGGTGGTTTTGCCATTAGTACCTGTGATACCAATCAGTTTGAGTTGTTTGGAAGGATGATCATAAAGATTCGCTGCCATCAAACTCAAAGCATTTGAGGAATTTTTGACCTGAATGATAGTTGTATTTTCTATCTTTTCAGGAAGGTCTTCTACAACAATTGCCACTGCTCCTTGCTGAACCGCCTTTTCAATGAACTTGTGTCCGTCAACCTGTGTACCTTTCACTGCCACGAACACATCCCCTTTTTTTACCATTCGGGAATCGAAGTGAAGATTTTCAAAGGAAACTTTCATATCTCCCTGATAATCAAGCACTTCAATTCCTTCTAATAATTTCCGAACGGTCAAAATAAGGTTCGTTTTTTTAAAAAAATTGGAAGCCCTAAAACTTCCATGTGTGTTTTCTCAATAAAGTGTTCATAGTGCTCCGAGGAGAAATTTAGTAGTGTCCTCCCCTCTCTTTGGGCACTTAAAAACCAATCAGCCCAGCGTAATTCTAATGCGCTGGCCTTTAATTTTTGTTCCAGGTTTGATGCTTTGGTGTTTGACTTTTCCAACACCGCGCACTGTCACTCTCAATCCTAAATTCTCTAAAACAAACAATGCATCTTTCAAACCCATGCCATTTACATTTGGCACTTTTTCTTCTTCGATTCTTCGGGTATATGTTTTCAAAGTATCGGCATCCATCATCAAGGATGACCAACCGCTTCGAGTTGATTTTTTATAATCTAAATCAAAATAGTCGAGCAATTCGTCTATTTCAGAACTTGCTCCGGAGGTCTTGCGTGGCAAACTGTTTTTTGCTAAAACAGGTTTTGCGTAATTGGTCAAGGCACTTTGTAATTCAGGTCGAGAAGCAAACATCTTATCAGCAATCTCTCTAAATACAGGCCCCGCCACAGAACTTCCGTAGAAGCCATTTTCAGATGGATGTGAAACCAATACAATTAATGAATACACTGGTTTTTCTGCTGGAAAATAACCTGCAAAAGATGCCTGATATCCGCCCACTGCAGTTCTTGCTTTGAGCTTTTGATAATTCAATTGTGCGGTACCCGTTTTTCCTGCAAAGGAGTAATTTTCAGTACGCAACTTCTCAGCAGTTCCTCTTTCCACTACTCCTTTGAGTAATGCCTGAGCTTGTTTTATAGTGCGAGGCGAAGCAATTTTCTTTTTGATTATCGTTGGCTTAAAATCCTCAACCGTTTGACCATATTCCTGAATTTCATCCACTAAAAATGGTCGCATCATTACCCCATTATTTGCAACTGTATTGTAAAAACTCAACATCTGCAAAGGTGTAAGTGTCAACTCATAACCCGTTGACATCCAAGGCAATGTGGTTCCACTCCAATGGTCATCACGACTGTACGCTTCTTTGATATAAGGTGCAGCCTCTCCTTCTATTTTTATGCCTGTTGGCAAATTCAAACCAAATCCCTTAATTCTATCAATGAACTTTTTAGCGCGGTCATTTTGACCATAATAATGGTTAACCAATTTTGCGATTCCTACGTTTGAAGAAATTTCAAAAGCAGTCCTAACGGTCGTGGTATCCAATTGATGAAAAGAAGCATCTTTCATTTCCTCTTCATAAAATTGAGTTACACCTTGCTCCAAATCGATGGAGTCATTGAGGTTCACATACCCATCTTCCAATAAAGCCATGATAGACGCCAACTTGAAAGTAGAACCCGGTTCTGTAGCGGCTCCAACTGCAAAATTGTAAGTCTCCCAAAAGCCATCTTTTGATTCACCCACATTAGCTATTGCTCTAATTGCTCCAGTTTTTACTTCCATCAAAACCGCACATCCGTGCTTTGCTTTGTGATGGCGAACACCGCGCATGAGCGCTGTTTCTGCAATGTCTTGCAAATCCACATCGAGTGTAGTCACGACGTCTTTGCCATCATGTGGCTCTATTTCTTTCAGGTCATAAAGTGGCATCCAAGTATCCAATCCAACACGAATCATCGCTTGTCGGCCTTCCATCCCAGAAAGTGTTTCATTAAAAGAACCTTCTAAACCAACAGGCTGAGAACCTTCTCTAATGTAGCCAATCGTCCGATGCGCCAAAATTTTGAACGGTCGTTTGCGTTCGCTTCTTCTTTCAATAATCAGCCCTCCTCGATACCGTCCTAAATTGAAAAGTGGAAACTTTTTAATTCGTTCTGTTTCAGAAAGGGTGGCCTTCTTTTTTATCAAAAGATAGCGGGTGCCTTTTATGCGTTCAGTTTTGAGCATTTCAATCATGCCGCCAACTGTATAGCTATTATTGACATAAGTTGCCAAACAATGTCCGAGTGAGTCAACATTTTCATCAAAGTCTTTGTCACTCATCCCGGAAGAGTTCAAATCCATCCGAATTTCAAAGAACGGTAGTGAAGTAGCTAAAAGGCTTCCGTCGTTAGCCAAAATGCTACCTCTTTGTGCATCCACCGGTCGCATGTCAATATATAGGGAATCCCCCATTGTTTTCCATTGCGGCCCTTCGTAAAGGGAAATTTGGCCGGTCTTAAACACAATAACCCCTGCGAATACAATCAAAAAAGCCATTACGATGTATGCTCTCTGGAGCACTTCATTTTTAACATCCATGCCTTCCGCCCCACACTTGGGGTAATTTTTTGATATGTAATTCTGTTAGAGTCACTTTGCTATAATTTTTTTTGGTTTCCTCAAGCGCAGCCCTTGCTCATTTGCTACTTTTTTCACTTCTGAAAGCTTGCTGTTGTACATGTTTTCAGATTTGATAGACATGTACTCCCAGCGTAGCAACTTTACTTCTTTTTGCAAAGACTGAATCGTTCGCACCTTTTTTTCCGCATAATGCGCATTGGCGATGTAAACGATACCCAAAAAACTTAGAAAGAGAACAAATAGGAGATTCTTGAAGAGCATTTCCGCTCCCAACACCCCCCAGGTGGCAGGTCCCTTTGCCGTACGTTTTTTAGCCATTTTTTTGGTTTAAAGGAATCGTGTAAAAAATTGATTATCAGTAAGTTAGATTCCTTTTTTCAAAAAAAATATATTCTTTATGCCTTTTCCCCTACTCTCATCTTAGCACTTCTGGAGCGAGGATTTTCTTTAATCTCTAAATCTGATGGTAGTATTGGTTTTTTAGAAATTATTTTGAACGGACGATTAATATTGCCGTAAAAATCTTTCTCCACTACTCCATTTTCGTTTCCTGTTTTCAAAAAATTCTTAACCATTCTATCTTCCAAGGAGTGATAGGAAATTATCACCAATCGCCCCCCTGGCTTCAATACTTCCGTTGCCTGAATTAAAAATTCCGAAAGCACTTTCATTTCATCATTGACCTCGATTCGCAACGCTTGATATACCTGTGAAAGGTATCGATTACGCTGGCCTCGAACACAACCTTCTATTATTTCAATAAAATCCTCGTTTCGTTCAATTTTCCGACTCAAGCGAGCCGATTCAATTGTTTGAGCGAGTGTTTTTGAATTACGGATTTCGCCGTATTTTGAAAAAACCTTTTGCAAATTCTCTGCGGAATATTCGTTTAAGATCGAAATGGCTGATTTTCCACTTTCATAATTCATCCGCATATCTAAATCTGCTTCGAATCGGTAAGAAAAACCTCTTTCTGCCTGATCTAACTGATGAGAACTCACCCCTAAATCAGCCAAAATGCCATCTACCTCTTTTACTCCATAGAGCTTTAGGTAATTTTTCAAATACTGAAAATTCGACTTTACGAATTGAAATCTTTTATCCTCAAGCGCATTTTTGACTGCATCGGGGTCCTGATCGAAACCGAAGACCTTCCCCCCTTCTCCTATTTGCTGCAAAATGCCTTTTGTGTGTCCGCCTCCACCAAAAGTAGCATCAACGTACACGCCTTTTTTTTCAATTTTTAAACTATCAAGCGATTCTTGATAAAGTACAGGTAAGTGATAAGCCATTAGTTACCACTTGAGTTTTGACCACTTTTGAGATTTCCATCTCCAAAGATTCGGCGAGCTTCCCCGGCTGAGTCATAAGATTCATCCTCCAAATAATCGTAGTATTTCTCTGGATGCCAAAATTCAATAACATCCATAAAAGAAGTAACCATCACTTGCCCATCAAATCCTAATCGTTCAAGAAGATGTTTTGGAATGGTAATCCTTCCAGAACCATCCCGCTCAACACGTGTAAAACCTAACATCTGCCTCCGCACATATTCGCGGTTCTCTTCCAACATCAAATCAATCTGCCCCAACTTCTCAGAACGCTTTTCCCACGACTCTACTGGATACACTTGCAGTATCCCTTTTCTAGCTTGTGGCTTTATCATGAAAAACTTTGCTTTCTCTTCTCCAATCACAGAAATAATGCTGGAAGGCAAACGAACACGTCCCTTCTTATCGACCGAGCATAACTTTTCTTGTGAATAGAAATTAAGCATCAAAATTGGTTTTTCTACCAAAACTTGGTCAAAGTTAGAACTTTTTGCCACTTATTGCCACCAATACCCAATTTTTTTGGCTACAAAACAAGAAAACTTTTCCACATGTCAATTTATTGGTTCAAATATAAAACAAAATAGTTTATTTTAAATCATAATATTTAAAATATTGCTGCTTTTCATCAAAATACATCTAAATATAACTAAAATGAAGGGAAAAATACTGGGGCAAGGAGTGGGAATTATTCACCAGATAAATAGCCAAAGTGGGAAAAAGAATAAAATTTATGGAATTTTACAAAAAATGAAGCATTAAAAAACCCAATTTCGAGTTTCGAAATTGGGTTTTAATGGCCTATGTGGGAATTGGTGGCCAACGTGGAAATTAGTGGAAATTTTTACCTCACCACCTTATCTGCACATGAAGAGGAGGCAAAGGCATCTGGCTTTGCTTTGAAAACGAAACCCATGCTGAGAATATACCCCATCGCTTCTTTTAAGGCTACATTAGATTCAAAAGATGGATCCGTATTAATGTCAGCGTGAACTTCTAAAGCCACATCATACAGATCAAGCAATTCACAAAGATTATAAGATACCTCAACTGATTTTGAGACTTCCAGAATCATTCGCTCTCGTAATGACATCTTTCTTGTTTCTTTAAAATTGCAGATGTACATGAAGCCTCCTTTCTTTTCACGTAGGAAAACAATTACGGTGGCGAACTCCACGTCCTCCCCTCTTACTTGAGAATCGGTGCCGATACAAACCTTGAGCTTGTGCCCTGCAGCATGTTCCTTTTCAATTGCTTTTTCGACTGCTTCAATAATTGGCAATTCAATTTTATCGCCGTTTAATCTTCTCCATTTATTCATGGTCGAATAATTTTATTTCCCTCAAGATAGGTTATTTCCGATTTAAAATCTGATTAATAGAAAATTTACCCAATTCTTATAGGTGTGTTGGTAGATAGTTTACAAAGTTGAAACAGCTATTTTAGATTTGTTAGTTCCTTCAAACAAAAAAATCCCGATTTGAACCGTAGTTCAAATCGGGATTTTTTTTATCTATGATATTGAAATATCTTATTTAAACATCTCATTATAATCATTATCATCAGAGCGAGTCTGGCGCTCAGGACGAGCTGAATCTAAATCCAAAGTTTCAGTTCCTTCCAACAACATAAGAGAGCTTTTCTTTTCCCACTCTTCTAACATCTGTAAGCCTTGCTCTTCGAACATACCATTTTGAAGGTCGATTGAATCCATGAAGTTGGCAGACATTTCCATGAAACGTTCCATCTCCCCTACTTTATTCGCTACATCATCTGTGATATTTTCCATGGCTGCATCAAACATCGCTCTTTTGTCTGGATCTCCGCTGATGACACTCATCGCAGATTTCATCGCAGAGTGAGAGGCGCGAATTGCTTTACGCTCTTGTTCTTTCACTTTTACCTGATCTTCTGTGTCTTCAATTAGAATTTCAGAGTTTTTATACATTTTATCCAAAATGCGATACATCACAGACATCTTCGTATGCAATGTTTTATACTTCGCATTACTCTCTCTCAATCGAGCAGCTTTTCTACTTGCTAAGACAATTTGATTTTGTTTGCCTTGCTTTTTGGCAACACTGGCCAATTGCATATTTTTATCAATCTCACGGTTATTATCATCCATTATGGTCGATAATTTTCGCATTTGACCTCTGATATTTCCAATTTGCTTGCCCATTTTACGAAGATTGTCTTTCAAATCTTCCACATAGTTTTTCAAAATACCGACTGGGTCAATTTGAACAAACATACCTGTGATAGAGCGCATTACACTTTTATACATGTACCCAACCAATGCACGCATTTTTGGGTCGAGAACCATATAAATAACTGCTCCCAAAACAGCCAACATACCAGCGAGGTAAAGCATGTTTCCAGCTAAGCCAATTAGAAAACCAATATTAGCAGCAATTAAGTAACCACCGCCTAAAACGATAGCTGCCAGAAAGATAAGACCGGTAACCCCTTCAGGTTTTTGCCAAAATGATTTTGGTTTAAAATTCGGTGCATCCATATTTTCTCAGAATAGATTAATATTTAAAAATAGTGGAATAGCTGTTACACAAAGAGACACAGAGATACCACAAAGAGACACTAAGTATTTTAAAATTCAATAATACGAAGACTTTTCAAATTTGACTTAATTCAAAGAGAAAAGTCAGTTTTTTATATGAAACTCTTTTTTTTAGCCATAAAAGGTTAAAAATTACATCAACTTCCTAATCAAATAAATAATTGCAAAAATCCACAGCCCAAGTGTGACAATCAGCATGATTAAGTAAGGTATATTCGTAGTCATGCCTAAAATCCTTGGGAGATAATTTATTGCAAAATATCCTAATCCTAAAGTTAGAATGACCAAAAGGCCAATAATCACAATCTTGCTCATAGAAATTGTTTGATATCTTAATTTGCTTTTCCAACTACTTTCAATCCCATTTCCGTGCCTTTCTTTACCATCAATGCTTGTGCGGATTCAAAATCGTTTGGAATGTCTCCTTCCAAAATACTTTCACGAATAAAATTTTTGATATCCCCTACTGCTCTTGACGGCTTGATGCCAAAGGTTTCCATTATCATTTCGCCAGTGATCGGAGGTTGCCAGTTGCGCAGATTATCACTTTCTTCCAATTCCTTCATCCTCACTCGGAGGTTTTCGTAATTTTTGAGATAGCGTTTGATTTTTGATTCGTTTTTAGAGGTAATATCCGCCTCACACAATTGCATCAAATCATCAATATCCTCTCCTGCATCAAACAAAATTCTACGAATTGCCGAATCTGAAATCTCCTCCGTAGTCAGCTTCATTGGGCGCTGATGGAGTGCTACAATTTTTTGCACATATTTCATTTTCGCGTCAAGCGGCAAACGTAGCTTTTTAAAAATACGCGGCACCATACTCGCCCCCACTGCATCATGACCATGAAAAGTCCAACCTAATTCTTTGTTAAATCGTTTGGTTGGTGCTTTACCAATATCATGTAAAAGTGCAGCCCAACGCAACCAAAGATTTTTTGACTTCGCGGATAGGTTATCCAATACCTTTAAGGTATGAAAGAAATTGTCCTTATGACCAATCCCATTTTTCACCTCCACTCCTTTCAGTTTTCCCAATTCTGGCAAGACATTTTCCAAAACGCCTGTTTTATTCATCAAATGAAAACCTTTGGATGGCTTGGGAGAAAGGAGAATTTTGTTCAACTCCACCGCAACTCGCTCCTGAGAAACGATATTTAATCGATTTCGATATTTACCGATGGCATTAAGGGTGGATTCTTCAATATGAAAATCTAATTGGGCCGCAAATCGAATACCCCGCATGATTCGAAGCGGATCATCGGAGAAGGTTTTGCCAGGCTCAAGCGGCGTTCTTATTATTTTGTTTTCTAAATCTTCGAGACCATTGAACGGATCGACAATACTTCCAAAGTCATTATCATTCAAGCTCACTGCCAATGCATTGATGGTAAAATCTCTACGATTTTGATCATCTTCTAAGGTTCCATCCTCTACTGTTGGCTTTCTTGAATCGACGCGGTAGCTTTCTTTTCGAGCACCGACAAATTCAATTTCCAAATCCTCGTGTTTGAGCATCGCAGTGCCAAATCGTTTGAAAACTGCAATTTGAGGAATGGGTCGAAGTTTGGCAGAAATAGCTTGAGCTAATTTAATTCCACTACCCACACAAACAATATCCATATCCTTGGAAGGACGACCAATCAGTCTATCTCGAACATAGCCACCTACCACATAGGTAGGGTACCCTAACTCTTTGGCGGTTTCGCTAATGACTCGAAAAACTTTTTGTTCGTGTGGTTGAATTATGAAAAACACAGCCTTCTCAGTGATTTTTAATTAAAGAGTTTCAAAGATAGAAAACGGTTTCAAGTTGGGGCTTGAAAGTTAGAATTTATTTCAATTTGGAAAGAACGAGGGGTGAGACAATCGCCTCAGTTTCAGCAAAACGGTCTAAAATTTTATCTAAAATTTCGAAAAGAACGGTTGGATCGTTTTCGGTTACCAAAACCTGGCGGTAAGGTTTGAAATGTGGAATTCCTCTAAAATATTGGCCATAATGACGGCGCATCTCTACCACTCCCAATTTTTCTCCTTTCCAATCCAAAGACCTTTCTAAATGTTCCTTTACCACTTCTACCCTTTCAAAAGTAGTTGGTGGCGGTAGAATTTCGCCCGTTTTGAAGTAGTGTTTTATTTCCCTAAAAATCCAAGGATTTCCGATAGCAGCACGGCCAATCATAATGCCATCCACCTTATATTTTTCAAAATACTCTGCTGCCATTTCTGGAGAATTGATATCTCCGTTCCCTAAAATTGGAATGTGAATGCGAGGGTTTTCTTTGATTTTTCCAATTAAGGTCCAATCTGCCTCGCCCTTGTACATTTGCTTGCGCGTACGCCCATGAATGGCCAGACCTTTTATACCAACATCTTGCAATCGCTCTGCGACTTCTTCGATTTTGATGGTATGATCATCCCAACCGAGACGGGTTTTTACCGTTACCGGAAGTTTTGTGGATTTTACAATATAATCGGTCAGTTTGACCATTTTATCAATGTCTTGCAAAATGCCCGCTCCGGCCATCTTACAAACCACTTTTTTTACTGGACAGCCAAAGTTAATGTCCAAAACTTCGGGTTGCGCTTCTTCTACGATTTCTGCGGCTCGCCTCATCGAGTCCAACTCGGCACCGAAAATTTGAATCCCAATAGGCCGCTCATCATCGTAGATGTCGAGTTTTTCAACTGATTTTCGTGCATCACGAATTAGTCCTTCCACCGAGATAAACTCCGTGTACATCATATCGCATCCTTGCTTTTTGCATAATGCACGGAATGGCGGATCACTCACATCCTCCATGGGTGCCAAAAACAAAGGGCGTTCTCCAAACTCGACGTTACCAATTTTAAACATAGGTTGCAAAATTAGAGCATTTCAACACTCTAACAAAGTTCAAGGGAAATAGAGTTCATTTTTTTGACTTTTTTATTGCCCTACTAATGGAAAGGCTTACTTTTCTGGACAATCAAATGGTGGGACGACTTGGAGTCGTGCCACCATCAGGTTTTATTCAGCCATCGCTTTGCCAGCAATCCATCCTCCTGTCCAAGCTGCTTGAAAATTGAAACCGCCTGTGACGGCATCAATATTCAATATTTCACCAGCCATGAAAAGGTTGGGAAGTATTTTTGATTCAAATTTTTTAAAATTGATTTCTTTTAAATCCACTCCGCCTGCTGTGACAAATTCTTCTTTGAAAGTACTTTTTCCATTGATTTTGAAAATGGCAGCAGATAGATTTTCAGTCAATTGAGCAAGTTCCTTTTTATTAAGGTCTGCCCAGTTTTTTTCTTTTCCCGAAAGGGCATGATTGACAAAACTCTTCCAAAGACGAGCCGAAACAGTGGAAAAGGGCGATTGAGTTTGAACCGTTTTCTTAGACCAATCCGATTTAAGTTGAGTCAGTTTTTTAGTCACTTCCTCTGTGGTCATAGGATGTACCCAATTTACTTTCAAATCAGCTTTATAATTCAGTTCAGCCAATGCCCTTGCTGCCCAAGCTGACATTCTCAATACTCCAAAACCTGACAATCCCCAGTGAGTAACCAGAAGTGAACCAGTGGATTCCAATTGATATTTGCGGCGTGTTTTTTTATCAAAATTTGAAATCAAAGAAAAGTGAGCCTCGGGAACAGAGGTGCCCATTAACTCTTGAATTCGAGGGTCTTTTATATTAAACGTAAAAAGTGAAGGAAGGGGTTTGATAATTTTGTGACCTAAGTTTTCAAGCACTTTCCACATCCCATTTGAACTCCCTGCAGCAATCATCACCTTTTTTGCAAGAATTGGTTTTTGATGGGTAAGATTAATTTTCCAAAGGCCATCTTCAGGTTTTAAATCTGAAACTCGGCTGCCCGTTTGCAATTCAACACCCGCTTTTTTCGCGGAAGCGATAAGACAATCCATAATGGTTTGAGACTTGTCAGTAATTGGGAACATACGGCCATCAGATTCGATTTTAGTTTTAACGCCTCTTTTGTTAAACCACTCTAAAGTTTGGGGTTGTCCAAATTCGTAAAAAGGCCCTCTCAATTCGCGACTTCCTCTTGGATAGTTTTTGATCAACTCATCAGGTTCTGGGCAATTGTGGGTCAAATTACAGCGACCGCCGCCTGAAATTTTCACTTTATTCAGGACGTCTTTTCCTCTTTCCAAAATCAAAATTTTGAAATCAGGACGAGCCTCCGCACAATTGATGGCAGCAAAATAACCTGCCGCTCCCCCACCCACAACCACTACATCATATCTTTTCATTGAATTTCTTTAGATTCGCAAAAGTAAAAGACTTAGTTAGAGAAATGATTCAAATTCAAAATTCAGCGTTATTTCAAATAAGGAATCGGTCATAAATATTTATAGAATAAATCGAGAATTGTTTTGGTGCCAATTGAGGCAATTTTTCTTTGAATAGCCTTAGCTATTGAAATAAAAATTAACGAAGAGTGGCGCTAAAAGAAGCTCGATTTACTTATTAATATTTTTGGACGGTTACTTAAGTAATTCGAGAATTATTCTATCGATATTTATGACCGATTACATAAAAGTAAAAAAAGCAGTAAAAAGCATTCTTGACGATTAAGAAATCTGTTAAGACCTTTAACGAGGAGAAAACAACCTTTTTCTTGCTTGCGAGTTTTTAAAGCTGTCTATTTGCATGTTTTTTGGAATGATATTTCGAAAGGCAGTAATATATCAAGATAAATCACCCACGTGAGCTTCACCTGTTCTAAAACCACACAATTGGCAGATAATCCCGATGAGATTTGCTGTAACGTTAACGATGTTGAATATCGGGTACTTTTCGTTCCGTCTGTTGAAAAACTACCTGAGGAATGGAGCTACCTTTCTAATTTAGGAAGCACTTTCGTGCAAAAGCCCTATCTCCGTGCACTAGAAGCGGCACCGCCTACGGATATGAAATTTGGTTATCTTCTTTTTTTTAAAGGGAAAAAGATGATAGGCCTTTCTTGTTTGCAAACCACTATTTTTAAGGCAAGCAGTAGCCTGAACGATGCAGATCCTAATGCTTCGGTTTTCAAAAAAATTGGTGAAGCCACCAAAAAGCAAATTGCGAAAACCATTGAAGTTCCTCTATTAATTGGAGGAAACACTCTGGTAACGGGTGAAAACGCTTACTATTTTTTAGAGGAAGAAATTGCCGAATCTGATTGGATAAAATTGTGGAAGGAGGGGTTGGAGCATGGTCAGCGGTCTTTGAAAAGATACGGAACCCCAACAACGGGCTTTTTCTTAAAAGACTTTTTTGAAGATAAAGAACAGGTTCATGCTGAAAACTTAGGGAAAGGTTTTATCAATGTTTCCGCTCAGCCAAATATGATTTTTCACCTACGCAAAGAGTGGGAAACTTACGACGACTATCTGGCTGCCATGACCTCCAAATATCGAAAACGGGCACGTTCTGCCAGCCGAAAAGGAGAAGCTATGGAACGCCGCCAAATGGACGAAAAACTCATCGAAGCATTCAATGATAGAATTCATGAATTATACGAATTCGTAGCTACTAATGCTGGTTTCAATCTTTTTATTTTGCATCCTAATTACTTTTTAGAACTCAAAAGAGAGCTTGGAAATCGACTTGAAATGACAGGCTACTTTGTTGATAATCAGTTAGTCGGATTCAATACGCTCATTTATAGCCATGATGATTTGGATGCACATTTTGTAGGTTATGATCCACATTATAATAAAACTGTCAAAGTTTACATGAACATGTTGTACGACATGATCAGAAGAGCAATTGAAGTAAAAGCTAAAGATCTCATCTTCGCTCGAACAGCGATGGAAATTAAATCCTCGGCGGGGGCAGTTGGCTATCCCATGTCTTTCTTTCTCAAAAGCAACAACTGGTTCATCAACTCTATTGGGAAATCGATTTATAATCTATTGGAACCGGAGGCCGAGTGGGTAGCGAGAAGCCCTTTCGGGAAAGAAAATTAATGGATTCCATTTTGGGTCAGGGCAAATTGTACAATAAAAAAGGGTAGATGCAACGCACCCACCCTTATATTGAGATTATTTCTTTTTAGAAATTATTTTTTGCCATTCAAAACCGCAGTAGGTTTTTTCTTGCTATTTACCACATTTCTACCGATAGAATTATAGTAGAATCCATGCTTATTCATGGTATTGGTATCGTATAAGTTTCTACCATCAAAAATCACTGGTGATTTCATCAACTCTTTCATTACCTTATAACTAGGCGTTCTGAAAACGCTCCACTCTGTTACAATGGCTAACGCATCAACCCCAATTACGGCTTCGTATTGTTCAGAGCAGAAAGTGACTCTATCTCCAAAGTGCGCTTTTACATTGTCGATTGCCTCTGGATCAAATGCTTTAACTTTAGCACCTTGACTCAACAAATCTTCGATAATGTATAATGCGGGTGCTTCACGAATATCATCGGTATTCGGTTTGAAGGCCAATCCCCACATTCCTATGGTTTTGCCTTTCAATTTACCGCCGAAGAACTTTGAAATTTTCTCCGATAAAACGTGCTTTTGGATACCGTTTACATTCATTACTGATTTCAAAATTTTGAAATCATATTCATTATCCGCAGCAGTTTTAGCCAAAGCCTGAACATCTTTAGGGAAACAGCTACCACCATACCCTACACCAGGAAAAAGGAAACGCTTACCGATACGATTATCGCTACCCATTCCGATTCTTACTTTATCTACATCAGCGCCCACTACTTCGCATAAATTTGCGATTTCGTTCATGTAAGAGATACGAGTCGCTAAATAAGAGTTAGCGGCATATTTTGTCATCTCAGCAGAGCGCTCATCCATGTAGATAATAGGATTACCTTGACGAACGAAAGGCTCGTATAATCTATGCATTACCTCTTTTGCCTTTGCAGACGAAGTACCAATTACAACACGGTCTGGTTTCATGAAATCATCAACCGCTACCCCTTCTCTTAAAAATTCAGGGTTAGATACTACGTCAAAAAGAGATTCATCCAAATTTGCAGCAAGTGCCGCATGAACCTTTTCAGAAGTACCAACTGGTACTGTACTTTTATCAACAATAACTTTGTAATCCGTAATAATTTTCGAAAGATCCTTTGCAACTCCTAAAATGTATTTTAGGTCGGCAGAGCCATCTTCATCAGGAGGAGTAGGAAGTGCCAAAAAGATGATCTCTGCATCTTTTATCCCCTCTTTTAAATTGGTGGTAAAATGGAGTCTTCCTTGTCTAGTATTTCTTTCAAAAAGTGTTTCTAGCCCAGGTTCGTAAATTGGAACTTCGCCATTACGCATTCTCTTGACTTTCTTTTCGTCAATGTCAACACAAATAACATTGTTTCCTGTTTCAGCAAAACAAGTTCCAGAGACTAGACCAACGTACCCAGTACCAACGACAGCAATATTCATTTTTAGTATCGTTTTAAGTTTATGAAATTATTAATTCTTAATATTTAGTAATAAATTTTAAATTTCAACAAAAAAAATATCCTTGAAAAGCATACTTTGTGTTTTTGGTTAAAGTTTTGGGAGCGATGATAGTAATCTCGGATTCAAACAAACCAAAAAAGAGGTAAATACATCAATGATGCACTACTTTACAGTGTTTCCAAAAAATGTAGCGAAAAAGCCGAAGGGGAGAAATTATGATTTCAAGATTGCAAATATATGTATTTTTTAAGAATAAAACCTGACCTCCTTGTTTAACACAGTAAAAGAAAAGGTTCTTAACATATTTTATTCTTTTCCGATTCAACTTATCATTCTTCATTTAAGGAGCAATGTGCTGTTGCTCATTTTATGGGTATTTTTGGCTTTATTACTGACTGGGCAATTTGCAAGAAGTTTCGGATTTCGGCATTTATTTTTGAATCCTGAGTACTTAGGTCAGGTGAATGGCTTAAGCTATTTCTTGGTGGGGCTTGCATTTGGGGGTTTATCTATGAGTTGGAATCTCACCACTTATCTACTTTCAACCCATCATTTCGCCTTTCTTGCCACCTTAAAAAGGCCGCTCACCAAGTTTAGTTTAAATAATGCGGTGATACCTTTAGCATTTTTTTTCTTGTATGTAATTAAGGCGGGGTATTCGCAAATCTATAATGAATATTATTCCATTTCTACGGTAATTCTAAATCTCTCTGCCTTTACATTCGGAACTATTTGTACCATCATTTTTTTTGGATTATATCTTACCTGGACAAATCGTGATATATCATTTTATTTAAAAAGATTAAATAAAGAAAAAACTCCAAACAAGGTTTCTAATCTCACGCCAGGCCGTAGAGGGATGGATATTGATAGAATAAAAAGTGACGAAAACCGATGGCGAGTTGACACCTATCTAAGTGAGCAATTAAAACCTCGCATGGTGAGAAGTGTGGCTCATTATGAAAGTAAATTCCTTCTAAGAATTTTCAAACAAAATCACCTTAATGCATTTTATCTTCAATTTGGGCTGGTGGTGCTTTTGATGGGACTCGGTTATCTAATGGATTTCAAGATTTTTAGAATTCCTGCAGGTGCAAGTATATTTATTTTAATGAGTATTTCTTTTTCGGTAATTGGAGCCATCAATTATTGGTTGCACAGATGGAGAGTAACGATGCTTATTGTTTTTCTTATTAGTATAAATTTCCTTACAAAAAGCAGTTACTTCAGTCATCAAAACCAAAGTTATGGACTGGACTATCAGAAAGAGCAAGCGGAATATTCTTTTGAGCGTTTAAAAGAAATGATTTATCCAGATTCGGTTATGAATCAGGCAGATTCGGTTTTAACAATTTTAGAAAATTGGAGAGCTAAATTCGGAGAAAAAAATCCGAAATTAATCATAACGAGTGTGAGTGGTGGTGGATTGAAAGCAGCTGTATGGGCAACTAAAGTTTTGCAAACTTGCGATAGCGTGACCAATAATAGGTTTATGCCTCGGACAGCATTAATGACTGGAGCATCTGGTGGCATGATAGGTTCTTCTTATTATCGCTCACTCTATTTAGAAAAAATCCAAGGGAAAATTAAAAACCAAAACGATCCTATCTATTTAAAAAAGATTTCGAAGGATTTACTTAATTCTATTAGCTTCTCCATTGTGTCTAATGATATTTTTCTTCCTTTTGCAGAATTTAAATATGGCGAACATCGGTATATCAAAGACCGAGGTTACATGTTTGAAAAACAGTTAAATGAAAATACAGACTACATTTTAGACAAACCTATTTCTTATTTTCGGCAACCTGAATTGGAGGCGAAAATTCCTATGGTCATCATTTCACCTGCAATCGTGAATGATGCGCGCCGAATGCTTATTTCGCCTCATGCCTTCTCTTTTCTATCATCAGCCAGTTTTCAAGTTGATAATGAAACAGGTTCTGAAATAGATGCTGTGGATTTTCATAGTCTTTTTAAAAAACAGGAGGCAGATAGTCTGCGATTTACGACTGCTCTGAGAATGAATGCGACCTACCCTTTTATATTGCCAAATGTACACTTGCCAAGCAATCCATCTATTGAGGTAATGGATGCTGGATTCAGAGACAATATGGGAATTCTTTCTGCTGCTCGTTTTGTACAAGTCTATCAGGATTGGCTCAGAGAAAATACCGAGGGGGTAGCTTTGGTTCATATTAGCTCCATGAATTTAGGTACAGAAATAACGCCGAGTGATAATCAAGGAATTGTAGAATCTATGCTTTACCCACTTGGAATATTTGGCCATATTTTAAGGCTTCAAAATTTTGAACATGATGCCAATCTTAGTTATCTATACGATATTATGGGGCCTGGAAAATTTGAAGTGATACGGATGAATTACCGACCAACTGGGGAAAACGAGTTGGCCTCCATGTCTTTTCATTTAACCAATCGTGAAAAAAATGACATTAAAAATGCGATAAACTTACCGTCCAACCTTAGAGGCCTTGAACGCATTAAACAAATTGTTGGGAAACAAGACCGCTAAAGGAATTAGGGCACCTTCTGTTAAATCATATTTAATTTAAAGGAGAATCATTCATTTCTATTCTGGAATTCATCACTTTTGTTGATAATTTTCAAAATAGAAATCATGGATAAAATTGATGATTTGGATCTACAAATTCTTTCTATTCTTTCTCACGATGCGGATAAGAGTTACAAAGAAATAGGTGAGCAATTGTTCGTCTCTGGAGGAACGGTTCATGTAAGAGTAAAAAAACTAAAACAGCTGGGTGTTATCAAAAGCAGCCAAGTAATCGTTGATTATGAGAAACTCGGGTACGATATTGTGGCGTTTCTTGGAATATATTTGGATAAGAGTTCTCTTTATGACGAGGTTGCAGAAGGTCTATTAACAATTCCAGAGGTGGTTGCTGCACATTACACGACTGGCGCTTATAGCCTTTTTGCAAAAATAATTTGTAAAGACACCAACCATCTAAGAACAGTACTTGCGGACAAAATTCAGAGTATTGCTGGTATTCAAAGAACAGAAACTTTTATATCTTTAGTTGAAAGTGTAGAGAGACCCTTAAAACTTTCTTCTGGAAAATAAAAAAGGTACAATAATTGAACTTAAGCAGAGTATAATAGCTAACCACGAATTACGTTGAATACCTAACAACTCTTCCTCCAGCTTAACAATTCTGTTTAATTTCATTTTGCTGAAACTTATTTCAGTTCAAACTTCTAAAGAAAAAATGCAAACTTACACCAAGCCATTTATGTGGGTATTGATGTCTTTGTTGTTGGCGGTTCCGTACCTTTCAGTTGGCCATTCTTTTGCAAATATGCCGGATGGACATCGACTTACTATTACTAACATTGAAGTACTCAAAAAAAATAATAAGTCCGCTCAAATTTATATTGACATTATAAATACTGGGCGTTTTGATATTGAGACAGGGAAGGATAAGAGACTTCCTTATCTAAACATTGACTTTGACCAATCGCTAAACAGTAACGAATTAGAGGCCTTTCAGGCATCAATTATAGAAAAGGTAAAATCAAAAAGCTTTAAAATTAAGGTTGGAGAACAGAAGTCACATATTTTCATGAAAGTACGGGCTTCTAAAAACTACATTCCTATAAATGCCAAACCTTCGATTGCGCAACCATCAAAAAAATCTTCCAACCTCGATGTCGAGGAGCCTTTAGCTTCTTTAAATAAAGTAATTCCACAAAAACCTGCCCCTAAGACAGAGGAGGTGGTTACTGAAAAAGAGCAAAAAGCTTTACCAAAAGTTTCCAAGAGAAAAGAAGCTAAAAAGAAATCGAGGAAGAAAAAAAACAAGGAAGAAATAGTCTTCGAAAGTCCAAAGTTTGAAAGTAAATCATTGGATGAAGTGATTAATGCAAAAACTAAGTGTCCAGACTTAGTTATAAGAAACATGAAACACATAAAAACAAAAAATAAAAAAGCCACACTTAGGTTTGAAGTTGAAAATATAGGGAAGGGCCCTGCCCTGATTTATAAGAAAGACGATAAAGCAGATCAACCATTAGGCGTGCGTGCTTATATATCTGGGTCTGAAAAAATCACTAAAGGAGCAATTAATATAGGTGGTTTTTTTCTGGAAGGTGGTCTAGAGGATACGGACGGTATGCTGCTACCGAATAATAAATTTGAAATGGAAGTAGAATTAGATATTCGGAAAAAGACACGGTACATGCCCATGATTATTCTTTCACTTGATGCCTTTTTGAAGTTGCAAGAATGTGATAGAACTAATAATTCTCAGCATATTATTTTAGAATAGTTTTAATTTCTGAGTCAAAAAGAAAAGGGATTCGTGTATTTGCACGAATCCCTTTTCTTTTCTACGTCTGGTAAGCGTTTTATTTCCGATTTATTACAAGTAATGTCGAAACAGATGTTGAGACGTTTTCTCCAATGTCTAATATTCGTCCTCGTTAAACAAAAAGTCATCTTTACGAGGAAAGTCAGGCCACACATCTTCGATGGTTTCGTAGATTTCACCTTCATCTTCCATTGCTTGAAGATTTTCGATTACTTCTAACGGGGCGCCCGAACGTACTGCATAATCAATAAGTTCATCTCTGGTGGCAGGCCACGGAGCATCTTCGAGATTATGAGCTAATTCTAAAGTCCAGTACATAACTGTTGAAAAGAGTTAAATTAAAAAAATAAGGTTACTACTATATTACTGTTCGAAAAATGAAAAGTAACACAATAAGGATAAATTTGAAATAAAAGATTTTGTTCATATATACCCTTTCCGTGCGGCAAAAGTAAAAACTAAACCCATTATTCTCAATAATGAAAAAATAATTTTCAAATAATAAAACAATTAGAGAAAAATATTTTTAAAATATGTTAATTATTTCTCATAACTAACTGACTATCAATATTTTATCAAAATCCTTGCCACATGAAATAAAACAATATCTGATAAATATATATTTAATTTTTGATGAAAAAAGCTTCTTTTAGCCCCTTTCAATTAGTTGACGTTTGAATTATAAAAATAGTTTATCAGAAATAGAAATTATTTCAAAAAATAAAAAGGCTCTGCTTATTTCTAAAGCAGAGCCTCTTTTCTATCTTTTCTTGAACTCTAATTTTTATAGAATCAACATAGCATCTCCATAACTGAAGAAGCGATACTTTTCTTTAACTGCAATGCTGTAAGCTTCTTGAATAAGGTCTATTCCTGCAAAAGCAGAAGCCATGATCATCAGGCTAGACTTCGGCAAATGAAAGTTCGTAATCATAGAGTTGGCTATCTGAAAATCATACGGAGGGAAAATAAACTTATTCGTCCACCCACTTGCTGATTTCAAATTTCTGGTTGCAGAAACTGCAGATTCAATTGACCTCATTGAGGTAGTTCCAACTGCACAAAGCCTTCTCTTACCAGCAAGTGCTTTATTAACCTTATCTACTGCAGGTTGCTCAATATCAAAATATTCGGCATCCATTTTATGTTTAGAGAGGTCTTCAACATCAATACTTCTGAAAGTTCCCAAGCCAATGTGAAGTGTTATTTCAGCAAAGTCAACTCCTTTCAACTCCAAACGCTTCATCAATTCTTCGCTAAAATGCAAACCAGCGGTGGGTGCGGCCACGGCTCCCGTTTTCTTAGCGTAAATGGTTTGATATCGCTCTTTGTCAGAAGCCTCCATTTCTCTTCCAAGATATTTTGGAAGCGGAGTTTGGCCTAAAATATTGAGAGAATCAACGAAATGTTTTTGAGGATTTTCTACGTCATCCAACAAAAACCTAATTGTTCTTCCGCGTGAAGTTGTATTATCTACAACTTCCGCAGTCAACAAGTCAGTCCCACTCTCATCCGTAAAGTATAATTTATTTCCTACTCTAATTTTCCGAGCTGGATCCACCAATACGTCCCAAAGCCTTGCTTCACGGTTCAATTCTCTGAGTAAGAAAACCTCAATATCAGCACCAGTTTTTTCTTTTTTGCCGTACATTCTCGCAGGAAAAACCTTGGTGTTGTTAAAAATTAGGCAATCATCCTCATCAAAATAATCAAGCATGTCTTTGAAAACCTTATGCTCTATTTTTCCAGTTGCTCTATCAACAACCATCATTCGAGATTCATCCCTTCTTGCAGTCGGATATTTAGCTATCAGTTCAGCCGGTAGCTCGTAGTCAAATTGGGAAAGTTTCGTCCGCATTCAAATATTTTTATTAAAGATTTTGTGTACCTTTTAGATCTCAGAGTATAATTCACTACCCCATTCTAAAAATCGCGCGAAGATAAAAAATATAGTGTCAAAGGCCTCATATCTATAGTATAAAAACTTATCACCTGATTTTTAGTTTTGAATAAATGTTGGGTCAAACCCAGCGTTAGCAGAATTAGCGCTATCATTTATCTAAATCTATTCCTTTAGGTTTATCAAAATTCTATCTTCGACCCATGAAAATTTTTGCCAAAATATTTTCAGAAAGTTTACTTCAAGCGGTACAAGCACTTTCTGGAAATAAATTAAGGACGTTTCTTTCCCTTTTGGGCATTACCATCGGTATTTTCTGCATCATTGGTGTCCAGTCTGCTGTGGATTCTATGCAAGCCAATATTGAGGAGAGTTTCAATAAATTAGGAGACGACGTAGTTTATGTTCAGAAATTTCCTTGGGCAGAAGATCCGCATAGTAATTGGTGGAAATGGGTGCAACGCCCCAATCCTGGATTCAAAGATTTCAAGGCAATTAAAAAACGTGTAAAATCGGCTTCTTTAGTTGACTTCCATGCTTTCATTGGGGAGCCGAGTTTTAAGTACCGAAATAATTATTTGGAGGAAGTAGGAATTATTGCAGTTTCTCCTGACCATAGCGATATTTTTAGTTTAGAATACGAAAAAGGTAGGTATTTTTCTACTTACGAATCTGAGTTGGGATTGCCGAAGATTGTAATTGGACATCTGGTTGCTCAAAATTTATTTGGCGCTATTGACCCCGTTGGTAAGAAAATTAAAGTCTTCGGACGAGAATTGGAAGTAGTTGGAGTGATTGAAAAAGAGGGAGAGAGCATGATTAATATTTTAAACTTTGATGAAGCAGCCCTTATTCCTTATCGGTTGGCTGTGAATATGGGAAAGGTCAAATCAAACGACTGGGGCGGCACCATTGCTGTGAAAGCAAAAGAAGGGTTTACTGCTGACGAATTGGTTGGAGACCTTACCTTCGCCTTACGTGCTCAGCGCCGATTGAAGCCAAAAGAGGAAGATAATTTTGCATTAAATAAATTGTCCATTATCTCCAATGTTTTGAATACCTTTTTCGGTGTTTTTGATATGGTCGGGTTAATTATTGGAATGTTTGCCATCTTGGTTGGAGGTTTTAGTGTGGCCAATATCATGTTTGTTTCTGTGCGAGAGCGGACGAATATTATCGGTGTAAAAAAGGCATTAGGAGCAAAGAAATGGATCATCTTATTGGAGTTTCTAATCGAGTCTATTGTACTCTGCATCATTGGAGGTTTAATAGGGCTGGTATTGATTTATTTTGTTGCTCAGGCATTGTCCAGTGTCGCGCCTTTCCCAATATTTCTTTCCTCTTCTAATGTAACGAATGGCCTTATTTGGTCAATTATGATTGGATTAATTTCTGGGGTTTTGCCAGCATTTCAGGCTGCAAAAATGGACCCAGTAGAAGCCATTAGACAATGACCCTACCCTTTCAAATTATTGAAGAAACGGATGATTGGATTGCCGTGGTGAAACCTTACGGGTTGGTGGTTGAGCAATCACCGTACTACCCTTCTTTGGAACAACAGCTGCTTCATTACATTTCTGAAAAGAAAAAAAAGCCGTTTGTTGGAGTGGTTCATCGGCTCGATAGATTGGTGGGCGGTGTCATTCTTTTTGCAAAAAAGAAAAGCGTTTTAAAACAGTTGAATGAATCGTTTCAAAACCGAAGGGTAAGAAAATTTTACAAAGCTATATTAGAAAATAAACCACCGAAAGAGAAAGGGACATTGACGCATTGGATAGAAAAAGATCAAAAAAACAAAAAGGCAATTGCGCATCCCAAAAACCATCAGAACGGCAAACAATCTATTTTAAAATATACTTTTGAAAAAGAATTAGAAAAAGGGTATCTAATTGATATTCAATTAGTTACGGGGCGATTTCATCAAATTAGAGCGCAATTTTCAGCAATAAGTTGCCCGATTATTGGAGACGAAAAATATGGTTCGAAAGTACCTTTTCAAGAAAGTGGAATTGCCTTATTTAGCTATAAATTAGAAATTGAAGATCATCAAATTAATCTTCAGGCAGAACCGCCGTTTTATTCGTCTTTTTAAATTCTCGAATATTGGTTGCTATCGAAAAATGATTCATTCCGCCAGCTAAATGCCAAAGCCCTCTTCCAAAATCAACTCTGAAACGATTGATTTTAAAACCAACTCCAAAAGAAAAACCAGCAAAGGATCTCAAATTATTAATTCGCGATTCGCGATGACGGAAATGATTATAACCCATCCTTAACCTGAAATTTTCTTTTTTCCCAAAAAGAAATTCTCCATTGATAATAAAATGGCGCGCCAAATTATCGATCCATGGAATTTCTCCATCACCCTGATTTTCTCCAATGATAAAAGTGGGTTCTTCTGAATTCGGATCATCGTATCTGATATCAAAACGATTAAGGTTGTGATAGATAATGGAAAGGCGAAAAGGAAGGTGTTTTAATCGAGTAGAAATTCCGAATTGTGTTTCATAAGGTACATTCTCTTTCGTTTCGTGATAAGTCGATAATTGTCCTCCCAGATTTCTGACCAACAAGGTTGCTGTAAAACGGCGAGCAGTATCAATGTACATGGCAGAAACATCTCCAAGCAAACCAGTTGAGGTGAAATTTTCAAAATTGGAAGAAATGTATTTTAAGTTGGCACCAACTGAAAGTTTTTCATATAGCTCGTACCCTGCTCCAAGTGTAAAGGCATATTCCGCAGCCGAAAAGTTTCCATCTACTACCCCAGTAACATCCGTTCTTTCAAAATCACCATAATTGATATATTGAAGTCCTGCATGAAAAGAGGTTTTCCATTGATCTACATGATGACCGTAGGCCAAATATCCATTGCTAACATCTGCAAAATGAAAATTATGATTGAACGCAATCGTTTGATGCATGGACGAATTGGTAGCTGCCGGGTTGTGATAAGCCAAGCTTACATCATCATCCTTTACGGTTATCAAATTGCCACCTAACGCAGTTATTCGAGGAGAGGCCTCCATATTTGCAAATTGAAAAACAGAATTGCCTCCGACCTGTGCCTGAGCACCCGTTACCAATATTGAAAAAATAATTAGGGCGTAAATTTTATTCATTATCCTTTTTTTCTTTTTGATCTTCTCGCAACCAAGTAGTTCTACACAACCCTTCGTCACAGTTCATCGTTTTGTATAACTCACCAGTTTTGTCATATAATTTTAGTTCTCCGTGCTCTTTATCTCCATTGAGGTAAGTTCCTTCTGCTGCTAATTTTCCATTAGCATGATATTCTACAAAAGGTCCATTTTCGTTATTATTTTCAAAAAGCACCACCTCTTTTAATTGGCCATTTTCATGATACCCTTTCCATTCTCCATTCATGGCTCCATTGGTGTATTTCCCTTCCAATTTCAATTGACCAGACTCGTAAAAAGAATTATACAAATCGTCGAACTGGCCATTCTTGTATTGTTCAATATATTGAGGCTGACCATTTTCAAAATAAATAATTCGCTCGCCATGAAGGGTATCATTTTGAAAAACTGAGGATTCAATAATATTTCCTTTCTCATCGAAAGCTTCGTAACTGCCATGACGCATATTACTTTCAACGCTACGTTGGTATTTTTCTACCAATTGACCTGCCTCATTTTTTACCTCAACAACTTCAATAGCATTTTTGCACGCTTGAGAAAATATTACCAAACTTAATAAAACAAGAATCTCTTTCATAAACAGCGAATTAACGGCGGCAAAGATCAAAAATTTTCGAGGTTTTATCTTTTAAATAGCTAATTTCTGACATTTGTGTAACCGTCCAAAAATATTAATACATAATGCCAATCAGGGGTTGAGAAATAGTTTTTATCACAAGTATCAAATTCATAGCGCCACGCTTTAGCTTGGTCAAAAATGGTAGCAATGAG